>JAVVPN010000020.1:0-37728 GCA_036655755.1 Bacteroidales bacterium | reverse complement strand
AACCAATGATTTTTTCATAAGTGTGTTATTAATAGGTTGAGGCTTTAAGTTTTATTTTTAATGAATCTGCTCCGATCAGATCGTGATGCGAGATGCGACGACCTTTATGGTTTTTCTGACCGAGTTTCACTTCTTCAATCAGATAGGTGTCGGCTTCGCCTGATTTCTCAGTTTCGATCACCAACTGACTTGCCGCATGCCATTTCGGATCGAGCTGAATGGTAACCTTATCGAAAACCGGAGCGGTCAGTGTATATTCGGGCACTCCCGGGCAATCGGGATAGAAGCCGATCATGTTGAATATCGCCCATGTTGACATGGTGCCGGTATCGTCATTCCCCGGAATTCCGTTGGTTTTATTGGTAAAGTGTTTTTTCAATAACTGCTGTGTAAGCAGCTGCGTACGCCACTCTTCACCCGGGAAATAGCTGAACAGATACGGATAAGCGATATCAGGTTCATTTGCCGGATCATACAGGCCGTTATCGAATACTCCTTGCAACTTGTTGATGAATGCTTTTTTGCCACCCATCAGCTTTGCCAATCCATACACATCGTGCGGTACAAAGAATGTGTAATTCCAAGCGTTTCCTTCGTGGAAGCCCGGACTCGGTTCGAAATTCTCACCCTGCTTCGGATTGAACGGCTCATAGAATTTACCGTCGGGCATGATCGGACGCAATGTTCCGAACTCTTTCGAGAAGTAATGTTTATAACCCATCGCCTGTTTGCGGAAACGCTCGGCATCTTTCTTTTTACCCAACGCTTCGGCGAAACGCGAAAGTGAGAAATCGGCCATGTAATATTCGAGCGCATGCGATACGGAGTTGTCGTATTGCTCACGCAACGGCACATATCCGTATTTCAGGTAATCGGTATTGTCGGGGCGCATCTTGTTCACCTCGCCTGGCAGTGTCGCCGATTTGTACATCGCTTCATAGGCGGTTTCCACATCGAAATCGCGCAAGCCTTTGAAATAACTGTCGGCAAGCACAATGATGCTCGGGTCGCCCTCCATGGTGAAGGTTTCGCGTCCGTAAAGCTCCCATTTCGGCATCCATCCCGACTCTTTGTACATATCGATCATCGTACGCATCATTTCGATTTGACGCTCCGGATAAACCAATGTAAGCAGCTGGTGTACGTTACGGTAGGTATCCCAAAGAGAATATACGGTGTAACGGTCGCCTTTGGTGGTACCGATTTCGCCTGTCTCCATTTTCGGATATTCGCCGTTTACATCCTGCAGGATGTTCGGGTGAATCAGCGCATGGTAAAGGGCTGTATAAAATACGGTTTGTTCATCGTCGGTTCCCCCTTCTACGCGGATACGCGACAAATCGTCGTTCCATTGTTTGCGGGCCTGCGCACGAATGGCATCGAAATTCTTTCCTTTCTGCTCGGTATCGAGATTCAGACGGGCATTGGCCATACTTACGAACGATACGCCGATCTGCACTTCGATCTGCTCGTTTTCTTCCATATCGAAACGGAAGAACGCGCCGATATCGTCGCCGGCAAGTTCGCGGGTGTATTGGGTGTAAAGCTTATATTTTCCCTGATCGGCATCCCAGTTTTTTTCGGGACCGGTCATTTCGCGCTGCATTTTCCAGTATCCCGATTGAATCGGTTTTTTATTAACGCGCATCACGAAATAGATCGGGAATACCGCTTGCGGAGCATAACAGAATGTACCCAGCAATTTGGTTCCTTCAATCTCGTAATCGTTTACCTTGCGCACCATGGCACCGCTTTCATTGGTAAGCCCTTCGCCCAGATTCAGAAGGATATTCCCCTCCCCTTTCGGGAAAGTGAAACGGGCGATCCCTGTACGGGTGGTGGCCGACACCTCTGTCAGTACGTTGTATTTAGTAAGACGGTTGGTATAATAACCCGGCGAAGCGTGTTCGTCGGTATAAGCACTTCCGTATTGTTTGTAATCTACATCGAGCGTGCCGGTAGTAGGCATCAACAGCAACGAGCCCAGGTCGGGACATCCCACCCCACTCAGGTTTACGTGAGAATAACCTGTAAAATAAGTATTGCGGTTGTCATAGCCGGTAGACCACCAGCTGGCATCTTTGTCGAAACGGTTCTCTTTCGAGCCCATCACGTTGAACGGCATCACCGACATCAGCCCGTTGGGTACGAGTGCCCCCGGATTGGTGGTTCCGTAATGAGTGGTTCCGATAAAGGGATTAACACGATCAACCGGTTCAACGATTGCGTGAGCTTGGCTCCAGCCCGCCAAAACTAAAAATAAGCATAATGTGATTTTCGATCTCATAAAGAGTCTGTTTAGTTAGGTTTAGCATCTGCTTCCGTTCCGAAAGCAGATGGTTGGTTGCCCATTTCAAATTCAAGTACACCGCCGGCAACGATATCGGCATGGCGGATATATGATTTTTTATACGGTTGTCCGTTTAGTTTTACACTCTGGATGTAGCAGTTTTCGCGCTTGTTGTTGTGAGCGACTACGCGGAACGTGCGTCCGTTGCCAACAGATATTTCAGCTTCGTCAAACAGCGGAGATCCGAAAATATATTCACCTCCGGCCGGAGTTACAGGATAGAATCCCATCGATGAAAGGATATACCACGCAGACATCTGACCCACATCTTCGTTACCACACAATCCGGCAGGAGCGTCATGATAAAGTGTAGTCATGATTTCGCGTACGCGGGCTGCGGTTTTCCATTGCTGTCCCACATACGGATAAAGATACGTGATGTGATGGCTCGGCTCATTACCGTGAGCGTATTGTCCGATCAAACCGGTGATATCAACCGATGCGTTTTCACCCATATCTCCCTCTACGATAAACAATGAGTCGAGTTTTGCGGTGAACGCCTCTTCCGAACCGAACATACTGATCAATCCTTTTACGTCATGCGGCACAAGCCAAGTATACTGCCATGCATTTCCTTCGGTATAATCATCTACGCGATGTTCTGAACGGAACGGATTGAACGGATTGCGGAATTCGCCTTTCGACGATTTGCCGCGCACGAAGTTAGAGTTCTTATCGAAATGATGTTGATAAGTTTTCGAACGTTGTGTGAATAATTCATAATCAGCATCTTTACCAAGCTGTTTTGCCACCTGAGCGATGCTCCAGTCGGCTAATCCATACTCAAGACCTTTGGCTACCGATTCGGTCGCATCCGGAAGATCGAACGGAATATATCCGTACTCCTTAATCCATTTCTGGCTACGGTCATCTTTCAGCGAAGATTGTTTCATCGCTTCGAAAGCGAGCTCGTTATCCATAGGAACCCCTTTAAGCAACATATCCGCAAGCACAGGAATGCCCGGGTTACCCACCATACAGTCGGTTTCGTTACCAACAAGGTGCCATACCGGCAGTTTGCCCTGCTGGCGATAGATATTCAAGAATGTAGATGCATAATCAGCCTGCTTTTCGGGATGAATGATCGTTGCCAACGGATGTGCGGCACGATAGGTATCCCATAAAGAGAAAGTAGTATAATTTGTAAAAGTAGTATCGCGGTAAAAATTACCGTCTGAACCACGGTATTCGCCGTTTACGTCGCAAAAAACAGACGGCGCGAACAGGCTGTGATAAAGTGCGGTATAGAAAATTTTCTTATCGCTCTCGCTGGTGGTTTTGATGTTGACTTTTTTCAACTGCTCTTCCCATGCAAGAGTCGCTTCGCTGCGTACCTGATCAAACGATTTGTTATTTACTTCGGCTTGCAGGTTAAGACGCGCGTTCTCAATGCTTACTGCCGAAACGCCCACTTTTACGGTAAGCGGTTGATTGGTATTGGCAAAATCGAGCGCTGCGATCAGACGACGTGCGCTCAGAGAATCAGCTTGCTGCGCCTGTGCATCTTCGGGATAAAGAGTCATATCGGTAATCGGCTGCGAAAATACAGCGGTAAAGAATACTTCCTGACGATTTGCCCATCCTTTCGATACGCGGTAACCCGAAATCACGGTATCGTTTTCCTGCTGGATAAATCCACGGCGAGGCGAATCCCAACCGATACCCTGTGCCAGGTCGATCACCATGCGTGGAGTAGAATTGGCAGGATAAGTATAACGGTGATAACCGGCACGCTGTGTTGCAGTAAGCTCGGCATCTACCCCGTAACGGTCAAGGTGCACCTGATAATATCCGGGAGCTACCTGCTCGCGGTCATGAGAGAAAAGCGAATGGAATCCGCTGGCATATCCGGTCGTATCGCCGGGTGTCATCACAACATCACCGGTAACAGGCATGAATGCGATATCACCCAAGTCGCCGATTCCGGTACCGCTCAAATGAGTATGTGCAAAACCGATGATTGTTGAGTCGCTGTAATGATATCCCGAACACCAGTCCCAACCTTTAGTCAACTGAGTAGGACCTAATTGCACAAATCCCCAGGGCACATTGGCGCCCATAAAGACATGACCGTGATCACCCGTACCAATATACGGATCAACATACTTTACCAATGAATCGGATGTCGGTTTTTCATTCTGACATCCCGTACTTACTCCAAGTACGGAAACAGATAGTAAGAAGCACAAAGGATGAATTCTTCTCATAAGAGCTTAAATGTTAGTGTGTTTTTATTTTTGTTGCATATTAAGGCATCTGAAATCAAAGATAATAAACCCTTGAAATATTTAAAATTGTATATTTTGCAAATCACTCTTTAAACAGTCTTAAATAACTACACATCAACTTGATATACAAATAATTAATCATCAATAAAACAGATTAATTATTTAGTGTTAAAATTACACCAACAGTTTGTTTAAATAATTAAATGCTTATTTTTGTACAGTTCATTCCATTTTATCATGAATTCACTTTAAACTTCACTTATGACAAAAAGTGCTTTATTTGTTCTTCCATTACTTCTTTCGGGGAGTATGCTGGCACAACAGCGTGACACACTTTTATTAGAAAAGAACTGGAAATTCGCAAAAGGTGATTTTCCGGAAGCTAAATCCGTTTCGTTTAACGACAAAAAATGGGAAACCGTAAGAGTTCCTCATGACTGGGCTATCTACGGACCGTTCAGCGCTCAAAACGACGTTCAGAACCTGGCTATCAAACAGGACGGACAGAAAAACGCGATGGAACATGCCGGACGTACCGGGGGACTTCCGTTTGTAGGAACAGGCTGGTATCGTACAAAAGTAAACACGCCCGATTTTGAAAAGGGTAAACGTGCAGTTATCCAGTTCGACGGTGCGATGAGCAACTCGCAAGTGTACCTGAACGGGAAACATGTAGGAGGATGGCCTTACGGATACAACTCTTTTCATCTGGATATTACAGATTTCCTTGAGCCGGGCGAAAATACGCTTGCCGTTCGTCTGGAAAACTATAACGAATCTTCTCGTTGGTATCCGGGAGCCGGTCTTTACCGCAACGTACGTGTAATCATCACGGAAGATGCTTTTATCCCGACATGGGGTACGCAAATTACTACTCCTGTAATCAACGATGAATATGCGAAAGTAAAAGTAAACACTACTTTTTCACTTCCACAGGATGCGGATCCAAAAGAATATGCAATCAAAACGGTTGTTTTCGATAATAAAGGAAAAGAGGTTGCCGAACTGAAATCGCCAATCACTCTGACCCGCAACGAACTTAAATATGAAGCCCCTGTCCTGACTCAGGAGCTGACCGTGGCACAACCTCAGTTGTGGGATTTGGATACTCCAAACCTATATAAGGCAAAAACCTTCTTATATAAAGGTGACGTGCTGAAAGATGAATACACGACTCCTTTCGGTATCCGCTCTATCGCGCTGGTTCCGGATGAAGGTTTCTTCTTGAACGGTAAAAAACTAAAAATACAGGGTGTATGTAATCACCACGATTTAGGACCGTTGGGTGCTGCTGTGAATGATGCAGCGATTCGCCGCCAGATCCGTATCATGAAAGATATGGGAGTAAACGCGATTCGTACTTCTCACAACATGCCGGCTCCCGAATTCGTACGCATCTGCGACGAAATGGGGATGATGGTGGCTTGCGAAACTTTCGACAGTTGGAAAATCGCAAAAGTTCCGAACGGTTATAACTTACTATGGGATCAATGGGCAGAAAAAGACCTTGTGAACGCCCTTCATAATTTCCGTAACAATCCGTCGGTTGTGATGTGGTTTATCGGAAATGAAGTGGAAGAACAGAGCGCGAAAAAAGGTCAGGGCCCTAAAATCGCAAAATGGCTTACCGATATCTGTAAGCGTGAAGATCCTACCCGTATCGTAACCAACGGTATGGACCGTCCTTGGGACTTTATGACCAACAACATGGCTGCCGTAGTAGACGTGCCGGGATTCAACTACCGTCCGTTCAAATATCAGGAAGGATATGAGAAACTGCCTCAGCGCTTGATTTTGGGAAGTGAAACCGCTTCTACAATCAGCTCTCGCGGTATCTACAAATTCCCTGTTAAACGTCAGTCAATGAAAAAATATGACGACCACCAGGCTTCTTCGTACGACGTAGAGCATTGCGGATGGTCGGATCTTCCGGAAGACAACTTCATCATGCATGATGACCTGCCTTATACGATCGGTGAGTTCGTATGGACCGGTTTCGACTATCTTGGTGAGCCGACTCCTTATTATACTGATTGGCCCAGCCATAGCTCATTGTTCGGTATCGTCGATTTAGCAGGTTTGCCAAAAGATCGCTACTATCTGTACCGCAGCCATTGGAATAAAAAAGAGGAGACGCTTCATATCCTTCCTCATTGGAATTGGAAAGGGCATGAAGGGGACACCATTCCGGTATTCGTTTATACCAACTATCCATCGGCCGAACTGTTTATCAACGGTAAAAGCCAGGGACGTCGCACCAAAGATATGAGCGTTGAGATTGATTCGTCGGGCACAAAAGAGGGCTTGCAGTCGCTTGTGCGCTTGAAACGTTACCGCCTGATGTGGATGGATACGCAGTACGAACCGGGAACTGTGAAAGTGGTTGCTTATGATGAAAACGGAAAAGCCGTTGCAGAAAAACAGATCGTTACTGCAGGCAAACCGCATCATATCGAACTTTCGGCAGATCGTCAGACAATCGAAGCAGACGGTAAGGATATCAGTTTCGTAACGGCGACTATTGTTGATAAGGACGGAAATCCTTGTTTGGAAGCTACTCCTGAACTTTCGTTCCAGGTAAAAGGTGCGGGTAATTACCGTGCGGTAGCAAATGGTGATCCGGCCGACTTGACGGTATTCCATTCAAATAAAATGAAAGCATTCAGTGGTAAACTGGTGGTATTGGTTCAGTCAAAAGAGGAAGCTGGCAACATCGAGTTGAAAGTTTCAGGTAAAGGATTGCAACCGGGACGTATCCAGTTGAAAGCCGAATAAGAATAACAATGCTATAAAAAGCGCCATCGCAGATGAAGATTCATTTGCGGTGGCGCTTTTTTTTGTAAATCAAACTTTTTCACTCTGCAACTGTTAATAATATACTTTTTTCTATTTTTGGTCTGAAAAAAGAAAAGATCAAAATGAAAAATTACATTTACGAACTGGAGATGAAAGTGCGCGATTATGAATGCGATATGCAGGGCGTAGTAAATAATGCTGTTTACCAGAACTACCTCGAGCATACACGTCATGAGTTTTTGCAAACTCTGGGTGAAGATTTTGACCAATGGACCCGTGAAGGCGTTTTTCCGATGGTGGCAAAAGCGGAACTCGAATACAAAGTATCTCTTAAAAGTGGTGACAAATTCGTGTCACGCCTCTATATGGCGCGCAAAGGTCCCCGCTATATTTTCTTTCAGGATATTTACCGGGCTGCCGACCAAAAACTTTGTGTCAAAGCCCAGATTCAGATAATAACGGTAGTGAACGGAAGATTGACCCGTGGAGATGAGTTCGCTGAACTTTTTGCCCCTTACCTGCATGAAAACACATGACGACGAAGTTTTCTATTCAATCGCCCTCTCTTCGATAAAAGGGATCGGCCCGATCATCGCCCGACGGCTCATCGAACAATTCGGATCGGCTCAAAACGTATTCCGCGAAAAACCGGAGATACTGCAACTTATACCGCGCTTCGGCGATGAGTTGGCGAAGGGATGCCGTAGTTGCCGGGTGCTTGATCCGGCGGAACAAGAGATGGATTTTATCCGCAAACACCAGATACAACCAATTCTGTTGAATGATCCGGAGTATCCCGAACGATTACGCGACTGCGTAGATGCTCCTATCCTTCTTTTCTATAAAGGAACTGCCAATCTGAATGCTTCGCATATCATCGCCATGGTGGGAACCCGCAATTCTACGCCCTACGGACGTGACCTGATTGAGCAATTTACATCCTCGCTGGCAACCCGATTACCCGATGCTTTAATCGTGAGCGGACTCGCTTACGGAATTGATGTAACCGCTCACCGGTGTGCCTTACAGAATCACCTCGAAACGGTGGGTGTGGTGGCTCATGGACTCGACCGCTTATATCCGGATGCGCACCGTACTCTTGCCAAAGAGATGCTTGCGCAGGGAGGATTACTTACTGAATATCCCTCGGGAACCAATCCAGATAAAGGAAACTTCATTGCCCGCAACCGCATCATCGCGGGTATATCGGATGCCACAATCGTGGTGGAAACCGCCGATAAAGGGGGATCGGTAATTACCGCTAACATCGCCAACACCTACGACCGGGATGTTTTCGCATTTCCGGGACGTGTCAACGATCAGCGTTCGCGCGGATGCAATCGCTTGATTCGACAAAACAGAGCCGCACTTATTACTTGTGCCGATGATTTTCTCGAAATGATGAACTGGGCACAGGATCAGAATGCCCGACCCGCCACACAACTCCCGATTGAGTTTGACCTTACCGATGAAGAGCAGGAAATCATCCAACTGCTTTCCCTTCATGGCGAAATGCAACTCAACCGCATCGCCATAGAAACAGAAAAGCCCGTCAGTAAACTGACAGGCTTATTAATGGATCTTGAATTACGGAATATCGTACGCAGTTATCCCGGTGCCGTTTATCGTTTAAAAGCATGAACATGATTCGGATCATGATGATAAGGGCAGGTAAGATCGACAGGTTGTAAAGTCTGATCGACCGATATGGTACGGTTTACCATATCCACCAGTGATGTCACTTCGTGCGATACCATCATGATGGTGGTAGAATGATTTAACTCCCGCAACAACTCATATAGCCGGTCTTCAAACCGCTTATCTATATATGAATTAGGCTCGTCGAGTACCAACAGTTCGGGGCGGTTGATGATGGCGCGTCCGAGCAATACCCGTTGCATTTGGCCCCCCGACAACATGCCGATTGCCCGGTTGCGAAAATTACTCATACCGGTCATTTCGAGCACTTCTTCTACGCGCTCCCGTTGTGCGGCGGTTACCGACCCGATTAAAGGGGTACCGTCTAACAAACCAGATAAAACCACATCCGAAACGGTAATCGGAAAACGATGGTCTATCTGACTGCGCTGGGGCAGATAACCGATGCGCAGATTATTTACCGTCGCTCCGTCGCGAAAGAAGGATACCGATCCCTCCATCGGCTTGAGTAAACCCAACACTACCTTTACCAGCGTGGTTTTACCGCCGCCGTTCGGCCCGATGATCCCCATGAAGTCAAGGCGGTTTACCTCCAGCGTAATATCACGTATCACCGCCGTACCATCGTATCCGGCACTCAGTTTATTTATTTGAATCAGTTTCTCCATCATTGAGCGCTTTGGCTATTTCAATTAATTCTTTACTCCACTCATAGCTAAGCGGGTTAATCTGCACGACACGTATACCCAGTTCGTCGGCAATCATCCGTGCGTTCTTTTCATCAAATTCTTGCTGAATAAAAATAACATGCGCCTTACTGTCGCGAACCTCATCGATCAATGCTTTCAGGTGAGCAGCCGACGGTTCTTTCCCCTGATTTTCGATTGCATGTTGTTGCATTCCGTATTCGCGGGCCAGATATGTCAATGCGGGATGGTAAATTACAAACGATTTGCCTTGCATGTTTTTCAACAACATATCCACAGAATCGGAAGTCTGCTGTACTTCCTGCATCAGTTCTTTATAATTGGCTTCATAATACGATTTATTATCAGGATCGAGCTCAATAAATGCATTCAGCATATTCTGCGCGATGACTTTGCCGTTTGCAGCCGATGTCCATACATGCGGATCAATCGCCTCTGCCGTATCGTGGTGGTGGTGAGATGGATCGGAGCAAGCATGCTCGCTTCCTTCAATCAGCTCAATCCCCTCTGAGTTGTTGAATACCTTCATATCCGGATTCGTTTGTTGTAACTTATCCATCCAGGCCAATTCGAAACCAATATGGCCGATACGGAAATAAGCCTTGCTATGGCTTAGGTTAACCAACGCCCCCGGAGAAGGGTCGAATGATTCGGGACTGCTCCCGTTGGGTACCATCGTTCGTATTTCGAACTTATCGCCGGCTATTTTTTCGGCGAAATATTGCTGAGGAGCAATCGTTACCGTCACGATCGGTTTTTCGGACCGCGCGGGTTTACATCCCGGCAAAGCCATGATCAAGCCAATAATGGCTAACAAAGAGATAAAAAGCCCCGTTCTTCTTTTCATTTATGTAATAATTTATTTTTGATATTAAAATATGAATATACCAGACGTTTATATACCTGTTGCCGGGTATATAAGCATTCGGTGAGTTATGGCTCTTAAATTACTTATTATTTTTTATTAATTGGTTATTTGGTTTACTTCTAACTGATTTTCCACTTTAAAGTATAATTGCGCCAATTTTTATCCGTCATCGCCAAATTCATAACATTGTGCTTTTAATTTATTCCAAAACACTTCTATTTTCCATCTCTATCATTTCAAAATCAAAGATTATCAGAATGTTTTCTGTCAAATTATTATTTTATCTGATTGCAGAGTAGCAGATTATTTAATAATTTTGCGGTGATCAATAATTATTCAAAAATACATCTTTTACAATGGGACACCATCAACTTGATAGTCTTGATTATAAAATTCTAAGCCTGATCGCAGAAAATGCCCGCATTCCGTTCCTGGAAGTAGCCCGCGAATGTAATGTATCGGGGGCGGCTATTCATCAGCGCGTCCAGAAATTAACCAATCTGGGGATTATCAAAGGTTCTAAATTTAACCTCGATACCAATAAGATCGGTTATGAAACCTGCGCTTATATGGGTCTTTACCTGCAAAACCCGAATCAGTTTCCGGAAGTAATTGAAAAACTAAAACAAATTCCGGAAGTAGTAGAATGTCACTATACAACCGGACAGTATGATATGTTCATCAAATTGTATGCGCGTAACAACCGCCATTTGTTACATATCATTCATACAAAACTGCAACCGTTGGGACTTTCTCGCAGCGAGTCACTGATCTCTTTTAAAGAAGCCTTCAACCGCCAGATACCGATTGAGGAACCGGGTGAAGAAGATGAATTCTGATCAGGACGAAACAACTTATTATCAGCCTCCGAAGAGCAATGATTGCTCTTCGGAGGCTTTTGTTTTCATCCCCCGGTTTCCGCTGTCGCCTGCCATCTTTTACTTCATTATTATTTATCGGTAATTCTTATTATTTCAGAAAATATACTATCTTTCACATGAAGTAAACCAAGTGTTTAATTTGCAAAAAATCAAGTATCACATACGACCTGAACACCTTTATGCCTATGCTTCTATTCGCGATGTCTGACCTGAATCTTCCCATCGAAAATCCGGTCATTAAATTCCTGATCATTTTATCGATTATCTTATTCGCACCTATTTTGCTGAACAAACTCCGGATTCCTCAGATTCTGGGATTGATTGTGGCGGGGGCAATCATCGGGCCCAATGGGTTTAATCTTATTTTAAGAGACAGCAGTATCATACTTTCGGGTACGGCCGGCCTTCTTTATATCATGTTTCTGGCAGGATTGGAAATCGATTTGAATGATTTTAAAAAGAACAGCCAGAAAAGTATTCTGTTCGGACTATATACCTTCATGATTCCGATGGCGCTCGGTATCTTTGCCGGACTCTATGTCTTGAAGTTTTCATGGATTACCTCCGTATTACTGGCCAGTATGTTTGCATCGCATACACTGATCTCTTATCCGATTATCACAAAACTAGGTATCACCCGCAATCGGGCAGTCACGGTAACTGTAGGTGGAACCATGATTACCGATACGCTCGCATTATTAGTACTTGCCATAATCGTAGGAATGACGCAAGGCGAAGTAAACGCAGCGTTCTGGATCCGACTGATAATATCACTGCTATTGTTCGGAGGTGTGGTGTTGGGATTGTTTCCCCTCATCGCCCGCTTCTTTTTCAAGAATTGCTCTGACAGCATCTCTCAATACATCTTTGTTTTATTCATCGTATTTCTGGGAGCCGTACTGGCAGAGATAGCCGGCATCGAAGCGATTATCGGGGCGTTTTTCTCAGGACTTGCTCTCAATCGGCTGATTCCGCATTCATCACCATTGATGAACCGGATCGGGTTTATCGGTAATGCCATCTTTATTCCGTTCTTTCTGATCGGCGTAGGTATGTTGATCAACTACCGTGTGTTTTTATCTGATCCGAATACGATTTTCGTAGCATTGGTTATGACTGTGGTGGCTATCGTAGCTAAATACCTGGCGGCATGGCTGGCTCAGAAAAGTTTTGGTTATAACCGCGACGAACGCTCTATCATTTTCGGGTTAAGTAATGCGCAGGCAGCCGCCACGCTGGCAGCCGTAATGGTGGGATTCAATGTAATCATCGGTCACAATGCCGATGGCACTCCTATCCGGTTGCTCAACGAGAGTGTCCTCAACGGTACCATCGTAATGATTTTCATCACCTGTACCATCGCGACTTTCGCTGCCCAAAGAGGAGCATACAACCTCACTCTGCGGGACGAATTCAAATCGAAGAAAACGGTTGCCAATCAATTTAACAAAATTCTGATTCCAATCCGGAATCCGGAAACGGTAGAAGAGCTTGTTACTTTAGGATATGCGCTCGATATCGCTCCGGGACAAGGCTCTCTCTATGTCGCCAACATTATTGACAACTCTAAACAGGAGGATCAGCTACTGGCCCTGTCTTCGAAAATATTTGAAAAAGCCAAAGCAATTGCTGCCGCTACCGACAATCAACTCAATACGCTGTTACGCTACGATATCAACTCGACCAATGGCATTTTAGGACTTGTGAAGGAGAATCAGATTAACGACCTTATTCTGGGTATAAATTCCGAACAGTTTATAAACAAAGCTTCTTTAGGAGGCCTCATCGACAAGGTGATCCGCAACAGTAACCTGAGCTCATACATCTACAAGTCATATCAGCCCCTTTCTACGGTAAAACGATATATACTGGTTATTCCGGCTAAAGCCGAAGAAGAGTTGGGATTTCTGTTCTGGATGAAGCGTATATGGCAACTGGTTAAAAATACAGGTTCTACCCTGGTGGTGTATGCTACAGAAAATACGAGCGAGGCGGTAAGCCGTTTTAATCAGGACAATCCTATCAGCATTGAGTATCATCTGATGAACTCATACGATGATCTGCTGATCATTTCAAAGGAAATACGCAAAGAGGACGGGCTGATTTTTGTAATGAGTAAAAAACATAACGTATCTTATTCTGATAATATGGAGAAAGTACCCCACTACCTCGACACCTATTTTCAGAAAACGAATTTCATACTGATCTATCCGCTTCAGCAAAATGCTTATTTTGATGAGATCAATGAGATTGTGAACACCTCGAATGTATCGTCGGTAACACGACTTGAAGATCTGACCGATCTGATATTCAAACGGAACAAACCCGAGAAATAATAACCTCGTGTTTGCAGGATTTTTCTATTTTTGCATCTTAATATCGGATGGAAGGTAAACTGCCTTCCGATATTTTATCAAAGAGCAAAACAAATTAATCAACATAATATGAAATCGCCATATCACTCATATAAAGTTGAGATACCCAACATATGGTATATAAATGGCGCATTTATACATTGATATTAAAATTTAAATTATATATAAATGAAAGAGATCGTAGTGAGCGGTATCCGCTCGACAGGAAATCTGCATTTGGGCAACTACTACGGAGCGTTGCGCAACTTCATCAACATGCAGAACGATTATGAGTGCTATTTCTTTATCGCAGACTATCATTCATTGACTACACATCCGGACCCGGCTTTGCTTCACCCGAATGTAAAAAGCATCTTGGCTGAATATCTTGCGGCAGGACTTGATCCGGAGAAATCGGCTATCTATATCCAAAGCGATGTGCCCGAAGTTTGCGAACTATATACGCTGCTTAATATGCATGCCTATGTGGGTGAACTGGAACGTACGGTTTCATTCAAGGATAAAATCCGCAAACAGCCCGAAAACGTAAACGCAGGTTTGCTGACCTACCCCGTATTGATGGCTGCCGACATTTTACAGCACAAAGCCAACCTCGTGCCGGTTGGGAAAGACCAGTTGCAACATCTGGAAATGACACGCAAATATGCGCGCCGCTTCAATACCATTTATGGTTGCGAACTGTTTCCTGAGCCCGAAGCATATAAATTTACCGGCGAACCAATCAAGATTCCGGGACTCGACGGATCGGGCAAGATGGGTAAATCGGAAGGAAACTGTATCTATCTGAACGACGACGACAAAACGCTGACCAAAAAAGTGATGCGCGCGGTTACCGATCAGGGACCTACAGAAATGAACCAGCCGAAACCGGAAGTGATTGAAAACCTGTTTACACTGATGCGCGTGGTTTCTGCGCCGGATGTAGTAGAGCATTTCGACAACCTGTATAACAACTGCGAAATCCGCTATGGCGATATGAAAAAACAGTTGGCTGCCGATATTCTTCAGGTTACCGCTCCGATTCGTGAGCGATATAATGAGATTATCAAAGATGAGGCTTACTTAAGAAAAGTAGCTGCTTTAGGTGCTGAAAAAGCACGTGAAAGTTCGGCTAAAACGCTTCGTGAAGTGCGCCAACTAATGGGCTTCCGCGGATTCTGATAATTTTTTGATATATTAGCCTGGTTGTTGCTGCAGCCGGGCTTTTTTAATATACCCAACTGAACTTACGGGCAAAAATAAATTATACAGATGAAGATATTGCTGATTGACAACTATGACTCATTCACCTACAACTTGCTTCATATATTGCGCGAAATGGAGCATGAGACAGACATAGTCAGAAATGATGAAATCCCCTTCGACAAGCTTGACCGATACGATAAGATTATTCTATCTCCCGGTCCCGGTGTGCCGAATGAAGCCGGCGATTTGATACGGTTAATCCGCGAATGTGCCCCGCAAAAAAGCATACTCGGAGTATGCCTGGGCGAACAAGCCATTGGAGAAGCCTTTGGGGCCAAACTTATCAACCTCGATGAGGTTTATCATGGAATACAAACCCCGATACAAATTATCGCCCGGGATTATATCTTTGATGGGTTGCCCGAATCGGTTTTAGTGGGACGCTATCATTCGTGGGTCGTTGCTTCTGAAAATTTGCCTGATGAACTCGAGGTACTGGCTACCGACGCACAAGGACAAATCATGGCTTTGCGCCATCGCCTTTACGATGTAAGAGGTGTACAATTTCATCCCGAATCAATTCTGACTCCCGATGGGAAACGGATGTTACAAAACTTTATAAAAGGAGAGGATAAATAAAAGCGCCATAAATCAACTATAACAAATTCATCATATCATCATGAAAACCAAATTAATACTCTTACTTACACAGTCGTTGTTTTTTATCGTGTTATTTTCTGCATGTGATAAAGATACGGTATATTCGACCCCTACTCCTGCTATTCAACTCAATAAAAAGGCTATTTCGGCACATCCGGGGGGTGCGGAAGAAGCTGTACAGCTTACGGCAACAGGCGACTGGGAAATAAAAGAGGTCCCAGCCTGGATTACCCTGAGTAAAATGGCCGGAAAAGAGGCCGACAATATCGTTATTAATATATCCGAAAATCGGGCACGGGAAGGACGTATGTTTACGCTCACTTTTTTCTGCGGGAATACAAGGGATACGCTTAACGTACATCAGCTTGGCCTGAAGGATTTGGCCTTATCGCCTGCTCTTCCATTCTTTCAGTTTAGCCGTATTGATGTTTCTGAAACAAAATACAGCTTACAATCGACTGCTCTTTTTGTTAATCCCGATATCCGCAGCAGAATATATATGGGTAACCTGATTTGCCCTAACGCACAGAGCAACACCAATATTTCAGAATATACAGGATATACGTTCAATCCTATTACGGTTGTTACTGCTTTAACTAAAAGCCGTGATATCTATCCTTCAAAAGTGGAGCAAGATGCATATGCTGAAGAAGTTATAGCACAACATTCCTCACAAATTGAATCATTCGGATCAGATAATGGAAGTACCGAATTTTACAGCTATAAGCAACTGTATGCCATCGGGTTGGCAAATCTAGGGGTGAAACTCGACGAAGTGGTTACCGGTTCTTCTTTCATACGCAAAGAGATGACTCGGAATTTCGGGCTCATCTTTTCTTTCCAGAAAGTTGCTTTCACCATCTTTATGGATTATCCGGTAAAACTGATTACAGAGAATCTGAAAGAAGAAGACCGCACTAAAGGTGTAGCGTATATTAATTCCGTAAGTTATGGTAAAGTAGGATTGCTGGTTGTAGAATCAGATATTGACGCACGAATTGTCAAAACAGCAATCAACAAAAAAATGTCGAATCTCTCATTATCGGCAGAAGAAAATAAAGCCATCGCGCAAGCAGACATCACTTATGTGTATTTTGATAATTCAAATCAGGTAAAAAAACAGCAGGGTAATCCATTAGATGTAATCAATGCCTATAAAACCGGCATCGTAAGCAACTCCGAAAATATTTATCCGGTAAAATTCACGCTGGCGAACTATGATAATCATGGAGTCATGCCTCTCTCTTTCTCGTTTAATATACCGCAATAAGAATATAAAAAAGGCTACTTGCAAACCCGTTATCGTGTCGGGAATATGCAAGTAGCCTTTATAAAATAAAGCCATCGTTATAAGCACGGTGCGGATGGTGCGCACGCATTAAAATAAGCCAATAATGTGATTAGAATTCGAACAGAAGAGCCTCTTTCGGACCAATCGAAACCGATGGTGCCGATAAATCGAATGATGCACCTGTCAGTACATCAGTAGCACGTTGTTCGGGCATTACCTCACGGTAACGAGACAGATCGACCGTTTTTTCAGCAGAAGTACCATTAAATACCACCACTACCGAGCGGTCGCCCAGTTTACGTTCATAAACATATACACCCTGATAAGGAGTAAAATGCTTCAAGGCACCTTTGGCAATCACTTCATTGCCTTTACGCCAGTTCAATAATTTACGAGTGAAATCGAAAGCGCGGTTTTCCTGCTCTGTGCGGCCTGTAGCTGTAAACTTATCAACAGCGTCATCCTGCCATCCTCCGGGGAAGTCCATACGGACAAAACCATCGCCTTTGCCTTTATCACCCGCCATCAACCACTCTGTACCATAATACAACTGCGGAATACCACGAGTCGTCAGCAAAAAGGTTAAAGCCTGCTTGTAGCGGTTGAAATCATTACGCTGTTCCTCTGTTTTGAAGAAGCGCGATGTATCATGATTATCGAGGAAAATCAACAGATTCATCGGATCAGCATACACCATATCTTGCGACAGATAGTCGTGTATGCGCATGAATCCGCCATGCCACTCTTCGGTTTCCTCATCAAATGCGTTATCTGTAATGCCGTAAAGCGGGAAGTCCATCACCGTTTTCAGCTCCGAATTTTTAGGATAAGCCAGACGGCTGTCTTTCTGCCAGAAAGAAACACCTACGTTGTTGTTGAGCCATGTTTCTCCTACGATATTGAAATCGGGATACTCCTCGTTCACAGCCTTACACCATTCGGCCATCATATCGAAATCGGCATATGGGTAAGTATCCTGGCGGATACCGTCGATGCCTGCATATTCAATCCACCACAGTGAATTCTGAATCAGATATTTTGCCACATGGTGATTGCGCTGGTTCAGGTCGGGCATTACCGATACGAACCATCCGTCTACAGCTACGTCTTTATCTAATTTCGATGTATACGGGTCGTATTGCGGCACGGTACGGAAAGAGGTCATCTGCGATCCGTCGGGAAAGTTGAACCAGTCTTTCGAAGGCATATCCTTCAAGAAGAAATGTTCGCTACCGCAATGGTTGAAGATCATATCCATTACCATTTTCATCCCTTTATCGTGTGATTTCTTTACCAATTCAACGAACTCTTCGTTCGAGCCGAAGCGACGATCTACCTGATAGAAATCGGTCGTTGCATAGCCATGATAAGAACCTTCGGGCATATCGTTTTCGAGCACGGGATTAAGCCAAAGAGCCGTTATACCCAGATCCGAAAGATAGTCGAGTCGATCCATCATCCCCTTAAAGTCGCCTCCATGACGAGCGAAAGAGTTGGTACGATCCACCTTGTTTTCGCGCATTCCTTTTACAATGTCGTTTTTCGGATCGCCGTTGGCGAAACGATCGGGCATCATCAGGTAAAGCACATCGGCAGCAGAAAACCCTGCGGCACCCACTGTTTGTGGAGCCCGTTTTTTAAGTTCGTAAGGAACGGTCAGTTTCTGTTTTCCTTTTTTAAGTTCGAAATTGAATTTCGAAGGAGCTGCGTCCGAAAGATCAAGATACACCAGCAAATAGTTAGGGCTTTCGAGTGAAACCGTTTCTTTTATCTTGATTGCCGGATCTGTTACCGAAACCTGAGAATGGGCGATATCTTCGCCATACAATAATACCTGGAGGTTTGTATTTTTCATGCCACTCCACCAGAAAGTGGGCTCTGCTTTTGATACTTTCATCGCAGAAAGTGAGCCCGAAGCCAACAAGAGCAGGGCTACAAATAAAACATGTAGTCGATTCATTAAAAATAAGATATTATAAAAAGGAAAATAATAAAGATGTTCTTTTTCTGAATCACAAAGAAAGCATCTCTCAGGATATGAATGATTTAAAAAAAACAGGGATGTTTAAAAATATTTTAAAAGCGAAGTGTTTTGGTAGATTCGCGTAAGGTGAGGGCGGTATTTATAATACGATTGGTAACCTGATCGTATAAAGCGGGATCTTTAATTTTACGAATCATGAGCTCCATTGCCTGGCGCCCCATTTCGGTAGGAAACTGGTCGATGGAGGTAATGGTAGGGTCAGTATGCTGCGAGATATATCCATCGCCGAAACCACATAACGAGAGCTGATCGGGAATGCGAATCCCCATTCGTTTGGCGGTATAAAGAATGCCGGCTGCAGTACTGTCATTGATAGCAAGGATGGCATCAGGAGCAGGATCCATAGTCAGAACCGACCGCGCCAGTATCTGCGCCTCACTTCCGGTATCACAATTAAAGATCAGTTCGGGATCTACCGGTAGTTGATAGGCTCGTAAAGCATCCAGATATCCCTTTTTTCGGTTTTTGGCTATTTCGAGCGTAGAATCGGAACCGAAGTAGGCTATTCGCGTACAACCGGTTTTTATCATATATTCCACCGCTTTATAAGCTCCCTGATAATCGGTCACGACTACTTTGTCTGTCAGCACTCCGGTACAGATCCGGTCGAAAAAAAGCAGGGGCACCCGATTATGAATTACCTCCTCGAAATGATTATAGTGTTCGGTCGTTTTAGATAAAGAAACCAGAATACCCGCTACCCGGGCACTCAGCAAAGTATGAACTGCCCGTACTTCTTTTTCATATTCTTCATTACTCTGCACTATAATCAATGAAAAATTATTCTCTTCCGCGACATCTTCCATTCCCGCAATAATCGACGAAAAAAACTGATTGGATATTTCGGGAATAATGACCCCAATAATGTTTGATTCATTCTTTCGCAGGGACGCGGCAAGGGTATTGGGTTTGTAGTGATGTAGGCGGGCATATTCTTTAATACGCTCGCGTGTTTCAGGACCGATGGTAGAATCATCCCTCAAAGCTCTCGAAACTGTAGATACAGACAAGCCCAGTTCCAGAGCAATATCTTTGAGTGTTAAGTGTTGCTTCATCTTAATAGTTTACAAATTTTATCTAATAAATAGCTTCTTTAAATCACAATCGTTTGTGAAGTTAAAACGGCATTATTCGTAACATATTTGTAACATGCACCGAATTGCACCTATATATTTGCAATATCAAATGACACATTTTTATGCGTGACTCTAAAGGAATTAACTACTAAGTTCTCCAAAATTAATCAATCGCTTTTTTAGTTTTTCATATTCAGAGTATCGCGATTTACACACCTAATCCTTATTTTATAAATGAAACACGGAATATTCACAGATTCCAAAACACTCTTTTGTGTTTTGCTAAGCATTATCGCCCCTTTCGGAGTGATGGCGCAACAGGTTATTTCGGTAAAAGGAACCGTTAAGGATGCCACCGGCATTCCGGTTATCGGAGCAAATGTAATCCAAAAAGGCACAACAAACGGTGTTATTTCCGATTTTGACGGAAATTTCCAATTACAACTTCCAGATACTGCGACTTTGGTCGTATCGTATATCGGCTATCTGTCGCAGGAGTTAAAACCTAACACTCAAAACCTTCAAATTGTTCTGAAAGAGGATGCTATCAGTCTTGACGAGGCGGTAGTAATCGGTTACGGAGCTGTCAAGAAGTCGGATGCGACGGGATCAGTGATCGCAATCAAACCCGATAAAATGAATCGCGGACAAACTACGAATGCCCAGGATATGATTTCGGGTAAAGTAGCGGGAGTAAACGTCGTATCGAACGGTGGAACACCGGGAGGTGGCGCTACGATCCGTATCCGCGGGGGCTCTTCGCTATCGGCCAGCAACGACCCGCTTATCGTTATCGACGGGCTTCCGATGGACAACGAGGGAATCAAAGGAGTATCTAACTTCCTGAGCACCATCAACCCGAATGATATTGAAAGCTTCACCGTATTGAAAGATGCCTCGGCTACAGCCATCTATGGTTCGCGTGCATCCAACGGGGTAATTATCATCACCACCAAGAAAGGGGAAGCCGGCTCTCGCCCACGTGTGTCTTACGACGGAAATGTATCGGTAAGTACGCGTAAAGGGGAAGTTGAAGTGATGAATGGCGACCAGTTCCGCGCCATGGTACAGCAGATGTACGGACAAGATCCGAATGACAAGAACGGACAGAAGATTGTCAATCTGCTTGGAACAGCCAATACCGATTGGCAAAAAGAGATTTTCCGCCCTGCATTCGGTATGGATCATAACCTGACCGTAACGGGTGGTTTGAAAAACATGCCTTACCGTTTCTCATTCGGATATACCAATCAGGATGGTATTTTGAAAACATCCGAATTTGAGCGCTATACGGGAGCAATGAACCTGAGCCCGTCGTTCTTCGACAATCATCTGAAAGTAAACCTGAATGCAAAAGGGATGATTGTAAAAAACCGTTTTGCCAATACTGGGGCAATCGGAGCGGCAATCGCAATGGACCCGACTCAGTCGGTTCGTGATTCACGCGAGATGTATGATGCTTTCGGAGGATATTTCCAATGGACACAGACTGATCCGGATACACAAAACACGATTATCAGTAACCTAGCGCCGAAAAACCCGGTAGCGATGCTTGAGCAAAAGGAAGATCGCTCGAAAGCAAAGAGCTTCATCGGAAACGCGCAGTTCGATTATAAATTCCATTTCCTTCCGGATTTGCGTGCAAACCTGAATCTCGGAATGGATTATTCAACAGGTAAACAGACATTCTTTGCCGACCCGGCCGGATCTGAATCAACGCCATATGGACGTAAAGGATGGGATGAGCAGTCGAAATACAATCACTCATTGGATTTCTACCTGCAATACGCAAAAACACTCGGCGATCATTCGTTTGATGCGATGGCCGGTTATGCTTGGCAGCATTTCTATAAAAGCGGAAGCTACGCTAACGACGGGGTGACTCAATCATTCCAACCACAAGAGGGAGTTTATAAAACAGAAAGCTACCTGGTTTCGTTCTTCGGCCGTTTGAACTATAACTTCGCAAGCAAATACCTTGCAACAGTAACACTTCGTCGCGACGGAACTTCGCGTTTCCCGGTTAAAAACCGTTGGGGATTGTTCCCTGCCGTAGCGTTGGGTTGGAAAATGAACGAAGAAGCATTCCTGAAAGATGTAAGCTGGTTGTCAGACCTAAAACTACGTTTGGGTTACGGTGTTACCGGACAGCAGAACCTTGGATTGGGTGACTACCCGTATATTCCTACTTATGTAGCGAACCAAGAGGGAGCCTATTATCCAATCGATGGTATCTTCTTCCCGCTAAGCCGTCCGGAAGCGTATAATACAGATTTGAAATGGGAGCAGACTTCAACTTACAACGTAGGTGTTGATTTCGGATTCCTTGACAACCGTATCAGCGGATCGGTTGAAGCATATTACCGTAAAACTGACGATTTGTTGAATGAAGTGATTATCCCGGCGGGAACGAACTTCAAAAACCGAATGATCAGCAATGTGGGATCGCTCGAAAACAAAGGGATAGAGTTTTCAATTAACTCAAAACCAATCGTTACCAATGATTTCATTTGGGATCTGAGCTATAACGTAACCTATAATAAGAATAAGATTACGAAGCTGACCAACGGTAGCAACGAAAACTACAAAGTAATGACCGGCGGTATCAGCAAAGGTACCGGATCGACGATTCAGGCACACGCCGTAAATCAGGCAGCTAGCTCATTCTATGTATATGAGCAGGTATATGATAACAACGGGAAACCGCTTGAAGGTGTATTTGTAGACCGCAATGAAGATGGCATCATCAACGACGACGACCGTTATTTCCACCAGAAACCGGCTCCGGACGTTACAATGGGATTGAGCTCGAAGTTTACCTACAAAGGTTGGGACCTTGGATTCTCGCTTCGCGCAAACCTTGGCAATTATGTATACAACGACGTGGCTGCCAACAATGCCGCGGTTGATGTGTATTCTGCAAAAGGAACAAACCTGACAAACGTACCGCTATCGGCATTCGATACCAGATTCGAAGGTCTGAAAGATTACTTCATGTCGGATTATTATATCCAGAATGCGTCATTCCTTCGCGTAGATAACATTACGCTTGGATATACATTCAAAAACATGTTTAACAAAGGAGTTATCGCTCGTTTATACGGAACTGTTTCGAATCCGCTTGTATTAACAAAATACAAAGGTCTGGATCCGGAAGTGAGCGGAGGTATTGACAATAATATCTATCCTCGCCCATTGGTTTCTCAAATCGGCGTATCAGTTACATTTTAAAGAGATAACAAAATGAATATCAAATATTTCAAAAACATACTGCCGGCAATCGTACTGGCAGCCGGATTACTAAGCTTCAATTCTTGTACCGACGATTTGAATGTAACTCCGATCGACCCGAATCTCTCGGCAGACTTCAAACAAGATGAGGTTTTTCATAAAATATACGCAACCATGGCCCTTACGGGCCAGAAGGGTGCGGATGGAAACGGTGATGTGAGCGGAATTGATGAAGGGACATCGGGCTTTTACCGCTTAATCTGGAATCTGAACGAATTGCCAACGGATGAGGCGCTATGTGCGTGGGGCGATGTGGGTATTGCCGATCTGAACTTCGCACAATGGTCATCTTCTCACAACCAGGTAGAAGGAATGTATAACCGTTTGTATTTCGATATTACACTATGCAACCACTTTCTTGAAAAAACAGAAGGTCTGACAGACGACAATACGATTCGCCAGCGTGCGGAAGTACGTTATATGCGTGCGCTTAATTATTATTATCTGTTGGATATGTTCGGTAACGTGCCTTTTGCTCTCGAAGTGAACATGACTCCGCCATCACAGATTAAACGTGCCGACCTGTTCGCTTTTATCGAACAAGAGCTTTCTGAAATTGAAGGCAACATGTTCGAACCGAAACAAGGCCCTTACGGCCGTGCCGACAAAGCAGCCAACTGGTTATTGCGCTCTCGCCTGTTATTGAATGCCGAAGTATATACGGGATCTCCTCGCTGGGCTGATGCTGCTACTTATGCTAAAAAGGTAATTGATTCGCCTTACCGATTGGTAGATAACTACAAATATCTGTTTATGGCCGATAATGACGCAGGTTCGCCAAACAATGCGAAAGATGAAATCATCCTGCCGATTGCAGCCCACAGAACCATGACCCGTTCATGGACAACCAGCTTCTTCCTGATTGCCTCTTCACACAGTATGGATATGGATCCGTTCGGTATGACAGACGGATGGAGCGGAAACAGAGCACGTCGCACATTGATTGAAAAATTCTTTGAAAACGGCGTACCGGGGAATGCAAATCTGAGAGATTTATCAACGCTTGGCGACGAAAGAGCCTTATTCTTTGCACAAGACCGCACACTCGATATTGCAGACGTAAGCAAATTCGAACAAGGATTTTCTGTAAGCAAATTTTCGAACGTACCGGTTGATCCGAATTACCCGACCGATTCAAAGTCGCCGGATACGGATATTCCGTTCTTACGTGCTGCCGAAGCTTATCTGACATTTGCTGAAGCAACTTTACGCGCCAGCGGTAATGCTCAGGAAGCACTCGAGGCTGTAAATAAACTGCGCGTACGTGCCAACGCTGAGCCAATGAGCTCTGTCGATCTGGATAAGATTCTGGATGAAAAAGCACGTGAGTTCTTCTTCGAAGGACAACGCCGCACAGACTTGATCCGTTACGGATATTTCGGTGGCAACTCTTCTTACTCTTTCGATTGGAAAGGTGGAGTAGCAACAGGCACGAACATCTTACCGATGTATAACTTATATCCAATCCCGATGTCGGATTATATTGCAAACGGTTCGCTTGTTCAGAATCCGGGATATTAATTGACCTTTAAAAGAAAATTAAATGAAAAAGATATTTTTAGGCGTCGGAATTCTGGCTTTAATGGGATTGAGCGCTTGTGAAGAAAAAAACGAAACAGTAATTTCGCCGGAAGCAGAAAACGGAACATTGACATTCGAATTGCATACTCCGCAGGATGCCGAAACTGTTTATACATTGCTCGAAGAGGAACAAGACAAGGTGGTAGAAACGCTTTCGTATGAAAAACCGGATTACGGATTCAGCAGTGCGACTCCTACCTATTCAATAGAAGTGAGCTTGGAGCCGGATTTCAAAACAAAACAGCTTTTGAAATCGGTAAGCCAGACACAAAGCATCGATTTGATCGCAAAAGAGTTAAACGGAGCGATACTTAACTTGCACGCGGCGGGTGAGTATCCGGCTTTGACCGAAGCACAAGATGTATTCGTACGAATGGCCGCGGTGATATCACCGGTAGTGAAACCGGCTTACTCTTCCGCAATTACGATGAGCGTAATGCCTTACGAAATACAGAACGTCGCACTTCCGGCTACTTATTACCTGATCGGATTAGGTGGCGAATGGGGTAATGACAGCGTCAATATAGGAACTCAGCTGATTCCGATGAGCCTCGTGAAAGATTATGCTTACGACAAAACGACCGGACAGGGCGAATTTGTTTATACGGGCTATTTCAAAACAACCGACGGCTTCAAACTTATCGGTATACCAGGAAACTGGGATAAGAACTATTGGGGAATGACCGACGGTAAACTTACTTATGAAGCAGGGGGCAATATCTCGGTACCTGCAAATGGTTACTACCGCATCACCCTCAACTCGCTGACCAATACAATCGCGATAGATCCGATTGAGTTCGCTCCGAAAGCGATTAAATGGATCGAAATGGTAGGCGACTTTGAAGGTTGGGGAACTACTCCGGCCAGAATGACTGAGAAAGCAGGCACTGAAGGTGGTGTATGGATTGGCGAACTTGTACTGGATGCGGATGGCGGAATGAAATTCCGTGCTGACGGAAGCTGGGACGTTGCATCTTGGGGTGGTAAATCATTCCCTTACGGACTTCAGCCTTCGGGAGATAATATCCCTGCCGTAGCCGGTACTTACAACGTAGTGTTCAACGTATTCGACGAGTGCTACTTCTTTTTTAAGAAATAAAAAATTGATGAACGGATTCTTCTCCGATCAGATCTATTGGTCGGAGAAGAATCTTAAACTTCAGAAAACAACTATAATAGTATTACGATGAGAAAAATCAAAACATCTGTAGGTATTTTCCTTCTTACCACATCTGTATCAGCATTTGCTGCAACTGATATTAAATCACCCGATGGCAATATTACGCTCTCCTTTGATTTATCGGCAAAAGGTGAACCTCAGTATGAGATGACATACAAAGGAAAACCGGTGGTGAAAACTTCGAAACTGGGTCTTGAAGCTAAAAACGGCGAACCGCAGAGCGACATGACTTATACTGAAGTGAATGCAGAAGCTGCACTTAACATCGACTTGACTAAAGGTTTTAAAATCGCATCCGAAAAAACATCTTCTTTTGATGAGAGCTGGAATCCGGTATGGGGTGAGGTAAAAACCATTCGCAATAATTATAACGAGCTTGAAGTTAAATTGGAGCAGCCCGAAACTACCCGCGAAATGATTGTTCGTTTCCGCGTATTCAACGACGGTGTCGGGTTCCGTTACGAATTTCCTCAGCAGCCGAAATTAAGCTATTTCGTAATTAAAGAGGAGCGTACCGAATTTGCCATGAACGGCGATCATTATGCGTTCTGGTTACCGGGCGATTATGATACTCAGGAATATCACACAACCAAATCAAATCTTTCTGAAATCCGCGGATTGATGAAGACTGCGGTAACTCCGAATGCTTCGCAGACTCCGTTCTCTGAAACAGGCGTACAGACTCCGTTGATGATGAAGAGCAAGGACGGTTTATATATCAATATCCACGAGGCGGCTTTGGTTGATTACTCGGCGATGCACCTTGAACTGAACGATAAGAACATGACGTTCGAATCGCACCTTACACCGGATGCACAGGGTATGAAAGGGTATTTGCAGACTCCATCTCAATCTCCTTGGAGAACGGTATTGGTAAGCGACGATGCACGCGATATCCTTGCTTCAAAAACTATTTACAACCTCAATGATCCGTGTGCTTTTGAAAGTACTGATTGGATCAAACCGGTAAAATACATCGGTGTATGGTGGGAAATGATTACAGGTAAAAGCTCTTGGGCTTATACAGATGTTCCTTCTGTTAAATTGGGACAGACCGACTATACGAAAACTACTCCGAACGGAATCCATGCAGCCAATACAGCACATGTGAAAGAGTATATCGACTTCGCTGCTGAAAATGGTTTCGACCAAGTATTGGTAGAGGGTTGGAACGAAGGTTGGGAAGACTGGTTCGACAAATCGAAAGATTATGTGTTCGACTTCGTTACTCCTTATCCGGATTTCGATGTGGTTGAATTGCGTGAATACGCGAAGAAAAAAGGGGTGAAACTGATGATGCACCACGAAACTTCGGGAGCGATCCGCAACTACGAACGTCATATGGACAAGGCATACCAGTTTATGGTAGACAATAACTACAACTCTGTAAAAAGCGGTTACGTAGGGGATATCATCCCACGTGGCGAACACCATTACGGGCAATGGGCTAACGACCATTACCTGTATGCACTTAAAAAAGCTGCCGACTACAAAATCATGGTGAATGCGCACGAAGCGGTACGTCCTACAGGGCTTGCCCGTACTTATCCGAACCTGATCGGTAACGAATCTGCTCGTGGTACTGAATACGAATCATTCGGTGGTAACACTCCGGATCATACAACGATTCTTCCGTTTACCCGCTTGATGGGTGGTCCGATGGACTATACGCCGGGTATCTTCGAAATGGATCTTACAAAACTGAACCCGAACAACGGTTCGAAAGTAAACACTACATTAGCTCGTCAGCTGGCTTTGTACGTAACCATGTACAGCCCGCTTCAGATGGCTGCCGACGTGATTGAAAACTACAAACGTTTCCCTGAACCATTCCAGTTCATCAAAGACGTAGCGGTTGATTGGGACGATTCAAAATACCTGGAGGCTGAACCGGGCGACTACATCTCTGTAGCTCGTAAAGCAAAAGGTAAAAACGAATGGTTTGTAGGTTGTACGGTAGACGAAAACGGATATACTTCTAAAATTTCGTTCGACTTCCTTGAGCCGGGCAAAAAATACGAAGCTACTATCTATAGCGATGCGCCGAACGCTCATTACAAAACAAATCCGCAGGCTTACCAAATCCGCAAGATCAAGGTAACCAGCAAATCTAAACTAACACAAAAATGTGCTCCGGGAGGAGGCTATGCAATCTCTATCAAAGAGATCCGATAATTATAAAATCTGACGATTGGGTGTAATCGCAGAAAAGGAGCGTTCCCGCGGGAGCGCTCCTTTTTTGTTTTACAGGGTATTTACCATTCATAACGCACCATGCAGGTGATATTGCGCCCGGGCGCATTGATGCCCGAAGCAAACGTACGGTATTCCGTATCCAACAGGTTTTCGGCGCTGAGTTGAAGATGCACCCCTTTTGAAAAAGATTTTGCTACGCGTGCGTTCAATGTAAACCAGGCCGGCAGTCCGTTTCCCGACTCCCCAAGCAGGGTGGCATAACGGATATTGTCTTCGCCGTCGGGATTATAGTCTTTCCGTTTCTTCCGATGATTAAACAAGCTCCATAAAGTTGCCTCCCAACCTTTCTTCTGATAATTGATTCCGATACGCCCGAATGCAGGGGGAATATGGTCGAGCGGTGTGTTTCCTGTTTTTCCAAGAATACGTCCGCGTGTATAATTCCAGCTCGCATCCAGACTCAATGACTTAAGCAAACGGGCATGCAGTTGGACGGAAGCTCCATACACTACTGCCTTCCGGTTATTATGGTTGGCATATATCGGACTCAGTTCACCTTCGTAAAGAATAGAATCGGCTCCATGTAAAGTAGTCGAGGCCAAACCGATCGCATCGAACAGATAGGTTGCGTATACTACTGGGGAAAAACGCACCTGATCCGACACATACCAATCGGCATGTAATTCACCCCCGATTGTTTTCTCCGGTTTAAGATCTCGATTAGGCACCACCACAAAACCCGCACCCGAATCGAATACTTTGCCCATATCGTCGATATTAGGAACACGGAATCCACTCTGCACGATACCGGTAAGGATGAATTGCCGCACCGGCTTCCAGGTTACGTCGGCATGAATGCTATAGGTCAGATTGTGTTGCGCAACCGATTCGTTGAGAAACGGAAACCAAGGTTGTTCGCGAAACTCGGAATACACATAGTTATAGCCTCCTCGTATCCCTTCCGAAAACTGTACCCGGTCAGACGCCTCATATTGATGTTGTATGAAAAATTCGCCCTGATGCATTCGGTTTTTACCCAACGGATAGCGGGTATCGAGCGCTTTTGTTTCGCCACTATAAATATCGTTGCTAAAAGCGGAGGTATGCAGAAAGTTGAGCGCTCCGTCAAAACCTCCCTCCCATTTGTTTTTACCCGCCGATTTATAGAAATCGAGCGATACTGAAGCTATCTCTACATCTTCCGTACGATTGGTGCGCCATGCATCATTCAGTTTACGGTTATGCCGGCTCTCCCGAACCCGTTGATAAGCCGCCGTCAGATGCATGCGGTCGAAAAACGGCAGGTGAGTCAGATGGTAATGATATGCTCCCATTAATCGTAATTGAGGGCCGTAATACCACTCCGCGAATTTGGGCTTCCCTTTTGACAGGTCGGTCAGACGATCGTAGCGATTGATATCGGAACTTCCGGAATATTGCAAATTAAAGGTATGTCTCTGATTCGCATCCGGAGCAAAAGATATTTTTTGTACGATATCGAGTTGTTGATAACCGGCTCCTACCTGTTGATAACTTTTGGGGTTCTCTGTGAACTTATCTTCACCGCCGATTGTTTCAACCAGCCATTTTCGCCAGATATACGCATCAGTATCAGGCAAAAAAGGATTCTTTCGCCTCCCGGCACGAAGATCGCCGAAATGATTGAAAGTAACCGAGGTAAAAGAGGCCCATTTGTTCGTTCCGATGTTAAAATGAAAATGCCCGTTTGCTTCATTCGAGGCAGATCCGTAACGAATCATCGCCTCGCCGTTCGTTCGGTTCAGTTCCGGACGAAGCGTCCGCAAATGGATTACACCTCCTAACGCATCCGAACCATACAGGACCGATGCCGAACCGTAAATCACCTCCATTGATGCCAACGAAAATGGGTCGGCTGTTAATAAGTTTTGAAGATGACCGCTCCGGTAAATGAGGTTATTCATCCGCACATCGTCCATCACCAATAATATTCGGGAAGCTTCAAACCCCCGTACAATCGGGCTTCCTCCCCCTCCCTGACTTTTCTGAACCGCTACCGCACCACTACTTTCGAGCAAAGCCGGTGTGCTGTTCAAACCCGAAGCACGCATTGTTTCGGCATCGAGCAAATATGTTTGTTGTGGCAACAACAGCGACTGGCGGGGCGACTCGCCCGCTATCACCATTTCATGTAATTTGATATTCCAGGCAACCGAGTCAGTAGGGTTACCCGCTTTCCCCACAGAAGGAATAAGAAAAAGGCTAATAAAAAGTAATAAAATAAGCATAAGCAATATAAGAATACCAATTTTCTACATTTAACAAAAAAAGCGCTCCCGAATAAACGGAAGCGCTCTTTTTTATATATGATTATAATCAATAATCAGTTACATTTTTGCGGTTAGCAAATACTCGGTCGAAATCATCTTTCGAACCTACGATCAGGCGATCGAAATCACGCTGACCTGTACCCGCAGGAATCAAGTGACCACAGATAACGTTCTCTTTCAAACCTTCCAAACGGTCTACTTTTCCGTTGATAGCAGCTTCGTTCAACACTTTTGTCGTTTCCTGGAAGGAAGCAGCCGACATAAAGCTTGTTGTCTGAAGAGCCGCACGCGTGATACCCTGAAGGATCTGGTTTGAAGTAGCAGGAATTACATCACGTACTTCAACCAATTTCTGGTCACGGCGTTTCAACATAGAGTTCTCATCACGAAGTTTACGCGGAGTAACGATCTGACCTGGTTTCAGGTTCTGAGAATCACCGGCATCAACAACCACTTTCTTGCCCCAGATACGATCATTTTCTTCCATGAAGTCATGTTTGTCAATGATCTGAAGTTCAAGGAAGCGAGTATCACCCGGATCCACGATCTGTACTTTACGCATCATCTGACGAACAATTACCTCGAAGTGTTTGTCATTGATCTTCACACCCTGCAGACGGTATACATCCTGAACTTCATTCACGATATATTCCTGAACTGCTGTAGGCCCCTTGATAGCAAGGATATCCGAAGGTGTTGTAGCTCCGTCCGACAGAGGAGTACCGGCACGCACATAGTCGTTTTCCTGTACAAGGATCTGTTTTGACAAAGGCACAAGATATTTCTTCACTTCGCCTGTTTTCGATGTCAGATGAACCTCACGGTTACCACGTTTGATCTTACCGAATGAAATTTCACCGTCGATCTCAGCAACTACTGCCGGGTTAGAAGGGTTACGTGCCTCGAACAATTCGGTAACACGAGGAAGACCCCCTGTGATATCCCCTGCTTTACCTACCGCACGTGGGATCTTCACGATTGAATCACCGGCTTTAATGATATCGCCGTCGTTCAATACGATGTGAGCACCTACCGGAAGGGCGTAGTTTTTCAACGGATTACCGTTTTCATCTACGATATGAACAGAAGGAACTTTCGTTTTGTCCTTAGGCTCGATAACGATTTTCTCCTGCAAACCGGTCGTCTCATCCGATTCAACCATGTAAGTGATACCTTCGATTACGTTTTCGAACTGGATCTTACCTGCTGCTTCAGAAACGATCAAGGCGTTGAATGGGTCCCATTCACAGATAACTGTACCTTTTGCGATTTCTGTATTTGGCTGGCAATACAATTTCGAACCGTAAGGAATGTTGGCGTTTGTAAGAACGATTTTCGTATTTGGATCTACGATACGCATCTCAGCCAAACGACCTACCACTACCTGAATTGTTTTTCCGCTTTCATCAACTGCATCTACCGTACGAAGCTCGTCGATCTCAAGGATACCGTCGTAACGTGAAGTTACGCTTGATACGGCTGCGATGTTGGATGCGATACCCCCTACGTGGAACGTACGCAGTGTCAACTGTGTACCTGGCTCACCGATTGACTGTGCAGCGATTACACCGCAAGCCTCACCTTTCTGAACCATTCTACCTGTAGCAAGGTTACGACCGTAACATTTCGCACAAACCCCTTTCTTCGACTCACAAGTCAATACCGAACGGATTTCAACAGATTCGATTGGAGAATCCTGAATCTTCTTAGCGATCTCTTCGGTGATTTCCTCACCCGACGGAACAAGGATTTCTCCTGTCAACGGATGAATGATATCATGAACAGATACACGTCCTAAGATTCTTTCATATAGTGTTGCAACAACTTCTTCGTTGTTTTTCAATTCTGTACAAACCAAACCACGCAATGTTCCACAATCTTCTTCGTGGATAATCACGTCGTTGGCAACGTCTACAAGACGACGAGTCAGATAACCCGCATCGGCAGTTTTCAACGCCGTATCCGCAAGACCTTTACGCGCACCGTGGGTAGAGATAAAGTACTCCAATACAGACAAACCTTCTTTAAAGTTCGAAAGGATCGGGTTCTCGATAATCTGACCACCTTCAGCACCCGCTTTCTGCGGTTTCGCCATCAAACCACGCATACCTGACAACTGACGAATCTGCTCTTTAGAACCACGGGCTCCTGAGTGCATCATCATATATACTGAGTTGAATCCCTGGTTTTCTGATTCCAGTTTTTTCATCAGGATATTTGACAAATTCGAGTTGACATGCGTCCATGTATCGATAATCTGGTTGTAACGCTCGTTGTTGGTAATGAATCCCATGTTGTAGTTGTTCATGATCTGCTCAACTTCATCATAACCTTTCTGTACCAACTCGTCTTTCTCTGCCGGAATGATAACGTCTTCCAAGTTGAACGACAAACCTCCTTTGAAGGCCATCGTATAACCCAAATGCTTGATATCATCCAAGAATTCAGCCGTACGTGTCACACCACAAACTTTAATTACATCCCCGATAATGTCACGAAGTGATTTTTTAGTAAGGACCTCGTTGATGAAACCAACCTCTTTCGGTACGAACTGGTTAACCATGATTCGACCAACCGAAGTTTCAATCATCTTTTTAACGATGTTGCCATTTTCATCCAAATCGTCATCCATTACTTTAATGCGGGCGTGTAATGTTACTTTACCCTCATTGTAAGCGATGAACGCTTCTTCCGGACCGTAGAATGTAAGGCCTTCACCCATATCACCCGTACGAAGCTTAGTGATATAGTACAGACCCAATACCATGTCCTGAGAAGGTACGGTAATCGGAGCACCATTCGCCGGGTTAAGGATATTGTGAGCACCAAGCATCAACATCTGAGCCTCCAATACAGCCTCGTTACCCAATGGCAAGTGAACCGCCATCTGGTCACCGTCGAAGTCGGCATTGAACGCCGTACAAGCAAGCGGGTGAAGCTGGATCGCTTTACCTTCAATCATCTTCGGCTGGAAAGCCTGGATACCAAGACGGTGAAGCGTAGGGGCACGGTTTAACAGTACCGGATGACCTTTCATCACGTGTTCAAGGATATCCCAAACAACCGGTTCTTTCTTATCAACGATTTTCTTCGCCGATTTAACCGTCTTCACGATACCACGTTCGATCAGTTTACGGATGATGAATGGTTTATATAGTTCGGCAGCCATATATTTAGGGATACCGCACTCATGCATTTTCAATTCAGGACCAACGACGATTACCGAACGAGCCGAGTAGTCTACACGTTTACCCAACAAGTTCTGACGGAAACGTCCCTGTTTACCTTTCAATGAGTCAGAAAGCGATTTCAACGGACGGTTAGCGTCTGTTTTAACCGCGCTCGACTTACGAGAGTTATCCAACAATGAATCCACCGCTTCCTGAAGCATACGTTTTTCATTACGCAAAATCACTTCCGGAGCTTTGATTTCCATCAAACGTTTCAAACGGTTGTTACGGATAATCACACGACGGTAAAGGTCGTTCAAGTCAGAAGTAGCGAAGCGACCACCATCCAACGGCACCAACGGACGAAGTTCCGGTGGAATAACCGGAATGATCTTCAAGATCATCCATTCCGGTTTGTTGCGTCCTTTCGATGCACGGAAAGACTCAACTACCTGTAGGCGTTTAAGCGCTTCGTTTTTACGCTGCTGCGAACCGTCTGTATTTGCACGGTGACGCAAGTCGTATGACAACGTGTCAAGATCAAGGCGAGCCAACAAATCGTGGATAGCCTCTGCACCCATCTTCGCGATGAATTTGTTCGGATCGTTATCGTCAAGCAATTCGTTTTCTCTGCCTAGTGAATCAACGATATCCAGGTACTCCTCTTCCGAAAGAAGATCGTAAGCCTGCACGCCGTCTTCTGCTTTCACACCCGGCTGAATTACTACATAGCGTTCGTAGTAAACGATTGCGTCCAGTTTTTTGGTAGGCAAACCTAACAAATAACCGATTTTATTTGGCAATGAACGGAAATACCAGATATGAGCTACCGGCACAACCAGCTGGATGTGTCCCATACGCTCACGACGTACTTTCTTTTCTGTAACTTCAACACCACAACGGTCACAAACGATTCCTTTATAACGGATTCTTTTGTATTTACCGCAATGACATTCATAATCCTTCACAGGACCGAAGATGCGCTCACAGAACAAACCGTCTCTCTCCGGTTTGTAAGTACGATAGTTGATCGTTTCCGGTTTTAGAACCTCGCCGCTCGACCCTTCCAGAATCTCTTCCGGAGAAGCCAAACCAATGGAGATCTTCGAAAAGTTACTCTTTATCTTGTTATCTTTTCTAAAAGCCATGTTCTTTAATTATAAAGAGTTATCTGAATTTTTAATCAGATGCCCCTGCAAACCTGCAGGGGTACATCCGGTATATAATTTTATATTATTCCAGGTGGATACTTAGTCCCAGACCTCTCAATTCGTGTAGCAACACGTTTAGAGATTCCGGAATACCCGGTGTCGGCATAGCTTCACCTTTTACGATCGCTTCATAAGCTTTCGAACGGCCCACTACGTCATCCGATTTGATTGTCAGGATCTCCTGAAGGATATGAGCGGCACCGAAGGCCTCTAATGCCCAAACCTCCATCTCTCCGAAACGCTGACCACCGAACTGTGCTTTACCTCCCAATGGCTGCTGAGTAATCAAAGAGTACGGACCGATAGAACGGGCGTGCATCTTATCTTCAACCATGTGACCCAGTTTCAACATGTAAGTTACCCCTACCGTTGCAGGCTGGTGGAATCTTTCACCTGTACCACCATCATACAAGTATGATTTACCGTAGCGTGGGATACCGGCTTTGTCTGTCCAGTCGTTCAAATCGTCAAGGCTCGCACCGTCAAAGATAGGAGTAGCGAATTTCTCGCCCAACTCTTTACCGGCCCAACCAAGTACCGCTTCAAAGATCTGACCCAAGTTCATACGTGATGGTACCCCTAGTGGGTTCAACACGATATCAACCGGTGTTCCATCAGCAAGGAAAGGCATGTCTTCCTGACGTACGATACGCGATACGATACCTTTGTTACCGTGACGTCCCGCCATCTTATCCCCTACGCTGATCTTACGTTTCTTAGCGATGTAAACTTTCGCCATCTGAATGATACCTGCAGGAAGCTCATCACCGATTGAAATATCAAATTTCTTACGACGAAGCTCTGCATCTACCTCTTTGTGCTTACGCAAGAAGTTCATGATCGTCGAACGGATCAATTCGTTCTTGTGTTCGTCAGATGTCCAGTTGCTTACTTCAACTGCGCTGAAGTCGATCTCATTCAATGCACGGGCAGTGAATTTAGAACCTTTCGCAATGATTTCAGCACCCAGATAATCTTTAACACCCATTGAAGTCAAATCGTTAGTCAACACTACCAATTTTTCAATCAACAAGTCTCTCAGACGAGCCAGTTTTACTTCATATTCTTCATCCAGTTTTGGAAGGATTGCTTTATCGCTTAGTTTCGATTTGCGTTTCTTAACCGCTCTTGAGAACAGGTTAGTGCCAATTACCACACCTTTCAAAGAAGGAGTAGCTTTCAACGATGCATCTTTCACATCACCCGCTTTATCACCGAAGATAGCGCGAAGTAATTTTTCTTCCGGCGACGGATCCGATTCCCCTTTCGGAGTAATCTTACCGATCATGATGTCACCCGGCTGAATCAATGCACCAACACGAACGATACCTCTTTCATCCAAGTCTTTGGTAGCTTCTTCCGAAACGTTCGGGATATCAGAAGTCAATTCTTCCATACCACGTTTTGTTTCGCGCACTTCCAAAGAATACTCATCTACGTGAACCGAAGTCAGGATATCTTCACGAACCACGCGTTCGTTCAATACGATCGCATCCTCATAGTTGTAACCTTTCCAAGGCATGTAAGCTACTTTCAGGTTTTTACCGATAGCAAGCTCACCATTTGCAGTAGAGTAACCCTCAGTCAGAATATCCCCTTTGTCAACACGCTGTCCTTTTACGCAGATTGGGCGCAAGTCCATCGTAGTGCTCTGGTTGGTTTTTCTGAACTTCGGAATATTATATTCTTTTACAGAATCCTCAAAGCTTGTGAATTCTTCCTCTTCAGATCTGTCGTAACGGATACGGATAACCGTTGCGTCAACAAATTCAATCACACCAGGACCTTCAGCTGTGATCTGAGTACGAGAATCGCGGATCAACTGACCTTCGATACCTGTACCTACGATCGGAGCTTCTGTTCTCAACAAAGGAACTGCCTGGCGCATCATGTTCGATCCCATCAATGCACGGTTGGCATCATCATGTTCAAGGAACGGAATCAATGAAGCGGCGATTGAAGCGATCTGAGTCGGCGACACGTCCATCAGGTTCACTTCATCCGGAGCAACTACCGGGAAGTCACCCTCCTGACGGGCTTTCACACGGCTCTTGATAAATGTACCATCTTCTTTCAATGGCGCATTACCCTGAGCGATAATTTTACCCTCTTCGATTTCCGCAGTCAGATAAATGATATTGTTCTGATCCAAATCAACCTTACCGTTTTCTACCTGACGATATGGAGTTTCGATGAAACCAAGATCATTGATCGGACACAAACGTCCGTAGTGCGTAAAGTGAACGTCACGAACCTCGAAACCTGCACGCTCACGCGACAAACCACCAGGACCCAGGGCAGACATACGACGTTTGTGCGTCATCTCGGCCAGCGGGTTGGTCTGGTCCATAAACTGCGAAAGTGCATTCGTACCGAAGAATGAGTTGATCACCGAAGAGATTGTCTTGGCGTTGATCAAATCAATCGGCGTAAATACCTCATTGTCACGCACGTTCATACGCTCACGGATAGTACGCGCCATACGAGCCAATCCGATACCGAACTGATTGTAAAGCTGCTCACCTACCGTACGTACACGACGGTTTGACAAGTGGTCGATATCATCCACATCCGCTTTCGAGTTGATCAACTCGATAAGATATTTGATGATTTCGATGATATCTTCTTTTGTAAGCACTTTCGTATCCATCGGAGTTGTAAGATTCAACT
>JAVVPN010000019.1:0-42937 GCA_036655755.1 Bacteroidales bacterium | reverse complement strand
TCAAAGCCACCTGCCCCGGTATATCCCGTATTAGAGATGATAACATTCGGTACGCCGGCGAATTCGCCTACCGTAAAAGAATAATAAGGAATAGCGGATAGATCAACAGGAGTCAATCGTTGTAAAACAGCGGTTGCTTTCGGCCCCTGCACCGCCAATTGTCCGATTCGGTCGGATGCATTTTCCAGTTCGGCGCCCTCCGTATTATGCGCTACCAGCCAATTCCAGTCTTTATCAATGTTAGAAGCATTGACCACCAACATATATTTTTCGGGTTCATAACAATACACCAGTAAATCATCTACAATCCCCCCCTGTTCGTTCGGAAAACAAGAATATTGTGCTTTTCCGGGCACTAATTTACTCACGTCGTTGGAAGTTGTTTTTTGAAGGAAAGATAATGCATGCGGGCCTTTTACCCAGATTTCACCCATGTGGGAAACATCGAACACACCTACGCCATTAACAACAGTCATGTGTTCATCCAGAATTCCGGTGTATTCTATCGGCATGTTATACCCGGCGAATTCATGCATTTTTGCACCAAGAGCCTGGTGCTTTTCGGTAAATGGAGTTGTTTTCATGTATTATAGATTTAAGGAGAATATCCCCGCCGGTTTATTTTCCACAGCGGGGATACTCCGGTTATAAAGCCGGAAATAAAATTACATTTGAGCGGTCAGTTCGGCAATTTTAACGATGGTCATCATCGCTTTTTCCATCGACTGAACCGGCACAAATTCATAACGCCCGTGGAAGTTATGACCACCTGCAAAGATATTCGGACACGGCAATCCTTTATATGACAACTGAGATCCGTCTGTACCTCCGCGGATTGGTTTTACGGTAGGTGTTACACCCACTTCTTCCATCGCTTTAAATGCCAAATCAACAATGTATTTAACAGGCTCAACTTTTTCGCGCATATTGAAATACTGATCTTTAATCTCTACCGACGCACAGTCAGGAAACTCTTTATTGATTTTGCGCGTAAGATGTTCGAACTCCTTTTTACGACGTTCGAAACGGTCACTGTCATGATCACGAATAATATAGGTAATTACCGTTTCTTCAACCGTACCTTTGAAATCGATCAGATGGTAAAAACCTTCATATCCTTCCGTATGCTCCGGGGTTTCCCAGCGAGGCAACATAATGGCAAACTGGTTCGCCACACGGATTGAATTGATCATTTTATGTTTTGCATATCCCGGATGCACATTGCGTCCTTTGAACGTAACTTTGGCAACCGCTGCATTGAAGTTTTCATACTCCAGCTCACCGATTTCGCCACCGTCCATCGTATAGGCCCACTGCGCACCGAATTGGGCTACATCAAATTTATGAGCACCCAAACCGATCTCCTCATCAGGAGTGAATCCGACACGGATTTTACCATGCTTGATTTCGGGGTGTTCCATTAGGTATTGCATTGCCGACATAATCTCTGCGATACCCGCTTTGTCATCGGCACCAAGCAGTGTCAAACCATTTGTCACGATCAAATCTTGTCCGACGTATTTTTTTAATTCAGGAAAGTACGAAGGAGACAGCACGATATTTTCTTTTTCATTCAGCAAAATATCTTCGCCATCATAATTGCTTACGATACGGGGTTTCACATTACGCCCGGACATATCGGGAGCTGTATCCATATGAGCGATAAAACCAACCACCGGAATATCCTTATCGGTATTAGCCGGTAACGTTGCCATCAGGTAACCATTTTCATCAAGGGTTACTTCGGTCATCCCCATTTCTTCGAGTTCTTGTTTCAAATCCTGAGCGAAGAGCATTTGCCCGGGAGTACTGGGTGTCATCTGTGTAAGTTCATCAGATTGTGTATCTTTGCTTACATAATGCAGAAATCTTTCTGTAAGGTTCATTGAGATTATATTTAAGTTATATATTTATCTTAAGAATCTAAACAAAGATAAAACAATCTAGTTAATTGCACATCATGGCAAAGAAAAAGAAACCGGCAAAGAAATCATTCAATTTTCATCGTTTGCTTATCGTCTTACTCTCGATTTTAGTCATCGGTCTCATTATCGGACTAATTTATCAGGAGTACCCACAAATATTTCGGAAATCATACGACAAAGCAAAGGAGGTAACAACCGTACCGAATAAAAAAACGGAAAAAGTACCTCAGAAGCCGGAAGCCAAGCCTGCGAAACCAACGCAGAATTTGCCAAAACCAATACAAAAACCGGAACAAAAGCCTGTACAAAAGCCAACTTCGACGACCGGATCGAAAACAAGCTTCGATATTCGTAACGTGAAGAACCTTGAAATTCCGGCTCCTTTAAAAGATCGACCGGAACAAATTATTCAGCATACAGGATTTATACTCTCTTACAACAAGCAGTGGAAAGTAGCGAATTGGGTAGGATATGAATTAACCCGCAGCGAAACACGGGGAGAAGAAAAACGAACCAACAAGTTTGTAAAAGACCCCTTGGTAAAAGGGGCTTCCGCTACGGATGCGGATTATAAAGGATCGGGGTATGACCGGGGGCACCTTGCGCCTGCGGCCGACATGGCATGGAGTAATACGGCGATGAAAGAGTCGTTCTATTTCTCGAACATGACGCCACAGGCTCCAAACCTGAACCGCGGTATATGGAAATCGCTTGAAGACAAAACACGTAAATGGGCCGACCGGGATAGTGCCATCATCGTTATCTGCGGACCGGTGATGAAGGATACCCGGAAAACCATCGGGAAAAACAAAGTATTGGTTCCGGCTCAATTCTACAAAATCATTTTGAGCCCGTATGGAAAAACGCCAAAAGCAATCGGGTTTTTATTCAACAATGAAGGTTCCCTTCAAACGCTCGACACGTTCGCCGTTCCGATCGACAGCATTGAAAGTCTGACCGGAATCGACTTCTTTCATCAACTTCCCGACACGCTCGAAAGCAGGCTCGAAGGATCGGTTCAGCTGAACCAATGGTTCTGACACCTCTTTTTGCGGGGGTTTGAAGAAAAAGAATCCGATTACCCCTGCAATTATAATCATAATGATGGGATGTACTCTGGCATATTTTACCGCCAGAAAGGCACCTGCACAAAGCGCAATACTTTTCAGGTCGGGAAAGTTTTGGGATGTCATCAAAGAGAGGGCCGCCGCGGCAATAAGCCCCACGATAGCAGGACGCAAACCATTGAACAATGCCTCTATCCACCGGTTTTGCTTATAGCGTATCAACAACCGGCTCACTACCAACATCAGTACGAACGACGGCAAACATACGGAAACCGTTGCTATAATCGACCCCCATATTGAACCACTCGCCACATATCCGATGTAGGTTGCACTGTTTATACCCACCGGCCCCGGTGTCATTTGAGAAATAGCGACAATATCCGTAAACTGAGTATCTGTAAGCCACGCATGCTTTTCGACCACTTCGTGCTGAATCAAAGACAACATCGCGTAGCCACCGCCAAACCCGAATAAACCTATTTTAAAATAAACCCAAAAAAGTTGTAGGTAAATCATATCTTTTTTTTCTTACGTCAGACTTTAATTGTTACAACCGGCTTTTCAACCAGCGCAACCCCAATGAATAAACCGCTACTCCTAGAATGATGTAAACAGGAGATACTCCGGCCAGCCATATTAATAACGCACAGGCAATCGGTATCCAAAAATTGGATCGGTTAAGGCGGGCTGATTTGGCGGTAGAAAATACGGGAATGATAATCAGGGCAACTACGGCGGGTCGTATCCCATTGAATACCGCGATCACAGCCGGATGCTCATAGATTTTTGAAAAGAAAATGGCGATTGCCAGAATCATCAGGAAAGAGGGCAAAACGGTCCCTAAAGTGGCCATCAAAGCACCTTTTAGCGATCTTAGCTTATTTCCTGTATAAATTGAGATATTTACCGCAAGAATACCGGGTAATGACTGAGAAACAGCGAGCGCATCTACGAATTCCTCCTTCTCAATCCATTTTTTCTTATCGACCACCTCTTTTTCAATGATTGAAATCATTGCCCATCCTCCGCCAAAAGTGAAGGCTCCTATCTTGAAAAATACAGCGAACAGCTCCCAATAAATCTTACAATTTTTCAGCATTCTTTTCATTCAATATTGTGGTTATTCCGTTTACAAAGATACCGATTCGAGAGAATTTGTTTTATCTTTGCATCATATGAAACGTATCTTTAACATTATATTCCTTTTATTGTTTGTTCTCGTGTTAAAAGTACATGCTCAGGAATCTCAGTCGGAACCTGTTACTCCGACAGAAGATCCCTGCATTCAACATGAAGATAGAACGACATCCTGGCGTCTTACACCAGAGCTGGGACAGATGTATCCGACTCAACTCGATACTGCATTTCTGAATTTTTACCGCACTGATATTGAGGATGCATTCGCTACTTCATATAATTATCTGGGGAACTTTGGTTCTCCCGGCGAATCGCGCGTTTATTTTGAGCGCGAAGAGAAACCAGACTTTCTGTTTATGAAGGCTTATCAGCGCTTCAATATCTCGCCCGAAAAAATGCGTTATTATAATACGCAGATTCCTTTTACACAGGTAGCTTATCTGACAGGGGGATCTAAACCAAATGCCGAAGATCGGTTTAAAGCTACTTTCGGAGGAAATATCAATCGTCGCATCGGTTTGGGTGCTGCGATCGATTATATCTATTCACGCGGTTATTACAACTTTACCGGAGTAAAATCGATCGACTGGCAACTATATGGATATTATATGGGCGACCGGTATCAGGTGCAGGCCTATACAAATATCGGGAATTTTTCAAATCAGGAAAACGGCGGTATTACGGATGTGAATTATATCCTGAAACCGGAAAACGTAAATGCGAATCTGTCTGATCCGAAGAACATTCCCACAAATCTGGAAAATTCATGGAACCGCGTCAAACAAAAGGATTTCTACGTTACACAACGATATAATCTTGGTTTTGAGCGCACCTATATGACCAGTGAAGAGGATTCTACCGAGTTTACCGCATTCATTCCGGTAACAAGCTTTATCCATACCTTACATTACAGCTCGAACTACCGTAAATTCATTATCGAACAAGGGGGAATCTTGCAGGATAACTTCTTTCAGAATACTTATCTGAACGAAACTGAAACCAACGACTCCATCCGGTATCATTCATTAAAGAACACATTGGGGATCGCTTTAAACGAAGGCTTTCACAAATATGCAAAATTCGGGCTTGCTGCGTATGCCACACTCGAAAACCGCAAGTACACCAATATGCAGGATTCGGCCAAGTTGGATTTTATCGACAGAAAATATTCAACCAATGTATTATGGGTTGGCGGCGAATTAAGCAAACAACACGGTTCGATTCTGACGTATCGGGCAAATGCGAAATTTGGTTTAGCCGGATATAACCTGGGTGACATCGATGTAACCGGACAATTACAAACGAAAATTCCATTATTCGGAGATTCACTATACGTGCGTGCAAATGGTTTTTTCAAGAATACCGAACCATCTTATTATTTTAAACACTATGTATCGAACCACTTTGCATGGGCCAACTCTTTTAGTAAAGAGCGCCGCGTTCGTGCCATGGGTGAAATATATCTTCCGCTTACACGCACTGACCTGAAAGCGGGTGTTGAAAATATCACGAACCTGCTTTATTTCAACAATGACGGGTTGCCGACACAACACGGAAGCAATATACAGGTATTCCAGGCAAGCCTGCAACAAAATTTTGAGTTCGGAATATTTAACTGGAACAACTCTGTTGTTTATCAGAAAAGCAGTAATCAGAGCGTACTTCCGCTTCCGGACCTAAGTATTTACTCGCAACTTTACCTGAATTTCAGGATAGCGCGCGTACTTCAGACTCAGATCGGGGTAGATGGTTACTATTATTCAAGCTATTATGCACCGATGTACCAGCCTGCTACACAGATGTTCCACACACAGAATATCTCGAAAACAGGAAATTATCCGTTATTGAATGTTTTTGCAAATCTGAAACTGAAGAAAGCCCGTTTCTTCGTGATGATGTATCATGTTAATAAAGGATTATTCGGAAGCAATGATTATTTCCTTGCTCCATATTATCCGATAAACCCGCGCGTGTTTAAGTTTGGAGTTAGTGTTGATTTTAGCAATTAACCCGTATGTCAAAGTATAAATGGCGCATATATACTTTGACGTTAAAAATAGATTATACATAAATGAAACCTATCAACCGGCTTTCGATCTATCTGTTTTCCCTGGCATTGGCAGTTATGACAATGCTTGGTATCCGCTTATATCTGAAAAGCCGGGAGCCTTTACCACCCCGCGACTTGCCGGAAATTAAAGAGGAAGGCATATTGCGCGTTGGGGTGGAATATAACAAATCGAGTTTCTATGTATCGGGCGACACGATTGCCGGATTTGAATATGAATTGTGTAAGGCGATTGAAAAAACAAGCGGTCTTCGGGTGGAGATTTATCCGGAAGCAAATCTTAGCAACAGCATGCAAGGTTTGCTGAATCAGCGGAGTGATATCGTGGCCCGCCCTATCCCTATAACACTTGCGTATAAGGAAAATTTTAATTTCACAATACCCATCTCTACCAACCGGCTTATATTGGTACAGCGAGAAGCTGCCTCCAATAATGGAATCCAACCGATTCGCAACCAACTTGAACTAGCCAGAAAAACAGTCTACATACCCGCCCAATCCGCATCCCAACAACGACTCAATAATCTCTCTGTTGAAATTGCCGATTCTATTTATTTCATAGAAGACACATTGTATGGAGAAGAACAGTTAATTATGCGTGTGGCGCGCCATGAAATCGATTATGTAATCTGTAGTGAAAATATTGCCCGCAATTTCGCAAAAGATTATCCCAACCTGGATATTCTTACCGCTGTCGGATTTACCCAATTCAGGGGCTGGGCATTACGGAAAGATTCCCCTGTACTTTTAGACAGTCTGAATAGTTGGCTCAAAAAAGAGCTCGATTCACCCGAATTTACAGAAAAGAAGAAACGGTATCGGTTATCCGAATAAACCACCTATTGTTGCGCCTACTTTTTTTGTTATAAAAAGTAATTAGCTACAAATATTCTCTATATTTGCGATGCATTTGCAATGTTGAGATTACAAAAATGAGTAAAACAATAGAACATATCGGTATTGTAAAACAACTCAGAGAGGGTTATGCCGATATCCTGATAATCCAGAATTCGGCCTGTTCGGGTTGCCACGCGAAAAGTGCCTGTACCGCCGCAGATAGTGCGGAAAAGATTATCGAAGTACCCTATTTCGATAATGACCTCCGGCTTAATCAGCAGGTAACGGTGGTAGGGTCTAAAACAATGGGCTGGAAAGCGGTAGGATATGCATTTATTTTACCATTTTTGTTATTAATGATAGTCTTAATCATTGTAGTTGAACAAACCGGAGATGAGCTTATGGCTGGTTTATCAGCATTAGCCGTCCTGATACCTTATTATTTAATACTTTATCTACTGAGAAACAAAATGAAAAGCAATTTCACATTTACTCTAAAAAAATAAGTGCTTAAAATCTATAGTACCACCTATAAATGCAGAGTAATCATTTGTACATACTCATGAACAGAAAACTCATTAATTAAAAAACATATCACTCTATGAATTTGATTTTAATTGCTTTGATTACGCTTGGTGTGATCGGGGCCATAGGAGCTGTGATCCTCTATTTTGTGGCACAGAAGTTCTATGTGTATGAAGATCCACGTGTAGGCCAGGTAGACGCAGTGCTTCCTCAGGCAAACTGTGGGGGATGCGGCTATCCGGGTTGTAAAGGATTTGCGGATGCCTGCGTAAAAGCGAATACACTTGAAGGATTAAACTGTCCGGTAGGAGGCGCTCCTGTCATGGCGCAAGTAGCGACAATTTTAGGAAGGGAAGCTATTGTTGCCGACCCTAAAGTTGCAGTAGTTCGTTGTAACGGAACATGCGAGGCACGTCCAAACACAAGTATCTATGACGGTGCGAAAAGCTGTGCTGTGGCCGCCAATACATTTGCCGGAGAAACAGGTTGTACCTTTGGCTGTATCGGATTGGGCGATTGTACTGTTGTTTGTGATTTTGACGCGATTCACATTAATCCGGAAACAGGATTACCGGAAGTGGATGACGAAAAATGTACCGCTTGCGGTGCTTGCGTAAAAGCTTGTCCGAAATTCATCATCCAACTACGCAAAAAAGGGAAAAACAACCGTCGCGTATTTGTAAGTTGTATCAACAAAGACAAGGGAGGCGTGGCCCGAAAAGCTTGTTCGAACGCATGTATCGGATGTAGCAAATGCCAGAAAGAGTGTCCGTTTGAAGCCATTACCATTGAAAACAACCTGGCTTATATCAACGACGACAAGTGTAAATCATGTCGTAAATGCGTAGATGTTTGCCCGACGGGTGCGATCCATGCCGTAAACTTTCCTCCAAAGAAAGAGCGTCCGGCTGCCCCTGCGACAGAAGCACCTAAAACAGAATCGCCTAAGGCAGAATAATGGTATCGATTCTATTTATCTAGTACAAAATATTTAAATCAAAAACATATATGTTAAAGACATTTCGTCTGGGGGGTATTCACCCTGCCGAAAATAAACTGTCTGCCAACAAAAAGATTGAAACGCTTGAGCTCCCTGCTCAGGTAATCATTCCTTTAGGTCAGCATATTGGTGCGCCGGCTCAGGCTATAGTAAAAAAAGGAGATACTGTTAAGGTGGGAACTTTGATTGGCCAGGCTGCCGGATTCGTATCAGCAAACATTCATTCGTCTGTATCAGGTACCGTTGCGAAGATTGAAGATGTGGCAGACGCAAGTGGAAACAAACGTCCGGCTGTCATTATTGATGTGCAGGGCGATGAGTGGGAAGAATCGATCGATCGGACCGAAACACTTGTAACCGAAATCACACTTGATTCAAAAGCGATCGTAGAACGTATCAAAGCTTGTGGCGTTGTGGGTTTGGGTGGTGCAACTTTCCCGACCCATGTAAAACTAATGCCTCCTCCGGGAAGCAAAGCTGATGTTGTGATTATCAATGCTGTTGAATGTGAACCTTATCTTACCTCAGATCATCAGCTGATGCTTGAAAAAGCGGAGCAGATCATGGTGGGTGTACACATCCTAATGAAAGCGGTAAATGTTGAAAAAGCGATCATCGGTATCGAAAACAATAAAAAAGACGCAATCGAACTAATGAAAAAGGTTGCGGCTAAATATCAAGGAATTACCGTAGAAGCACTAAAAGTACAATATCCGCAAGGGGGTGAAAAACAGCTGATCGACGCTTGTATCCGCCGCCAGGTAGCCAGCGGAGCCCTTCCTATCTCAACGGGAGCGGTTGTACAGAATGTAGGTACTGCATATGCGGTTTACGAAGCCGTACAGAAAAACAAACCTTTATTCGAACGAGTGGTAACCGTTACCGGCAAATCGGTAGCGAATCCTTCAAACTTATTGTCACGCGTCGGTACACCGATTACACAGCTTATCGAAAAAGCGGGTGGTCTGCCTGAGGATACGGGAAAAGTGATTTCGGGTGGTCCGATGATGGGTAAGGCGATGCCGGCTCTTACATCATCCGTTGTGAAAGGGTGCTCCGGAATATTGATTATGCGCAGCTTTGAAGCTCGCCGTAAAGAGATGGTCGATTGTATCCGCTGTACAAAATGTTTGTCGGTTTGCCCGATGGGACTCAACCCTACCCTACTGATGCGCGAAAGCGAACTTGGGATGTTTGAAGAGATGGAAGGAGAACGGGTAATGGACTGTATCGAATGTGGTTCTTGCAGTTATATCTGTCCGTCAAGCCGTACTTTACTCGATTACATTCGTTTGGGTAAAGGCAAAGTGGGCGGAATCATCCGAGCCCGCGCAACCGCAAACGCTCCTAAAAAATAACACTTGAAGTAACTTAACAAAAATGGATAAAAAATTAATCGTATCATTATCACCCCATATCCACAGCGGAAACACGGTGGGCGGAGCAATGTACGGCGTATTGATCGCATTGATTCCGGCCCTTCTGGCCTCCCTTTACTTCTTCGGACTGGGAGCATTGGTGGTGACCCTGACATCGGCGGCAGCCTGTGTGCTTTTCGAATATCTGATTCAGAAATTCCTGTTAAAACAAAAAACAACCATCTGCGATGGCTCCGCTTTACTGACCGGCGTATTGCTTGCGTTTAACGTACCTTCGAACCTGCCTATCTGGATTATCCTGATCGGAGCATTGGTTTCGATAGGTATCGGTAAGATGTCATTCGGCGGATTGGGAAATAATATCTTTAATCCGGCATTGGTAGGCCGTGTATTCCTGCTGATCTCATTCCCGGTACAAATGACAAGCTGGCCGGTTCCGGGACAATGGACCTCTTACCTCGACGCGACCACCGCAGCAACTCCGCTTGCAATTATCAAGATGGGAGGCGAACACACGTTCACCCTATCGGATATGTTTTTAGGTAACATCGGTGGTTCTGCCGGTGAAATCTCGGCAATCGCACTGCTACTCGGATTCGGATATATGCTTTGGAAAAAAATCATTACATGGCACATTCCGGTATCGATTTTCGCAGCAGTGGTAATCATGTCGTTTATCGTAGGATTAAATCCGCTGGAACAGCTTTTTGCAGGAGGTTTGATGCTGGGAGCTATCTTTATGGCTACCGACTATGTAAGCTCTCCGATGACACCGCGAGGCATGATTATCTATGGGGTGGCTATCGGCGCATTGACGGTGATTATCCGTAAGTTCGGCGCTTATCCGGAAGGGGTATCGTTCGCGATTCTTATTCTGAACGCATTTACTCCGCTTATCAACACATATGTTAAACCTAAACGTTTCGGGGAGGTTGTGAAACATGGCTAAGATGGAATCTTCTTTCAAAAACATGGTATTGATCCTGACAGGTATCACTTGTCTTTCAGGAGCCATTCTGGGGGGTGTAAATGAAATTACAACCGAACCGATTAAAGTTGCAAAACTTGCCAAACAGGAAAACGCCATCAAACTGGTAGCTCCCGAATATGATAATAATCCGATTGCCGACCAATGGAAAACCACGTTGCCCGACGGTACGGAAGCGATTATTTTCCCGGCTAAGAAAAACGGCGAATTAGTGGGCGCTGCTGTTCAGGCTATGACTAAAAACGGATTCGGCGGCCCTATCACTCTTATGGTAGGGTTCGACAAAGATGGCAACGTACATGAATATTCAGTGCTTTCGCACACCGAAACTCCGGGGCTGGGCTCGAAAATGCCGACATGGTTTCACGAAAAAGGGAACATCATCGGTAAGAATCCGGGTAAAAACAAGCTGACGGTAAGTAAAGACGGTGGTGAAGTGGATGCCATTACGGCGGCAACCATCTCTTCTCGCGCATTTTTGGATGCGGTTGCAAATGCTTACAACGCATTTACCAATTCACAGGACGCAGCAAGCGGAGCTACTAAAAAAGCAGAAGAAACATCTGCAGAAACTAATGAGGAGGGCAAATAATTATGAATAAGTTCAAGATTGTATTAAACGGATTGATTAAGGAAAATCCGACCTTCGTATTGTTGTTGGGTATGTGTCCGACACTGGGTACAACCTCATCGGCACTTAACGGCATGAGTATGGGATTGGCAACGGCGTTTGTATTGATTTGCTCGAATGTCGTAATCTCGTTGATCAAAAACATCATTCCCGACAAAGTGCGTATTCCCGCATTCATTGTGGTAATCGCTACTTTCGTAACCGTTGTTCAGATGTTTATGGAAGCTTTCATTCCGGCATTGTACGAAAGTCTGGGATTGTTTATTCCGCTGATCGTTGTAAACTGTATCGTATTGGGACGTGCCGAATCATTTGCGGCAAAAAACAATGCGTTCGATTCGATGCTCGACGGATTGGGGATGGGACTAGGATTTACCGTTGCCCTGACTTTGTTGGGATCTTGCCGTGAGTTTCTGGGAACCGGAAAGATTTTCAATCTGACCTTGTTCTCCGAAGAATATGGCGCATTGATCTTCGTGCTTGCACCGGGTGCGTTTATCGCCCTCGGATATTTGATCGCCATCGTAAACAAACTTAAAACGAAATAAGAATTATGAGCTATATATTGATGTTTATCGCAGCGGTATTCGTAAACAATATCGTATTGGCGCAGTTCTTAGGTATCTGTCCGTTTCTGGGTGTTTCTAAGAAAATCGATACGGCGGCAGGCATGGGAATGGCGGTTACATTTGTAATGACGATCGCCACGATTGTAACCTATCTGCTGCAAACCTATGTGCTGGATGCTTTCGGGCTAGGCTTTATGCAAACCATCTCGTTCATCCTGGTCATTGCGGCCCTGGTGCAGATGGTAGAGATTATGTTGAAGAAAGTATCTCCGGCCCTTTATCAGGCTTTGGGAGTATTCTTACCGTTGATTACAACCAACTGTGCGATCCTTGGGGTTGCCATCCTGGTTATCAACAAAGAGTTTAATCTGCTTGAATCGGTAGTATTCGCCATCTCTACGGCAATCGGTTTTACTTTGGCCATGGTTTTGTTTGCAGGTATCCGCGAACAACTTACCCTTTCTAAAGTTCCTGCCGGGATGAAAGGCACGCCGATCGCCCTGATCGTAGCCGGATTATTGGCTATGGCATTCATGGGATTTGCCGGTATCGCATAAATTGTTCCGAACAAAGAATGATATAACGGAGAGAAATGACACACATTTCTCTCCGTTTTTTATTACCCCTACTGAAATTCGCACTACATTCCATTAACTAAATTTTAGACTTTCTTATTCACCGAAATAGTAAAAATCAGAAATATCGGTTTACATTTGCAACCGTGACATAAAAAAAAGAAAAGATGAGAAATATCACATTGTGTTCGGTAGAACACTCGTTTTTTTATTATTGCTATTTTAGATAGGTTTGTATCTTACGTATAGATTAAGTTCTCCGTAGATGCAAACCCAAGTCAGTTTGTATCTATGAAGGCAAAAATAAAATATTCCACAAAGCCGCATAGATTGTTCTATGCGGCTTTTTTGTTTTACTAAAGTGCTCAATATATTATGAAGGCAAATTCCTCGAAAAAAACTCAAAGAGAAAATTTCACGTCAAAATTCGGATTTATCGCATCATGCATCGGTGCTGCATTAGGTTTGGGAAATATCTGGATGTTCTCCTATCGATTGGGAGCACATGGTGGTGCGGCATTTCTTATACCCTATTTCCTTTTTGTATTTTTACTTGGGACAACCGGTTTGATTGGAGAATTTGCCTTTGGTAGAAGTTTTCGAGCCGGTTCCTTAACCGGAATCCGTAAAATCTTCAGTGATAGAAATTGGAAAGGAGCCAATATTATTGGTTCTATTCCGGTTGTAGGACTCACCGGTATCTTTATTTTTTACGCAGTGGTAATCGGGTGGATTATGAAATACTTCGCGCTGAGTGTTACCGGCGAAATACGCAATATTGACACACAACACTTCTTCGCTACTTTTGCAGGGAGCAGCTCTTCTGTTGTTTGGCTATTAGTGGCTGTATTCACCACATTGGCAATTGTATTTATGGGTGTATCGAAAGGGATCGAAAAGCTCAACAAAATCATTATGCCCATGTTATTGTTGATATTTGTAATTCTCACAATAAAGACGCTTACACTACCCGGTGCAATGGCGGGCGTTGAATACCTGGTTACTCCGCGCTGGGATGCCCTTTTAAAAACAGACACTTGGATAATGGCTTTGGGACAAGCCTTTTTCACCGTTTCATTGACAGGGTGCGGAATGGTTGTTTACGGTAGTTACGCGGATGATAATTTCGATATTGTTTCGGCCTCTTTCAATACTGCCTTGTTCGATACATTGGCCGCCATGATTGCCGCATTCATGATTATGCCGGCTGTATTTGCTTTCGGATTAGACCCGGCAGCCGGCCCCTCTCTGATTTTCATCACATTGCCAAAAATATTCAACGCTTTGCCTTATGGCAATATCATCAGCGCTCTTTTCTTTCTGAGCATTATTTTTGCGGCCATATCTTCTTCCGTAAATATGCTAGAAGGACCGGTGGAAGCCATTCTCTCCTCCACCAATACCGGCCGAAAAAAAGCATCGATATTAGTTGCAGCAGGATGCTTTTTATTAGCTGTCCCATTGGCTTTGAATATGAATTATTTTGAGAATTTTGCCGATTTGATTACCATATTCATTTCACCGCTAGGCGCTATGGTTGTTGCCTTCATGGCTTTTTATTTTTACAAAGGCGATTTTCTTGCCGAAATCAATAAAGGAAGATTAACTCCGCTCGGGAATGGGTTTATGATTTTCGGTCGTTATATATTTGTTCCGGTTTCAGTATTGATAATCTTATTCGGTATCCTTTACGGAGGTATCGGATAAATAGGGGGAATTGCGGTTAAATACCCCTAATTTAGTCAAAAACCGGTTTTATTATCGTACTTTTGTAACATTACAATTAAGCCGATACTACTTCTCCCATCTGTTTCGTTGTAAACATAATCCACTTAACAGCTATAAGTAGCAAAGCAATCTCTTATGACATTTCAGAAACTGAATATTATTGAGCCGATTCTTGAGGCTCTCAAACAAGAAGGTTACCAAACCCCTACTCCAGTTCAGCAACAAGCTATTCCCGCTATCCTGCAAGGCAAAGACCTATGGGCTTGCGCACAAACCGGAACCGGAAAAACGGCAGCCTTTGCCATTCCTATCATCCAGAAAATTCATCAGGGCGCCCGTACCGATCGCGGTAAAATGGTGAAAGCCCTTATTCTTACGCCAACCCGTGAACTTGCCATACAGATCGGCGAAAGTTTTGCCACCTATGGTCGTCACTTAAATTTGGAACACTGTGTGGTATTCGGCGGAATCGCTCAAAAATACCAGATCGAGCGTATCAAATGTGGTGTGGATGTTATCATCGCAACTCCGGGACGACTACTCGATTTGATCAATCAGAACCTGTTGGTTATGAAAAGCATCGATTTCGTAGTACTGGACGAAGCAGACCGTATGCTTGACATGGGCTTTGCACACGAAGTAAAACGCATCTGCGCATTGCTGCCTCAGAAGAAACAGAGTATGCTTTTTTCTGCGACTTTACCCAAAGCCGTAGTTGATTTGGCCAGTTCAATTCTAAGAAGTCCGGCTAAAGTGGAAGTGAATCCTTCTGCATCAACAGCCGATACAATCGAACAGTCATTGTATTATGTTGAAAAAAACAACAAAATCAATCTGTTGGTTTCACTTCTTAAAGATGGCGAACAAGATTCAGTACTTGTATTTTCACGTACGAAACATGGAGCAGACAAAATTGCCCGCGCACTTTCAAGCTCGAATATCCCGGCAGAAGCCATTCATGGTAACAAATCGCAGATTGCCCGCCAAACCACACTGAATAATTTCAAAAACCGCAAAATCCGCGTATTGGTTGCTACCGACGTGGCAGCTCGTGGTATCGATATCGAAGGATTAACCCATGTGGTTAATTTCGATTTACCGGAAGTTGCCGAAACTTATGTGCACCGTATCGGTCGTACCGGACGTGCAGGTTTAAGTGGCACAGCGTTCTCTTTCGTTGATTCAGAACAAGCATATTTGCTAAAAAACATTGAACGACTGATTGTAAAACAGATTCCGGTAATTGAAGGACATCGTTATGATGAGAAAATCATAAATGCCGAAAAATCAAAAGGAACAGAAACCGGTGAACTTACGGGCGAAGATTTCCGCCGTCAGAAACGGGCGAATCAGCTGAATCTGAGAGCAGAGAAAAGAGGCGCTCCCGAAGGAAGACCGCAACGCTCTACTTACAGCCGTACGCGAGGAGAGGTTCGTTCTCGTCCGTCGAATACCGTTTATGTAACAAAAGATGCCGCATCTGCAGAGGCTCCTCGCAGAAGCTTTAATCCGAACTTCAACAAATCGAATCAGCGCACGGAAGCATCGCGTAATCGCTCTACCCGCGATATGTCATCTCGAGGTAAACGATAAATCTTTCTGTAAAAAATAAATTATTCCTGAACACTCGGGATTTAATAATACTTTTAAAGACTGCACTCATTATTTGAAGTGCAGTCTTTTTTGTTTTCCCGGAAGTGTATCCCGTTCTGTTCATAAATAATATCTTTGTACCCTGAAAACATCACTGCTCTTATGAACGATTTAAGAAACGACAAAGTTGGCAAACTTCTACTCAACCTCTCTACTCCTGCTATTATTGCACAGATCGTAAACGTACTTTATAATATTGTCGACCGGATTTTTATCGGACGGATGGATCAGGGAGAATTAGCCATGGCCGGAATCGGAGTTACCTTTCCGATTATTCTGTTGATTATGGCCTTTAGTGCGATGTTCGGGATGGGTGGTTCTCCCCTTTGCGCCATTCAGATGGGTGCGGGTAATACACGTAAAGCAGAAGAGATCATGACCGGCAGCTTCACGTTGCTCGTATTCACGGGAGCTCTCCTCACCGCAGTGTTTCTGATTTTCAACGAGCCCTTATTATGGATGTTTGGTGCAAGCGATGCTACGATCGGGTATGCCCTCGATTATCTTAACATTTATGTTATCGGCACTATTTTCGTACAGATTGCATTCGGGATGAATCCGTTTATTACGACACAAGGATATGCCAAAATCGGAATGACTACCGTAGTTATCGGAGCAATCGTAAATGTGATTCTCGATCCGATTTTAATATTCGGACTTGACATGGGGGTAAAAGGGGCTGCTACCGCTACCATTATCGCCCAACTTGTTTCGGCAATTTGGGTAATCCGCTTCCTGACCGGGAAAAACAGCAAGCTGAATCTGCGAAAAGCTTTTCTGTTACCTACTAAAGAGATTGCCGGTAAAGTTTCCCTACTCGGTATCTCTCCGTTTATCATGCAAAGTACCGAGAGCCTGGTACTTATCTCTTTAAATACTCAGTTGGCACGATTCGGAGGCGATTTGGCGGTGGGTGCAATGGCTATTATCACCAGTATTCTGCAAATCATCAATCTGCCTTTACGAGGGCTGGCACAAGGAGCTCAACCTATTGTCAGCTTTAATTACGGAGCGGCACAATACAATCGTGTGCGAAGCGCAATCAATCAATCGCTGCGCTACGGGTTAATATACAATATTGCATTTGTCGGATTACTGATGGTTTTCCCGGCTTTGTTTGTGCGTATTTTCAGTAATCATACAGAACTGATCAGCATCACGTCGCGCTTTATCCGTATTTATTTCATCGGAATGAGTATTTTCGGAGCACAAATTATTTGTCAGCAGATGTTCGTGGCATTAGGACAGGCGAAAGTATCTATTTTCATCGCGATATTACGCAAAATCATCCTATTGGTGCCTCTCATATATATTCTGCCTCTTTTCTTTGAAGATAAGCTTACAGGCGTATTAGTAGCCGAACCGGTTTCTGACCTCCTTTCGGTGGCCGTCACCCTGATTCTGTTTTTCCGCTTTTATCGTTTGAAATTAGATCATAACAAATCAATATAATATTTTAATCAAAAATCATGAAAAGACTTTTACTTTTATCAGGAGTATTATTCTCTTTATTATCAACGCTCCTTTATGGACAAATTCCGGCTAATTACTACACGAGTGCGGAAGGCAAAAAAGAAAGAGAACTCAAAACGGAGATTTACAAATGTATCAAATCACACCAACCATTATCTTACAGTCAGCTTTGGACCGCATTTAGAACGACCGATGTAAAACCCAATGGCCGTGTATGGGACTTATATGATAATACGACAAATTATGTCTTTGGGGATGACCAAGATAAAGGAACTGGCAATCAGGACACATATAACCGAGAACACTCCTTCCCCAAAAGCTGGTTTGGCTCACAAAGTTCATCCCCTATGTACACCGATTTATTCCATCTTTATCCATGTAATACCGGAGCCAATAGCAAAAGAGGAAATCTACCGTTCGGAAAAATAACCGGGGATGTTACATGGAGTAACGGTTATTGTAAAATGGGACAAATGACCACCACCGGATTCAGTGGTACGGTTTTCGAACCGGCCGATGAAATAAAAGGAGATTTGGCCAGAACCTATTTCTATTTTGCCACACGCTATGAAAACGAGGATTTTTCAAAATGGATAACTACACCTATGACTGTAAAAAACAAGTATCCATTTTATCAATCGTGGGTAATCGATCAACTTCTCGATTGGCACCGGAATGACCCGGTTAGTGAAAGAGAAATCACTCGCAACGAAGCCGTATTCAAACTCCAGGGTAACCGAAATCCGTTTATCGATTATCAATTATTGGCTGAACACATCTGGGGAAATAAAAAAGAAGAGGCTTGGTATATAAGTACAAACGCTATTTCTCAAAATACAACTTCAACTCTTAAAATATATAGTGCAGAGAATAATTTGATTATTGCAAACGCATCGGTTGGAAGTGCTATCTTCATATACGATATAACCGGAAAATTATTGATTCAAAGGATAATTAATGACCAAAAAGAGATTATTCCTATTAAATCCGGATCATATATTATCCGAATTGGAAGTGAAACGTTTAAAATGATTCATTAATCATTAATCCTGATGACGATCCGGCGGCTTCTTTACCGCATCGCAGACTTTATTGCAAACGCTTTGATTATTTTGCTATATTTACCCAACAATCAAAAATATTAATCTTTATTGGAGGAATATGGAAAAGAAATATGCACTCGAATTAATCGATTTTCTCGATAAGAGCCCGAATAATTTTTTTGCGATCGACACGCTAAAGAATGAATTGACCGATGCCGGATTTATAGAACTGAATGCCGGAGATAGCTGGCAACTGCAACCGGAAGGCAAGTACTTCGTAACGAAAAACGACTCTTCTTTGTTTGCCTTCGTGCCGGGGACAGCACCCGTAGCCGAAGTCGGATTCAAACTAATTTGCGCGCATAGCGATTCACCTTCTTTCCGCATCAAACCGAATCCGGAGATGCTCAACGAAGGTATCCTCAAACTCAATACGGAAGTTTACGGAGGTCCGATTCTATACACATGGTTCGACCGTCCGCTATCAATCGCCGGACGCGTAATCCTTAAAAGTGACAATCCGCTCCAGCCGCAGGTTCGTTTGGTCGATTTCAAACGCCCTATTCTGCTTATACCGCATCTTGCCATCCACATGAACCGCTCGGTAAATGAAGGGAATCCGCTAAGCAAACAAAAAGATATGCTGCCGGTAATGGCTATCGTTAACGATACGTTCGAAAAAGGGAATCACCTGTTAAGCCTCGTTGCAGAGGAACTACACGTTGCTCCCGGAGACATTCTCGATTTCGATTTGACACTATATGATGTACAAAAAGGTTCGTTGGCCGGATTGAACGAAGAGTTTATCTCTTGCGGACGCATCGACGACCTGGGCATGGTACACGCCGGAATGCGTGCATTGCTCGATTCGACACCTTGCAAACAGACAAAAGTGCTGGCGGTATTCGATAATGAAGAGGTGGGTAGTGGTACCAAACAAGGGGCGGCATCACCTGTACTCGCAAATATATTGGAGCGTGTAGTAAAATCATTGGGTGGTAACAGTGAGGATTTTTACCGTGCCATTGCCAATTCATTTATGATCTCTGCCGATATGGCGCATGCATTGCATCCGAATTATCCGGAAAAACACGATCCGACAAACCATCCTAAAATGGGTGCCGGACCGGTAATTAAAATCAATGCAAACCAAAAATATCTTACCGATGCCGATTCGGCTGCCGTATTCAAAACGATCTGCCAATTGGCTGATGTTCCGGTGCAGCAGTTTGTAAATCATTCTGACATCGCAGGAGGTTCGACATTGGGTAATATACTTACTTCACAACTCGATTTGCGTGGTGTGGATATGGGTAATCCGATGTGGGGAATGCATTCGGTACGTGAAACTGCCGCAGCAGCCGATCATTATTATGCAATCAAAGCCTTTACCAAATTCTTTGAAATTTAATCGGGCGCAACAATAAATACGGAAGTGAGAGTTAAAAACTAACTCTCACTTCGCCGTATATAAGCCTTCCGGGTGTTAACGATCCGTTTTCGTCCACTCTTCTGTCAAACAAGTTCGTTCCGTTCAAGCTCACCTGAATCTTATTGGCAAACAAATGCCACAATTTCAGATCCACCGTACCATAAGCTGCCATACGCTGCGTATTCTGGTCATCCAAATATTGCTTTCCATACTGCACATACGCCATATTGATTGAAACAATCGGATTCGTCCAACTACCTCCCAATGCATATTTGTTTTTCGGAACATAAGGAAGTAGCTTACCTTTATATTCCTGCCGCATTTCGGCTTTTGTCCAGGCATAATTTGCAAAAAAATTCAAATTATCGGAAATGTCGATATAAGCATCCGCTTCAATTCCCCAAATACTTACTTTGCCCGCATTTGTTTTCTGCAATAAAGGGCGCTCTTTTTTTCCCATCAAGATCGTTTTACCTGTATTACGGCTGTAAATAAAATCGGTGGCATAGGTATAATAACACGAAGAAGTAAGTGTAAGCCAATCCCACAATCCGATATCACCTCCTATTTCGGTCGAAAACACATGTTCCGGTTTCAAGTCGGGATTAGGTACGATCACGCCCCCATTGACAGGTCCCATGCGGGTCATATCTTCAAGCGTACCGGGTCTGAAGCCCAAACCGGTATTCAGAAAAACACGCTTATTGGTACTAAACAAATATTGAGCCGATAACTTAGGGCTAAGAGCCGACCACCATTCCGTCTTAATCGGGCCGGCATAAGGCACATAAATTTCGGTTTGCGAAGCCGCCTGCTCTACAAAAAAACCACCGTCATATACATGGGCTAAATCGAAGCGGAGTGCCGGTACGATGCGCCAGTTATCGATGACAATCTCATCTTCGGCCCAAATACCCATCAACAAACTCTTTCCGCGATTTATCATTTGTTCGCCGGTAGTTTTGTAATGATCGCGCCCATCCACATAGCCCCCTTTTACCTCTGCACCAATGGCGAGTAAGTTGGCATCCGTCAGCCGCAAATGCAGGTTTGCCCATGCACCCCAGTCGCGCCGGATCGATTCGACGTCATAAAGCGTATTTCCTTTGGCCCGTTGCTCGGTATATTTTTCTTGATTGTAAAAGCCCGAAAGGTGCCATACCTTGCCCCCCTTATCGCCTTGATAAGAGAGCCGGTAATTCTGCTCCCGCACCCGATTCATCAGATCGAGTTGTCCCTGTTGGGGCGCACTGTAAAAATAACGCGTACCATCCCCTCGCGAACCGTCATAATAAGAAGCGGAGGCTTCTATCTTTTGATTAGGAGTGATGCGATAACCCAACTTTCCGTCCACACCATATTGATCAAGTGCCGATGAAATAGTTGTTTCATCGCGTTCCTCTTTCAGTGCATTGTTAAAACCGTTACTTTTCAGATAATTCCCGTTTACAGTATAATAAAAACAACCCGTCGATCCACCTGTACAGATACTCGAGCCGAACGTCCCCCGTTCGCCCCACAACATCGATGCATTGCCATGCATCGTTCCTGCATACTGCCGCGTAATGACATTCATGGTGCCACCCATCGCATTGCCGCCGTATAACGACGATCCGGGCCCCTTTACTATTTCCACCCGCTCAATATTGTTCGGATTGATCCGGTTAAGATTAACTCCTCCCGACGATGCCTTGTTAGCCGGAACTCCGTCAATCAGAATCAGCGTACGCCCCTGCTCATTGCCCATGCCACGCATCGATACCACACTCTTTTTAGAAAACACCGCCATCGTTCGATTTAATGTTACTCCCGAAACCTGGTCAAGTACATCATAAGCCGATACGACCGGATTCATGCGATAGCGAAACATCGGCAAAATGGCTATCCGCTGGGGTATACGAATTAATTCTTGTGGAATACGGGTTGCTGTTACGACCACTTCATCCATATTATAAAGTCGTAAAGAGTCTTGGCGAGGCATCTCTTCAGCCCCGAGCACCACGGCCGGCATCAACATAATCACTCCCGAAACGATTAAAAACTTTCTCATTTATATATTCTTTAAATACTATATGCAATTAACAATCAATATATCTGAAAAGTTGTTGCCTTTATTAAAGAGCGAACCAATCGACAGGAATAACTGTTTGATTTATATATTCTTTATTTTAAACTTATTAAAACTCAACTCTATGAAATCTAACTTGTTCCTTTTACTGCTCGCCGTATGTTGGATGCCCTCTCTTTTACATGCGCAAACCCTTCGGGGCGACGGGCTGAAATCATCAATCGTCAAATATGAAATGTACTCACAAGACATGAAGATTCCGATGACTGAATACAGAGATGATTATGGTAAAAAAGTATGTACCAAAATGGAAATCATGGGTGGAGAAATGGGATATATCATGAATGGCGACAAAGCTTATATGATAAATTACAGCCAAAAACAATATATGGAGCTGAATCGGCCGAAAGATGAAATCGATTATAACGAAATGACGCCCGAAGACATTGAAAAATTTAAAATCAAAGCTACCGGAACCGGTAAGTTTTTAGAAAAAGATTGCACAATCTATACTTCCGAAATGGAAGCCGAGGGCCAAACGTTTAAAATGGAAGCCTGGGTATATAAAGGGATAGCATTAAAAACAGTTACAAAAGTGGATAACGGACAGACTGCCGACCAACGCGTTGCTACCTCGATAGAAGAAAATCCGACCATTCCGGCAACCGTATTCGAAGTGCCTGCGGGATATTCCAAAATGGCCCTCCCTCTACCTAATTAACAAATAACAAATCGGTTATAACTCAAAAAGCTATTTCTTACCGACACCCAATCGGGCGCGACAAGAAATAGCTTTTTTTATAATACCGAAAAAAATCCGCCTTATTTGATATAAGTGAACATATCTTTATCCCCTCTGCCTGATAACGTAATCACGACTACATCATCGGGAGCAAACTGTTTTTTATCCAATACGGCTAACGCGTGCGACGATTCGAGTGCAGGAATAATACCTTCCATTCGTGTTAGCTGAAAGGCTGCGGCCAATGCTTCATCATCATTAACAACTACCACTTCTGTACGGCCCGTTTTAGCAAGATGAGCATGTTGCGGCCCCACTCCGGGATAATCTAATCCGGCTGATACCGAATACGGTTCGGTTACACTGCCATCTTCATTCTGCATCACAAGCGTATGCGATCCATGTAACACGGCCGGTATGCCACACTTCATGGTTGCAGCCGTAAGTCCTGAACAAATACCCTTACCTCCGGCTTCGGCAGAGATTAGTTTGGTTGCTTCACAATCAAGGTAATGATAGAATGTACCACCCGCATTACTTCCTCCGCCAACACATGCGATCAGATAATCAGGATAATCACGTCCCTCCTTTTCAACCAATTGCTTTTTAATCTCTTCGCTTATCACCGATTGAAAACGGGTTACCATATCAGGATAAGGATGAGGGCCTACTGCCGACCCGATCAGATAATAAGTATCTGACGGATGATTACACCATTCAACTAAGGCCTCGTTTACAGCATCCTGCAATGTACTTCCACCCGACGTTACCGGAACGACTTCCGCTCCCAACATGCGCATTTTTTCTACATTAAGATGCTGACGCTCCACATCAACCGCCCCCATATATACCGAACACTCCATATCCATCAATGCACATACCGTAGCGGTAGCCACTCCGTGTTGTCCGGCTCCGGTTTCAGCAATAATGCGCTTTTTACCCATTCTTTTGGCAAGCAAAATCTGACCAATCGTATTATTGATTTTGTGGGCTCCCGTATGATTCAGATCCTCACGCTTCAAATAAACTTTTGTATTATACTTTTCAGACAATCGGCGAGCAAAATACAACGGCGAAGGACGCCCTACATAATCACGTAACAGCTCATTAAATTCTTTCTGAAAATCTGGCTTATACATCTCTTCAAGATATACTTTACGCAAGTTCTCTACATTTTCTTTTAAAATATCGGGGATAAAAGCGCCACCGAATTCTCCATAAAAACCTTTTTCGTCAACTGAGTAGTTCATAATCTATAATATTTAATAATTTGTTAATTCTGAAAAATAAAAAAAGCGGGCTGTCGTGAGTACGACAGCCCGCTTCGGTTTACTATTTTACTATTCAGGTAAATATACGACGGCTTCCCTCACGACTTAAAAAGTTGTAAGTGCCACCACCAAAATTTATTTACCATTGAATTTCTCATTGTTCTTGTTTTGCTTTATGTGGCAAATATAATCAAAATATCAATTATCAAAACTATTTGCCTGTAAAATTTAAAAATCAGCTACAATATGTTTTTACTCCACCTATTTATAAAATAACAATCAATAAGTCCGGAGGGTTTTGAGTTAATGAAGTCGTTTTGTTTTTTTCAATTCGCGAATAATATGTTTAATCGCAAGAATGGGATGGTGAATCAGCATACGTGGCCCGGAAAAACGCATCACTTCCTGCACACGATGTTTCATCCCCGGTTTATAACAATGGATGAGGCATTTACGACAACTGGGCTTGTTTTGCCCATACGGACAACGATCTAATCGCTCATGGGCATATTCAAGCAATTCCTGACATCCTGAGCAGATACCATTGCCCTCCATATTCCATCGGCAATAAATATTAATCATCATTTCGATTGTCTCTTTTTCCTCTTCAATCCTGTTTTTAGCCATCTGATCCTGATTTTTCGGCAAGATAATTAATCGCAGGTGTTAAACAAAATCAGACACACTTAGTTCGGAGGTATAAAACATTCCTTAATATTCTAAAAGCTTTTATTGCAATTATTTCTTTTGTTGATTTACCACTTATACTTTTCTTTCTCCCAACCTAATTGCTGTGCGCTTGAATCTCTATCAATAATAGCTCGCGAAGAATCCGAATGCCGCTCGCGAGCAACCGAAGTGTCGTTCGGGAGCAATCTGATTGTTGCTCCGTGAATCACTTTTGGGTTGCTCGCGAACGACGTTCGTGTTGTTCGCGGACGACACTTGGGTTCTTCGCGAACGATCAGTAACAGAGGGGGGAGCCAATAGCTCCGAACCTAGCTTTTATTACCAATCGCACTTCCTTCGATGCTTGCCTGCTCTCCTTAAAAAAACACACAATTTACCGGACGGATATCACCTCGCTCAGAGAAATATCCGTCCGGCTTTTTATTATCTTTGCATCCTTCGTTTTAGAATTTGATTTTATGCTTACAAGTATTGCCTTTATTTTTGTATCCGGACTTGGGTTGGGATATATCTCTACAAAACTGAAACTGCCCGCCTTGGTAGGGCTGCTTTTTACAGGAGTAATATTAGGACCCTATGTTTTAAATGCAATTAGCCCTAATCTGCTTATTATCGGCCCCGATCTGCGCAAACTAGCATTAATCATTATTCTGACTCGGGCAGGGTTATCACTCAATATCGGCGACTTAAAAAAAGTAGGACGTCCGGCATTATTGATGTGTTTTGTACCGGCTTGCTTTGAAATTATAGCCACTACGCTGTTTGCACCTTTATTACTGAATATCAGCATACTCGAGGCGGCAATCATGGGCACCGTCATTGCTGCCGTATCCCCCGCTGTAATCGTACCTAAAATGATTCATTTAATTGAAAATAAATACGGAACAACCAAAAGTATTCCACAAATGATTATGGCTGGCGGATCGATTGATGATGTTTTTGTAATTGTATTATTCACTTCTTTTATCACCTTAGCTTCGGGCGAAACACTTTCCGCCCTTACATGGGCTAAAATCCCGGTATCAATCACAACCGGAATATTGAGCGGCATCCTGCTAGGGGGAATGTTCAGTCTTTATTTTAAGCGGTTTCATCTGCGCGATTCTGCAAAGGTTATTCTTTTATTGAGTTCAGCTTTTCTGATTATGGCTTTCGAGCAGGCTACCGAAAACTATTTCCCTTTTTCCGGATTACTGGCAGTAATGAGTATAGGAGGTACGTTGCTATTTACCTATCCGGCGTTAGCACAACGATTGTCACAAAAATACGGGAAGTTATGGGTAGCTGCAGAAATCATGCTGTTTGTTCTGGTTGGAGCGACCATCGATATGCAATATGCTTTGGCATCGGGAGTGCCGGTGATATTATTAATTTTCATTGCTCTCGTATTCCGTATGGGAGGAGTATTTGTGAGTACCCTCCGTACCTCTTTAACACTCAAAGAACGACTGTTCTGTATGATTGCTTATACCCCTAAAGCCACCGTACAGGCCGCTATCGGATCTATTCCCTTGGGCTTGGGATTACCGTGCGGACAAATCGTCTTAACAGTAGCCGTACTGGCTATTCTGATTACGGCACCGTTGGGAGCATTTGCCATGGAGAGCACTTATAAGAAGCTGCTTACAAAAGAGTAATGCAACAGCTATTCTTTAATTTCTGAAATACGCTTCCCTTTATCGCGGCCGAACCTGAGGTTTTTCGGACTTCCTATAATCTGCGCACTATAGATACCCGTATGGCCCGACAGAAGATACGAAACGATGCAGGCGATAGCGATATAGACGCTGCCTGCGAGGCCGAACAACTCCATTCCCATCACAATACAGGCGATGGGCGTATTGGTAGCACCGGCAAATACCGCTACAAATCCCATCCCCGCAAGTAAAGCGATTGGCAATGGAATGATATCGCCTAACGCATTCCCTAATGTGGCTCCGATAAAAAACAGCGGCGTTACCTCCCCTCCTTTAAACCCTACACCCAACGTAAAGGTGGTGAATAATAGCTTCAGCAGAAAATCGTAGGAGGGCATATCCATTTCAAAAGCATTATGAATGGTGGGCAGTCCTAAGCCGATATATTTATATGCTCCGAATGCGTACACCGCTACCGCAATGAATATCCCCCCTATGAAAGGACGGAGTGGCGGATATTTGATTTTATCGCGAAACACTTTCGAAATCAATGCGATCAACCAAGAAAAAGCGCGTGCCGTCAGCCCGAAAAAAACACCGGCGACAATACTCCATGCTATATTTTCAAAAGAGATGGCAGGGAGATTTATGATAGAATAATGGGTATGGGTGGCTCCCAAAAGAAGAGTTACATAATTTGCAATAACAGCTACGAGAAAGGATGGAAATATGGCCTCGTAACGCATGCGTCCCACAATAAACACTTCGAGTGCAAAAATTGCTCCGGCGAGCGGTGTTCCGAAAACAGAGGCAAACCCCGCACTGATACCCATCACCAACACCATGCGCCGATCACGGTTGTGTAACTTCATTACTCGTGTCAGCTGATCGGCGATTGCTCCCCCAATCTGTACGGCCGTGCCTTCGCGCCCTGCCGAACCTCCGAAAAAATGAGTGACGACCGTTCCGAACAATACGAGTGGCGCCATCCTGAACGGGATGATCCGTTGCGGATTATGAAACTCTTCGATGAGCAGATTATTGCCTTTCACTACACTATCGCCCCAGTAATAATATGACAATCCGATCAGTAAACCTCCGATGGGCAGAAAAGAGATAATCCATAAATGAGTCTCACGAAAATTCGTACTTAGGTTTAACAGATAAAGAAACAGAGCCGAGGCAACTCCCACGAATATCCCCACCAATGTGCAGTAAAGCATCCATTTGCCTAGATAAAGAAGCAATGGCGAAATAGCATCGGAAATATATCGGAATAAAGAACGTATCAGATTCATTGCGATCATTTTTCTAAAATAACCGCTTTGAAGGTCGGTTTGTTGGATTTATCTTTAACATTCTTGCTACCTTTGAAATATATGATAACCAAATAACAAAATGATATATGAAAATCGTAGTTTTAGATGGATACGGATTGAATCCGGGAGATTTGTCTTGGACCGGTATTGAAGAACTGGGCGAAACAATCATTTATGACCGCACCTCTCCCGAGGAGCTGATGGAGCGGGCTAAAGATGCCGATATTCTCTTAACCAATAAAACAGTTCTGAAACAGGACGCCATTGATAATCTTCCGAATCTGAAATATATCGGAGTATTGGCTACCGGCTACAATATCATCGATTTAGCGGCAGCCGAGAAACATGGAATCATCGTGACCAATATCCCGGCTTATAGCACGGCCTCGGTAGCACAAATGGTATTTGCTCATCTGCTCAACATCGTAAACCGGGTAAGTTGTCATTCGGAACAAGTAAAAAAAGGTCGTTGGAGCGCGAACAAAGACTTTTGCTTTTGGGACACTCCCCAACAGGAACTTGCCGGCAAAACAATGGGATTGATCGGATTGGGTAATACAGGAATGGCTACCGCCCGCATCGCACAGGCATTCGGAATGAATGTGATTGCGCTGACATCAAAAACACAAAATCAACTGCCCGAAGGGATTATCGCAACCGACAAAGAAGCACTTTTCCGCAACAGTGACGTGATCAGTCTGCATTGTCCCCTTACTCCCGATACCCGTCACCTGATCAATACAGAAACAATCGCTCTGATGAAACCGACAGCCATCGTAATCAATACCGGCCGCGGCCCGTTGATTAACGAACAGGATCTTGCGGATGCGTTAAATAGTCGCCGAATTTATGCTGCCGGGGTAGATGTGCTTTCGAGCGAACCCCCTAAAGTCGATAACCCGCTGCTTACCGCCAACCATTGCTTTATTACCCCCCATATCGCATGGGCTACGCTTGAAGCACGGCAACGTTTGATGAAAATAGCAACCGATAATATCAAGGCATTTATAGCGGGAACTCCGGTAAATATGGTAGGGCTTTAAAATATTTTTTGTTCCTTTGCGCCGAATTAAGGGGGTGCCCGGCTGTAAGCCGAGCTGAGATCATACCCATCGAACCTGATACGGATAATGCCGACGCAGGGAAGTAGCTCTTTATTCTTCTATAATGAGTGACCATTTTGATGTGCCTATTCTCCTTCCCCTTTTTCATTATTTATATCTTGATGTCAAAAATAAATTAAATGAAAAAGGTCCTATTACTTTCTTCAATGGCGGCTGCCGGAATGCAGCCGTCATTTGCAGAAACCATTCCTGCAGACTCCATTCAAAACTCTGTTGATTTAGACGAGGTTGTCGTAAACGCCACCCGTGCCACAGCCGGTACACCGATGGCTTACTCCAATGTTTCAAAAAATGAACTTTCAAAAAATAATTACGGTCAGGATGTTCCTTATCTGATTGCCCAGACTCCGTCGGTAGTGGTTACTTCGGACGCCGGCACCGGTATTGGCTATACAGGCTATCGGGTGCGTGGTACAGATTCAAACCGAATTAATGTAACAGTAAACGGAGTTCCCGTGAACGATTCTGAATCACATACCGTTTTTTGGGTAAACATGCCCGATTTCGCTTCATCGGTCGATAATATTCAGGTACAACGCGGGGCCGGCACCTCCACCAATGGCGCAGCCTCATTCGGCGCAACCATCGGTATGCAAACACAAAAACCGGAACTGAAACCGTATGCAGAAGTAAATTCGGCAGCCGGATCATTTGGTACGTTTAAAAATACCGTTAAAGGGGGTACGGGTTTGCTTTATGACCACTTCGTATTTGATGCCCGTTATTCGAAACTGGATAGTGACGGATTTATTGATCGTGCAAAAGCAGACTTATCCTCTTATTATGGATCGGCCGCTTATTATGGCGGTGCAACGATGATACGCTATCAGGTATTCGGTAGTAGCGAACGTACCAACCAGGCGTGGAACTATGTGCCCTCCGATTCTATTCGTAACGGTAACCGGACGTTCAACAGTTGCGGCATGTACGCAGAAAAAGATGAGAACGGAAAAGTTATATTGGGTGCTGATAAAAAGCCGGTTTATCGTTTTTATGACCAGACCGACAACTACTGGCAACAACACCATCATCTGACTGCGGCTCACCGATTTGAAAACAATTGGGATCTGAATGCTACTCTCCATTATACAAATGGAAAAGGGTACTATGAAGATTATAAAGAGTATGCCAAATTAGCTAAATATAACTTGAATTCGTTTACCAATGCTGCCGGCGAAACGGTAAAAAAAACCGACTTGGTTCGCCGCAAATGGCTTCGGAATGATTTTTATGGAGCAATTGTAAACGCATCTTATACGGGGGATAAACTTCGTGCGGTGTTCGGTGGCGGTATCAGCAATTATGATGGTAATCACACGGGGAATGTGATCTGGGCCCGTAACTACAATAATCTTTCGCCCGACCATGTGTATTACGACAGCGACGCGCAGAAACTCGACTACAATCTGTTTGCAAAAGCCAATTATGATTTTACCAACTGGCTGAGCGGTTACCTGGATTTACAATACCGGGGGATTCGTTATACCAGCACCGGCACGACCGATAACTTCGGTGATGATAAACAGCAGGTACTAGACATTGACGAGCGTTTCAACTTCTTTAATCCCAAAGTAGGATTAAACGTAAACCGAAATGGACACAATGCGTTTGCGTCGTTTGCTGTTGCCAACCGCGAACCGAACCGTAACAATTATACCGATGCGGGAGTAAATGAATATCCTACGCATGAAACCTTATACGATTATGAAGCGGGCTACAGCTATACGGCACGCAATGGATTCGCCGGGGTAAACCTGTATTATATGGACTATAAAAATCAGCTCATTCTGACGGGAAAACTAAGCGAAATCGGCGAGGCGCTTACATCGAATGTCAAAGATTCGTATCGTATGGGAATTGAGTTAATGGGAGGCGTTCGCATTTGCAGTTGGTTGGATTGGCGCGGTAACGTAGCGTTGAGCTCGAATAAGATCCGCAACTTTGTTGAAACGGTAGATATCTATACGATGTACCCCGACGGTGAAGGTGGCGAATATGAAGATTGGGCCGATACACGCGAAATCCATTATAAAAAAACCGATATCGCCATGTCACCCGACGTAGTAGCGAACAGCAGTTTCGATTTTCATGTTGCCGATTTTACAGCCTCATTCAATTCGGTTTATGTAGGACGTCAGTATCTCGACAACACCTCATCAAAATCGCGCTCGCTTGATCCGTATTTCGTAAACAGCATACAGTTAGGCTACAGTTTCCGTCCTCGCTTTATGAAAGAAATCGCATTGGGAGTACGCGTAAACAATTTGTTCAATACAAAATATGAAACCAACGGATGGGTATATTCTTATATCAATGAAGAAACCGGACACGGCGATAACAATCGCATAATTCAAGACGGGAAAGCAACCCAGGCAGGTACCAACGTAATGGCAGCGCTTACGCTGCGTTTCTGATTTGATATTTCCTGCGATTCATCGTACCTTCGCCCCCATTCATTAAAATTGCAATAACACTATGTTTACAGAAACTTTCTGGATATGGCTGGAGTATTTCGGTGTGCTTACCGGGCTGCTTTATCTATGGCTCGAAATTAAACAAAAGCCTCAGATGTGGCTCTTGGGCGGAATCAGCTCGCTACTCTATATTTTTGTATTCGGATTTGCCCGTATCTATGCGGATATGGCTTTTAATATCTATAATGCGGCAATCAGTTTATATGGATACCAGGCATGGCGCCGCAGCTTACGCGACAACAACCTGAAGAGTGATAAAAATGAGGTAATCGAATATACGCGACTTAATCTCCAACAGCTTTTACGGATTACCAGCGTAACCGTGCTTATTTACGGGGTTATTTTTATGGCACTGAAAACCTTTACCGATTCGCCGATACCGGCAGGCGACGCACTAACGACAACCTTGAGCATTGTGGCTACCTGGATGCTGGCGCAACGAATCATCGAACATTGGTTTTTCTGGGTGCTGGTAAATGTGGTATCGATCTACCTGTATTATGTACGCGGATTATACCCGACAATGTTATTGTATACATTTTATGCCGTTGCAGCGGTAGCGGGGTATTACATCTGGAAAAAGAAAGGAGTGCTTTATGTTAAGAAGACAGCATGATTGCGTTATCGTCGCGAATGGGGCATTCCCTACCCGACCGGATATACTGGAAGAACTGAAGCGATCAAGTTGCATCATCGCCTGTGACGGTGCGGTCAATAATCTGATAGCGGCCGGCATTTCACCTCATCATATCGTGGGGGATTTGGACAGTGTTTCAGATGAATTGCGCCGACAATTCAGCGATATCCTGTTCCATAATCCGGATCAGGAAACCAATGATCTGACAAAAGCCGCCGAGTTCGCAGTAGAAAAGGGGTTTAAACACCCGGTCATATTGGGCGCTACAGGGTTAAGGGAAGATCATACATTAGGGAATATTTCGTTGCTGACCACCTATTGCAGAATGTTCGATACGGTTCGGATGGTTTCAGACTTCGGTACCTTTATACCGGTAACGGGTACTACGACAATCGAATGTAATGCAGGGCAACAAGTTTCATTATTTGCGGTTTTCCCTTTCGGATCAATTACTACGCACGGCTTACGCTACCCTATCCGGGAACGCAAACTGCCTGTCTGGTGGGAAGGTACGCTAAATGAAGCCCTAAACACCTCTTTTACCCTTGAACTAACGGGAGAAGGCAACGTAATTGTTTATCTGCATCATTGCTGACGGGGTTTTAACCCTATTATAGGATACGTTAAGCAACTTTTCGGGAGAGCAAACTGTTTCTCTTGAAAAGTTGCTTTTTTTATGGGAAAGATTCTGCTGACGTTGAATATTATCTTGTTTTTTGTTTGTTTTGGTGCCTGCTCTGAAAATGAATCATTCGACGCAGACAGTTGGAAAAAACTGAAGTTTCCACAAGATACGCCTATTATACCACGCTTTGATCAGAATAACAACTTCCGTATTCTTCAGCTTACCGATATACATTACGATCAGTCGGATTATGAAAACACCATACAGCAAAATATAAAAGATTTGGTAACCCTGAGTAATCCGGACCTGATTATTCTTACCGGCGACATCGTAACCGGGCAGCCTGCTACTTTCCGCTGGGTTAAATTCGCTCTGTTCTTAGCCGAATTAAAAGTACCTTATCTGATTACACTGGGTAATCATGATAGTCAGTATCTGCTTTCACGAGAAGATTTATATGAAATGATACGCGGGTTTAGCTATTGTCTGAATAATGAATATGAAGATCCCGAAGCATTCTTGCCGGGCGATATGGCTGTACCTGTTTTATCCCGTCAATCGGAAGAACCGGAAACAATTCTTTATCTGTTCGATTCAAATGATTATAATAATCCCGAAAAACAAGTGGGAATGCGCCCCGCACAAACGGAATGGTTCAAAAACAAAAGCAGTAGATATAAAGCAGCTGATTTAAACAACGCACTTGTTTTCATGCATGTCCCCTTGCCTCAATATCGCGAAGCTACAGATAAAATAAAGCAAGGCTGGGTAGGAAATCGGGGAGAAAACGAATGTGTCGGGTTAGATGGAGATGGATTTTTTGAAGCATTAAAACACCCGGGTAATGTATATGGTATATTTTGCGGCCACGACCACTATAATGATTATGTGATTAAATACGAAGGAATAGCACTCTGTTACGGGCGCAAAAGCGGAAGTCACAATACCTATCAGCGCTATCCTTCGGGAGGGCGTATTATTGACCTTCATGCCGGCGAAAAAGGGTTTTCAACCTATATCATTGATTGCGTCGGCAATCGAACCCATGCATATCAGTTTATTCCTTAAAAAGGGTAACGAAACACTTTCAACTCCCTTTCAAGCTCTCGGTGTTTGCCTCCGCAATAATGGTCGAGCAAACGGTGAAAGCCCACTCCATGATTCATCTCGGTAAGGTGCGTAAGTTCATGCAAGATTACATAATCCGACAGATGATCGGGCAATAACATCAGGCGATAGGAAAGAAGTATCTCCCCACGCGAATCACATCGTCCCAAACGTTGTTTTCCGTACGATACCTTACACGAGTGATAGTTCAGCCGCAATTTACGAGCCAGTTCCCCTAATCGTGCAGGCAGGTAGCGTTCGGCCTGAAAACGGATCACCTTCGTTATATTCTTTTCAAAAAACTGTTGTACTTCGATACGTGTATAATCTGTTTGAGCCGGACAATTCAATTCGAGCACATCCTTGGCGAAACGGGCCTGAAATAGGTTCCCGAATCCGCTTTCACGGATTACCAATTGAAAAGAGGTCATCTGCAGGCATGCATCCTTTACCAAAACCGGAGGGGCGGAATGTTTTTTTAATAGCCGCGGTAATTTACTCCGTTGCTTTTCGAACGCATCCAGTATTTGTGTCCGCGATGCATATACAGGACAAGTAATCTGAATGCCCTCTTTGGTTCCTCTGAAAATAATGTTTTTTGCAGAAGCATGAGGTTTGATGGTAATCAAACCCAGTTCTTTATCCTGAAATGATTGAAAAGGCATAATTAAAGATGATAGTGACCTTTGTCTTTTACAAGTATAATTTTAACGCGTTTATCCTTCAACAACTGTCTGCCCCGAGGAAGCACCGACAACATTTCCTTCTTTGTATGATTTTCCCACACAAGCCAGTCTATCTGCGCAGTCTGTAGTTTTGCAATCCGGTCATAATCGCGTGCATGAAAAGAGAGGGCATCCACTGCCCCGCTTTCGGTAATCGCATGAAGATCCGGATTCTCTTCGAGCCGCACGTAAAATGCAGTATAGAATCCCGCTTTCCGAAATAACATCAAAGCTTCCGGATCAGCACCCTCTATCACCAACCGCTTTTTATCAATCTGATAAGCGACGCATTGGCTCTCAAAAAAGGAAAGAACAAAAGGCGCATTTCCCTGTTTCAGGTTTTTGATATCGAACCATAAACGACGATTATTTGATTGCAGCAACCGAAAATATTGATCTGCCGAAATTCCGTAGGTTACCGGTTCGTCATGCGTCACATCCAATAGCGAATCGCCCCGTACGATAATATCACACTCAAAACCGGAATATTCATTCGCAAACTCAAGCAATTTTTCAGGCGTATTTGTCCGGTGCAACCAAATTCGGTCTTTATAAACTTCGTCACTCCAGAAACAATGGATATTAGCTACCCAAAGCAACCCTACACAAATGGGAAAACTCAATATTATCCCCATCAGAAACAATTTATTGCGCATAAAGGCTATTCTGAATGATTATGCGAAAATGGTATGTTCTAAAAGGATTTTAACTCCGATACCAATCAAAATCAATCCTCCGATAAGTTCTATATTTACCCATTTGATACGGCCGAATTTCGTACCGAAATACAATCCGCAAATACTAAACAAAAACGTTGTCAGAAATATAATTAATGACGGAAATATAATTCCTGATTTCAGGAATGCCATCCCCACTCCGACCGCCAGAGCGTCAATACTAGTTGCCAAACCCAATGTCATGATGGTTTTATTCGACAAAGAGGTCAGATCACAAGCATCTTCTCTTTTCTTGAAAGCCTCGAATATCATCTTCCCACCCAGATAAGAAAGTAATACAAAAGCGATCCAATGATCAACGGCTTTAATATATTCGCTAAAGTTAATACCGAGCGCCCATCCTATCGTTGTCATTCCTCCCTGAAAAAGAGCCAGAATCAATGCGATTTTAAGTGCCTCTTTCAAGCGGAATTTACGCATAAAGATTCCGCTTGAAATACTTACAGAAAAGGAATCCATAGATAACCCGACGGCTATCATTAAAATAGTCAGAAAAGTCATTTGTTTGTTATAAAAGTGTTGTATATATACAGATCTAATTGTGCACAAAGATAAGCTCTTTTTTCCGTACCTTTGCAACGTAAAATAGGATGATTATGATAAAGAAAACGTTGGATGCGCTCGGATTCGAAGCGCTCAACACTATGCAGACCACAACACTTGAAGCGTATGACAAACAGGATTCATTAATTCTGCTTTCTCCTACCGGCTCAGGGAAGACCGTTGCCTTCTTATTGCCAATGGTGCGTACTTTGAAAGAAAACGGAGGTATTCAAACCCTCATCGTTGTTCCCTCTCGCGAACTGGCCTTACAGATCGAACGGGTATTCAAAGCTATGAAAACCGGATTTCACGCAGTATGCTGCTATGGAGGCCATGACAGCAGAACCGAACGAAACGCATTGGCTGAAAATCCGGAAGTAGTGATCGGAACCCCCGGCAGATTGCTCGATCATATGAAGCAGGGTAATCTGAATGGAGAAACAATTCGAACGCTCGTTTTGGACGAATTTGACAAAGCGCTCGAACTGGGATTTACGGAAGAGATGTCAGACATCATCAGCCGACTGCCCGGATTACAGAAGCGCGTGCTGACTTCCGCTACCGAAGGAACTGAAATTCCCGAATATACCGGATTGAAAAATCCGCTTACACTCTCTTTTCTGAAAGGTTCGGCCGTAAATGACCGATTAGCGCTTTATCAGGTACAATCGCCCGTATCAGACAAACTGGATACCCTTTACCGTTTGATTTGCGAACTGGGAGGGGGCTTAAAACTGGTATTTACAAATTACCGCGAAAGCTCGGCCCGTGTAAGCGAATATCTTTCAAAAGAGGGAATCAACAATGTGTTGTTTCATGGTGGAATGGAGCAGGCCGATCGCGAAAAAGCTCTTGCCCGTTTCCGTAACGGAAGCACCAATGTACTGGTTTCTACCGATCTTGCGGCCAGAGGTCTTGATATTCCTGAAATCAAGCACATCATTCATTATCACCTGCCGGTAAACCGCGAAGCATTCGTTCATCGAAACGGGCGCACCGCGCGTATGGATAAAACAGGAAGCGCCTATCTGATCATGGGCCCTGATGAATATATGCCCGATTATATCGACGAAACACCTCTTTTCCAAGCCTTATCCGAAGCTACACCGGCTCCCGCTCAACCGGAATGGGTTACCATTTATATCGGTAAAGGGAAAAAAGACAAACTAAGCAAAGGCGATATAGCCGGATTCCTGATCAAAAACGGAGGTCTCGAGAAAGACGATGTAGGAATCATCGATGTAAAAGAATATCATGCTTTCGTAGCTGTAAAAGCCAATAAAGGGCGCCAGCTATTAAAGACGATCGAAGGATTAAAAATAAAAAATATGAAAACGCGTTTTGCCGTAGCTCAATAAAAATTTGCGGTAACTCAATAAAAAAGGTCTCTCTCGGAAGTAAATCCGGGAGAGACCTTTTTTAGTATCCGCTTTTTATTTTATCTTCTTTTTAAAAACAAAGCGCAGTAAAATAAAATTGATCGGCAATATGAGTACAAAAACAGGAAACGGCGCCCATTCTTTCGGTACATGCAACCATAAAAAAACATTTAGAAATCCGATTTGCACGATATAATTAAACCCCTGTTGCAGTGCAAACCCAACCCCCTTTTTCAGATTCGGTTTTGCCCGAAACGTATAAAAAGAAGTCATCAGGAAATTCACGACAAAGCTTACCACAAAACCTATCGTATAGGCAAGATTCGGATGCATCAGATTACATAACAAAAAGTAGATTGCATAAAGTACTCCCGTAGCCACCGCCCCGGTAATGATAAAACGGATAAACTCCCCTTTCTTATTCTCTTTTGTCATCATCATTCTGCTATTTGTGGCTGTTTCTTATCGAAGCGGTACAACCAGATATAATCACGGATTTCGGTATCATTATGAGGCGTGCGTATTACACGCTCAAAATTATAGTCCTTCCCATATTCCGGCTCGATAATATCATTAAAAGTATTTTCGCCTACCAACAGATAACCATTATCAGGTTTTTCCACATCAAACAGAAGCACCCGGTTTCCGATATAAAAGTTCACGATATAGAAACGTAACATTTCAACCGGAATGTATCCGTACAACGGCCCGGCAGGAACAATCTCTTCCACTTCGTGAGCAAACTTCTTAATCGATTTATGATTCAAAATAGCCGGTTGCAACACTCCGTCGAGCAAAATCTGCATACCGAATACCAAAGCAATCGCGGCACCCATGAACCGGATGTTCAGCTGGCGTCCGCGAACCACCTTGAAGAAATAAATCAAAAAAGTAAGCGCCACTACAATCGAAACGAACCCGATAAAACCAACCGGAGCAAGCTGCATCTCATTTACATATTGTGTGATTTTGATTGCCGATTTTCCCGACAAGAAAGCTTCAGGGTGAATAAGTCCCATTTTTATAACTGCAAACAATGCCAACAGCAAAGAGGTCAGGGATGCAATAATCCATCCGAAAACACGCCATACACGCGGTTTATTATCAATAAGCCAGATAAACAAATCTGCTATAAAAAGAGCGGCAAATGGATATACCGGCAGCAAATAAACACTTCGTTTACTTTTTGGGATACAGTAAAACACAAAAATCAACAATGCAGATACCAACGCATATACGCGCGCACGGTCGGCTGTAAGAAACCAATTTTTGATGCTGCTCCACCAACCTTTGCTACGTTCACGCAGATTTTTATAATTGATTACGAACAACGAAAAAACCAATAGCAATGTCCATGGAATATACCCGGCGATCATGGTCAGAAAATTGTAATACACCGGATTTTCATGTGAGCGATAACTCATCTTACCCAGAAAACGGCCAAAATTCTCCTCCATTACCAAATCAATGAATTGCTGTCCACCCTGCAGATAAGCCAGATAATACCAGATCGCAGGAAGGATGCAAGCCAACATGCCGGCCAATGCCATTTTACCGAATGCTTTCCAAAAAGAAACACGGTTTAGCAATAAAAAGAGTCCGCATGAAGCACACGGCAGAATAAATCCGACCGGCCCCTTGGTCAGAGTACCAAAACTCATAAACAGAATCGCCCAGAAAGGAATTCCCTTAAAGCCGCTCTCCCACCAACGATACAACTGAAAAATCGCCATCACGATCATTGCCGTAAGCACCATATCCACACGGGCATTCATTCCCGCCCGATGCACTTCAAAGCAACTGGCAAAAATCAAGGTAGCCAGAAATGCCCGATAAATATCTGTTCGTTTTGAGAAAAACAGAAAGAAAGCGCAAGCCATCAAAATCAAGGCGATTGCAGAAGGGATGCGGGATGTATATTCTGTAACCTCTCCCACCGGCAACGAAGCTAACGCAACACACCAATGGAAAAACGGCGGTTTATACGCCATATCCCCTCCGGCATTTTCCGGTAAGATCCAGTTTCCGGTTTTAATCATCGAATACGAAACTACCGCCTCGCGTGGCTCACCTTTCGTATGGAAATCATTCAACCCCAAAAATGGAAGCAGGGTTACGCAAAGAATCCCAAGCAATAACCAAAATAAAAGTTTTCTTGTGTTCAGACTGTTCATGTATGAATTTATTTTCAATCAATAATATTTATTTTTTCCTGAATCAGATATTCAGGCCTATTTTTCGTTTCATCAAAGATATTGCCGATATATTCGCCCAGAATGCCTATGGTAAACAACTGGATGCCCCCCATCAGCAAAACGATAAAAATGGTAGACGACCATCCGGGCACAATCTGCTCCGGCCGGAAGATATTAAGATAGAGCATCCATATCACCAATAAAATAGCGAATAAAATACAGGATATTCCCAGCGAGATAGCCAACTTCAACGGTTTTTTTGAAAAGCCGAAGATACCCGCACTGGCCAATTTCATCATTTTACCGAATGAATATTTTGTTTCACCCGCAAAACGCTCATCTCTTTTATAATAAAAAGGCTCTTGACGGAATCCCATCCAACTGAACAGCCCTCTTAAATATTTATGTTTTTCAGGAAACTGCAAAAAAGCATTCAGTACCTGACGGTCAATCAATCTAAAGTCGCCCGTATCTACCGGAAAACGATATTCCGACAACATATTTAATGTACGGTAAAACATCTTTGCCGTAACAAGTTTAAAGAAAGACTCCCCTTTACGACTCTCGCGTACGGCATATACTATATTGCATTTGTTCTGCTGCCATTGCTCTACCATTTGCGGAATCACCTCGGGAGGATCCTGTAAATCGGCATCAATAATCACTACCGCATCTCCATCGGCATGATGTAAACCCGCGCTTACCGCATTCTGATGACCAAAATTACGGGAAAAAGACAATACCTGCACACGATCATCATGAGCGGCAAGTTCTTTCAATATATTGAGTGTATTATCGCGACTACCGTCATTAACGAATAATATCGAATAGTCGAACGTCGCGGCAGAAAGAACCTGCGTAAACCGTTTATACGATTCATGCAACACTTCCTCCTCATTGTAGCAGGGTATTACAACATTTAATTTCATTTGTATATAATCCTTATTAGTGGGTACCTTAACTTTATTTTTTACGAAAAGTAATCATGCGGTTCAATATGAAGTTGGTCACCGTATAGGCTCCCATTGCCAGCAACTGGGCTAAATAATCATTCCAATGCCATTGCTCCACCATCAATACTAATAGTCCATATTGCAGACCGTAACAAATAGCAAAACTCACACTAAACCAGAATAACTCTTTCAAGACGTTATTTTTAGAGCCGAACACCCAGTTTTTATTCCAGATGTAGCTATTACTCATCCCGGCAATATAACCGATCATATTGGCCAATTTATAGTTAAGGCCAAACGACATCGTTATATAAATTATAGCAAGAGAGATGAGTGTATTTAATACTCCTACCCCCAAAAATTTCAGGAATTGCACATGCACCTTCCCCTTTACACCTTGTTTTTGCATTGTTATAATGAGTTTCCGGAACGAGCCGCTTCGAATATTTAAATTTGCAAATTAACACGAAAAAATTGAACCAAAGGCAACCGGATTTCATTTATATATAATTTAGTTTTAACATCAAAGTATAAATGCGCCATTTATATACCTTTTGTGAGGTATTTCAACTTTAGGTGAGTTATGGCGGTTTCATTTATATATAATTTAGTTTTAACATCAAAGTATAAATGCGCCATTTATATACCTTTTGTGAGGTATTTCAACTTTAGGTGAGTTATGGCGGCTTCATTTATTTGGAGATAACGAAAAAGTGGGCGGCTATCGACTGAAATCAAAAATAGAATTTTGGTATTTTTCCAGAATATCTATTGATTTTATTCAGAGATAAATTCTATATTTGAATAAAGGCTCAAACCTTAATATTACAAAACATTAGTCATTAAATTTATTAATTCAGAAACCAATGCGCCTTAGTGATGCTCAGTATTTCAACATGAAAGAGCAGATTAAAGACTGGCTTCTTCAGATTGATGAAGAAGAGATGCTTCCAAAAGGAATCAAAGTACTACATTTCATCCTCTTAGACCCCTATGCGATTGAGCTCACCGGCTCAAAAGTGTATAATCCGGATGATGATGAATGGATTTTCAGAGAAGATTTTACTCCGGAAGAGCGGCAATGCCCGGAATTAGATGTTGATGAAAACCTGCCATGGGAACCATTCCTGAAAACAGTTGTACGAATTTTAAAAGAATTATCTTCTAATGAACTAAAAGATATAGATCTGTTTAAGGTAGCTTATATCACTACCGGATTTACAGATGGAGATATTGTTAGTGTTCGTTGAGCAATTTATTCCAAAAAAAATGTATAAACATTCCACTTCTTTAGGCAAGCGGAATGTTTATGTTTTTTTATCTTTAACCCGATTTTTATTAATTATTACGCAGATACTATGAATTCATTACACACAGTTGCTGACCAATTCCAGATAAAAGGTGAAATAAAAGAGATCGCTCCGCTGGGTGCAGGTTTAATCAATGATACATATAAAGTGATTACAGCATCCGACGCTACGCCCGATTATGTACTTCAACGCATCAATCATGCCATTTTCCAGGATGTCGAGTTAATGCAAAACAATATCAAAAGAGTAACCGACCAAATCCGCACGAAACTAGCGGAAAGAGGAGAATCAGACTTGGATCGCAAAACCCTCACCATCATTCCCGCGAAGAACGATGCATTATACTATTTTGACGGAAACTCATATTGGCGAATGACATTGTTGATCAGCGACGCACAGTCGTTCGAACAAGTTACTCCCGAATTTGCTTATTACACCGGAAAAGCTTTCGGCGATTTCCAGAATATGCTAGTGGACCTTCCGGGCGAACCATTGGGCGCAACCATTCCCAACTTTCATAACATGGAATTCCGTCTGGAGCAGTTTCGCGAAGCGATTGCAAATAATGCTGCCGGACGTCTTGAAAAAGCACAACCTGTTATCGACGAGTTATTGAATCGCGCAGAGGAAATGTGTAAAGCAGAACGAATGAACCGCGAAGGTATATTACCAAAACGTATCACTCACTGCGATACGAAAGTCAACAACATGCTCTTTGACAAAGAGGGTAATTTTTTATGCGTAATCGATCTCGATACCACAATGCCCGGATATGTATTATCTGATTTTGGCGACTTTATCCGCACAGCCGGCAATACGGCAGCCGAAGATGAAGCAGATTTAAGCAAAGTGGGGGTAAACATGGATATCTTCAGATCATTTGCCAAAGGATACGTAGAGGGAGCAAAACCATTTCTTTTAAACGTGGAGATCGAAAATTTACCTTACGGGGCAAAACTCCTTACCTATATGCAAACGGTACGTTTTCTGACCGATTATCTGAATGGCGACACCTATTACAAAATCAAATCGCCCGAACATAACTGGCAGCGTACATTGGCCCAGTTCACACTTTTGAAGAGCATTGAGGCCCATGAAGAAGAAATGAGCACGTTTATTAAAGAATTGATTTGATTTTTGTGTAAAAAAAATATTTTTTTCATATCATCCGATCAACTATTGCACAACGACTTACAAATATAAAACCTTTAAGAACCGCCTTTAAACACGCTTTAAAGGCGGTTCTTATTTGCATTATTCAAAAATTGGTTCTATATTTGCATCGCAATCGGGGAAGTGATGAGCCTCGAAAGCCATCTCAAAACGGTGTGGTAGTTCAGCTGGTTAGAATACCTGCCTGTCACGCAGGGG
>JAVVPN010000018.1:0-43504 GCA_036655755.1 Bacteroidales bacterium | reverse complement strand
TTCCTGAATTGTCATCCCGACCTGCAGGTGTTTGTGCCGAAAGCGGCATTGTCTGCTTACAAAGCACATAACAACTGGAGCAAATTTAGCCTCAATGCCATCGAAGATATTCCGGATGCCCTTGATGAAGTAACTGATGGCCACGATTCGACAGTAAAAGTTACGGTAGCCAATAAGCGCGTTACGGTACTTTCGACAGAACAAATTGCATGGACGGAAGTGTATGCAACGACCGGGGCAATGTTGGCAAAAACTGCCCAGTCGGAGATTGAACTAAACGGAGTAGCGCGTGAAATCGTGATTCTTGTAGTGCGTATGCGAAACGGTGATACACACGTTCAAAAAGTGTATGTTGATTAAATAAATTATCAGTAATAAAAAATTACCCCCGGCATCCGAAAGGCGAAGTGCCCTCAAAAAGTTAGACAAAAAACTTTTGAGAGCATTTCCCTTCAAGGAAACCGGGGGTGATTTTTTTTATGGCATGCCGATTGGTGTCCTCAACTGAATATGTTAATTCTCAATAGTTTTGTGGATTGTCATTTCTCCGGCAATAGAATATTTCATATATTCTTTTACTTGATCGGCTGTAAATCCGCGTCCAAAAAGATACATCATTTTAGTTGCGGCACTTTCCATCGTAATATCATAACCACTTATTACTCCCGCATCAATCATGGCATCACCTGTATCGTATATGTCCATGGCCACCGATCCGATCATACATTGTGTAACATTGATGATTACGATACCTCTTGCATTAGCTTCTTTGAGAATATCGATAAACCAGTCGAAAGTGGGAGCATTACCGACACCGAATGTTTCCATTACAACCCCTTTTATATTAGGCAAATTAAATATGCCTTTCATGATTTCAGGTGTTATGCCAGGTAAAATGCTTAATACCACTACATTTGGATCCATGTTTAAATGCGCTACGAAAGGTTTTACCGGAGCCGGTTTTAATACATTTTCTTCATCTACTTCAATTTCTACACCGATATGGGCAATTGGCGGATAGTTAAAAGACTCGAAAGCCCTGAAATAATCGGCATTTGCCTTTACGCATCTGTTACCACGCATCAGATAGTCTTGAAAACAAATACAGACTTCCGGAACCACGGCGATATTATTTTTTTTAGCTGCAGCTATTTCCATGGCGGTAATGAGATTCGTTTTTCCGTCGGTTCTGAATTTACCAATTGGTAGTTGCGAACCTGTGATTATAACCGGTTTACTCAGGTTCTCCAACATGAAACTTAGGGCTGAAGCCGTATATGCCATCGTATCGGTACCATGAAGAATCACAAATCCGTCATACTTATCATAGTTGTCGGATACGGCTTTCGCCATTTTAACCCAATCAGCAGGGCCTATTTTAGACGAGTCGAGCGGAGGGTTAAACTGTATTACAGAATATGAATGTTCTACGCTTTTTAATTCAGGAACATGATCTGCTAAATGATCAAAATTAAATGGTTCCAGACTCCCTGTTTTAGGATCTTCCGCCATTCCGATGGTGCCTCCCGTGTAAATAATCAGAATTGAGGATTTTTCTGTGGTCGGATCATTCGTTGCATTCATAATAATTAAATATGAAATTAATAATTGCTTTTAAAACATTATAGAAAAGCAAAAGTTTAGGATTTCACGATTATGGGGTTATGAATACATTTATTATCGGTTGCTTGGTATAAATCAGTTGGTTAAAATTGATTATTATTAATAGTTATGTTTCTAAACCTATTTCTTTGCCACTTGTTTTAAAAGGAATTCTATCTTAAAATAATTATTAAATTCTTTCTTATGAAGTACATTAGTTCTGGTCATGGGGAGTTTCCTTTTATTTCGCTGATTGCAATATTATCAGTGTCACTTGCGGTAAACTTACCGGGAATGGCAATCTCTCCTTTATTAGGCGACTTAACGAAAGTCTTTCCGACAGCAAGTCATCTTGAAATTCAATTATTGTCGATTTTGCCCAATTTTGTTGTAATACCATTTGTCCTGTTATCAGGTAAACTCGCCGAATCGAAGAGTCAGACCGGCTTGTTGTTTATTGGCCTTACTATCTTTTTAGGGTCCTCTTTTGTTTATTTCTTTGCTCATTCAATGGTTACATTAATATGGATAAGTTGTGTTTTAGGACTAGGTTGTGGTTTGATAGTGCCTATCGCCAATGGATTGCTTGCCCAATATTTCACAGGTAAGCAACGTATGGTAATGATGGGGGTGCAATCGGGTGTAGCTAATTTTACTCTGATTATAGCAACGGTTGTTGTGGGATGGTTAGGTTCTATTAATTGGCACCTGCCATTTATTGTATACATGGTTCCTGTTATACCATTGGTTTTGATGGGATTTATGTCGGATAAATTTATTAAAAAATACAGTGTAGAGGATACGGTCAAAGCTACCGATACCGAAACAAAAGCATCGGATGCCGGGTTGCATTTTGTCGGAAAGAACCGTATGGCTTTACTTTGGGGCCTTATACTGCTTTACTTTTTCTCAACTGTAGGCAATCTGGTAATTACTTATTATGTTCCTTTCCGTATTTCAGATAGTACGGAAGTGGGTATCATTACATCATTATTTTATCTTGGTGTTACTGTTTCGGGATTTATTCTTACGCAATATGTCAGATCGTTTAAACATTTATCCATGTTTCTGGCGTTCGTAATATTTGGAGTAGGGCTTTATTTATTATTGATTTCCCATACTACATTTATATACATCCTTTCTGCAGTTTTAGCCGGTGTTGGCTACGGTATCATACAGCCGTTTATTTATACAAAAGTTACTTATCTTTCGCCTTCACCCAACAAGACTACGAAATACCTTGCATTCATTCTTGCTACAAATTATGTAGCATGTTCTTGTGCTCCGTTCGTGTTTACTGCGATAGAAGATGTATTCCGCGATCATTCTCAGCTTATTCCATTCTGGAGCGCAGCAATTTTTATTACCATCATGGCTGTTTTATCAATTGTATTCTATAAATCATATCTGTTCCGTGTAAATATTGATAACTATGCGAAAAAAAGTTGAAGTCATTGATAAATAATTCAGCGATATAAAAATAATCCTGACTGAAAATTAAAAGTTCGGTCAGGATTATTTTTTACTCTTTCGCAACCAACGCTGTTAAGCATTTAAAAGATGAATGGCAAAAAAATACTAACTTTAACCATTCAAACCATTGCGACAGTTTATGATCGATTTTCGCTTAAAAGTTTTCCAGAGTGTTGCCTATAATCTAAGCTTTACCAAAGCCTCGAAAGAGCTTTATATCAGCCAGCCAGCCATTTCAAAACACATTCAGGAGCTCGAGCAGGAGTATAAGATGCCCCTTTTCGAGCGAATGGGCAATAAGATAGCCCTCACACATGCCGGAACGTTGCTGCTTACACATACCGAAAGCATCCTGAAGGCATATCGCCAGCTCGATTTCGAAATGAACCTGCTCAACGAAGTGTATGCTGGCGAATTGCGCCTTGGTGCCAGTACCACGATCGCCCAATACGTATTGCCTCCGGTATTGGCCACTTTTATCCGCAAATTCCCCAATATAAAAATATCGCTCTTTAACGGAAATACCCGCGATATCGAACAAGCCCTGACCGACCATCGCATCGACCTGGGAATGGTAGAGGGAAATAACCGGTTGAGTAATCTGCGTTATACTCCTTTTCTCAGAGACGAACTCGTTGTGGTAACCCATGCCGAAAGCTCGTTGGCGCAATATGACGAAATCTCCCTCGAACAGTTGCTGCAACTTCCGTTGGTGATTCGCGAGAGCGGGTCGGGTTCGCTCGATGTATTCGAAAGAGAGCTCGCCAAGCATCATTTAAAACTATCCGCATTAAATGTTCTCATTCAGTTGGGTAGTACCGAATCGATCAAACTCTTTCTGAAGAACGCCGATTGTCTAGGCATCATTTCCATACAGGCGGTACGCGATGAAATCGCAAGCGGAAAACTTAAAGTTATCGACGTGGTTGATTTTGAGTGTGAAAGAATGTTTTCGTTCGCTCAGTTACAAGGGAAGACGGGTGGACTGGAGGAGAAATTTATCCATTATAACCTAAAGTTATAACCCATTCGTTTTTTGTATGCAGTTATACCGAATATATCGTTTACATTTGTAGCAGTTAATCAAAATGAATCACTCGCTCAATTACTTACGATTATTAGCATATGAATGTACTAACGGTATTTATTGCCAAAAACAACCGCGCTCTTTTCATCACATTGAGTATTTTATGTTTGATGCCCTTCATTTCCCCCGCTGTGGCATTATTTATGGGGCTTATCTTCGCCCTTTATTTTAACCACCCTTATCCGGCGGTAAGTAAAAAAGTTTCTAAAAAATTATTACAGTATTCGGTAATCGGACTCGGATTCGGCATGAACCTGCACGAGTCGCTTAAAGCCGGCGAAGAAGGTATGATTTTTACCGTAGTTTCGGTGGTGTCTGTTATGTGCCTGGGTATTCTGCTTGGACGTCGCATGCGGATCGATAAGAAAACATCTTATCTGATTTCGTCGGGTACTGCCATTTGCGGAGGTAGCGCAATCGCGGCTGTCGCTCCGGTAGTGAAGGCGAATGACCATGAAATTACGGTAGCGATGGGCACCATCTTTATCCTGAATGCGGTGGCATTGTTTATTTTCCCGCCGATCGGTCATATGCTTGATATGACACAGGAGCAGTTCGGTTTGTGGGCTGCCATTGCGATTCACGATACCAGTTCGGTAGTGGGTGCCGGAGCCGCTTACGGTGAGAAGGCGCTCGAAATTGCGACGATGGTGAAACTCACCCGCGCTTTATGGATTATTCCGTTGGCAATCGTAAGTTCGCTGGTATTTAAAAACAAATCGAGCAAGATTCAGATTCCGTGGTTCATCTTGTTTTTCGTATTGGCCATGATTGCCAATACCTTTATTGAGATTCCGGTAGCCATCACTTCTGCCATTACCTGGTTTTCGAAAAAAGGACTTACCCTTACCCTGTTTCTGATCGGTACCAGCCTGTCGAAAGAGGTAATCAAACAAGTAGGGATTAAGCCGATGATTCAAGGCGTAATCTTATGGATATTTATCGCACTAATGAGTCTGGGAGTGATATTATTCTTGTGATTTTTTATTCTAATACAAAGAACCCGCCCAATCCGGCGGGTTTTTTCGTTTCCGGGCGCGTCCCGCACCGGGATGCGCCCACGTACGCATAAAGGGGGCATATTGGGTTTAAGAGAGAGGTTTGGGGCGATTGATCGAACGATGGTTATTGTGTGAAATTGATGTTGTTTTAATGGTTTTTTGAACTATTTTATTACGAATAATTTGTTATTTGTGATAAAGTGTTACTTTTGAGGGTAATTAGTGTATTTAATATAATTATTCTTATGGCGGACAGATTATACATTTTTGATACGACACTCCGGGACGGCGAGCAGGTACCCGGTTGTCAGCTGAATACGGTAGAGAAGATTCAGATAGCACGCGCCCTCGAAACCATGGGAGTAGATGTAATCGAAGCCGGATTTCCGGTGTCGAGTCCGGGTGATTTCAACTCGGTGGTAGAGATATCGAAAGCGGTAACGTGGCCCACCATTTGCGCCCTTACGCGTGCGGTGGAGCGCGATATCGACGTGGCGGCGGATGCCTTGCGCTACGCCAAGCGCGGTCGTATCCATACCGGAATCGGGACTTCCGACTATCATATACAATATAAATTCAAATCCACACGCGAAGAGATTATCGAGCGAGCGGTAGCCGCCGTAAAATATGCCAAGCGCTACGTGGAGGACGTGCAGTTTTATGCCGAAGACGCCGGGCGCACCGACAACGAATACCTGGCCCGTGTGGTTGAGGCGGTAATCAAAGCGGGGGCTACGGTGATCAACATTCCCGATACGACGGGCTATTGTCTGCCCGACGATTTCGGGCGCAAGATACGCTTTCTAAAAGAGAACGTAAAGGGGATTGACGATGTGATTATCGCCACCCATTGCCACAACGATTTGGGGATGGCCACGGCGAATACCATTTCGGGTATTCTCAACGGCGCCCGTCAGGCTGAAGTGACCATCAACGGCATCGGCGAGCGCGCGGGCAACACTTCGCTCGAAGAGGTGGTGATGATTATGAAGAGCCACAAAGAGCTCGATATCGATACCAACATCAATCCGCGCTGTATTCACAATATCAGTAAAACGGTGTCGAATCTGATGAATATGCCTATTCAGCCCAACAAGGCGATCGTGGGGCGCAATGCGTTCGCACATTCGTCGGGAATCCATCAAGACGGGGTGCTGAAAAACCGCGAGAGTTATGAGATCATCGATCCGAAGGAGGTGGGCATCGACGAAAACGCCATCGTGCTGACTGCCCGGTCAGGCAGAGCGGCGCTCAAGCATCGCCTCGAATCGCTCCATGTGAATCTGGAGAAAGAGCATCTCGACCAGGTGTATGAGAAATTCCTGAAACTGGCCGATTCGAAAAAAGATATCAAAGACGACGATATTCTGATGCTGGCCGGTCATGAACGCTCGGCGGCACAACGTATCAAACTCAGCTACCTGCAAGTGACATCGGGTGTGGGGCTGCAGTCGGTAGCGAGCGTCGGGCTCGATATCGCGGGCGAGCATTTCGAAGCGGCTGCCTCTGGCAACGGGCCTGTGGATGCGGCCATCAAGGCTGTTAAGCAGATTATCCACCGCAAGATGACGCTTCAGGAGTTCCTGATTCAAGCCATCACCAAAGGGAGCGATGATATCGGTAAGGTACACATGCAGGTGGAACACAACGGCATCAACTATTACGGATTCGCCGCCAATACGGATATCGTGGCTGCTTCGGTAGAGGCGTATATCGATGCCATCAATAAGTTTGTGGTTTAAAATATTTACACTTTATTTGTACTAAACAATCTAATAATGAAAACTTTATTCGACAAGATATGGGACGCTCACGTGGTTTCGGCCGTAGCGGACGGCCCTACCCAACTTTATATCGACCGGCACTATTGCCATGAAGTAACTTCGCCGCAAGCTTTTCAAGGCTTGCGTGAGCGCGGGTTGCCGGTATTCCGCCCGGCGCAGACCATCTGTTCGCCCGACCATAATATTCCGACCCAACACCAGGAGCAGCCGATCGCCGATCCGGTGTCGCGCCGTCAGGTAGATACCTTGAAAAAGAATACCGAAGAGTTCGGCGTTACTTATTACGGATTGGGGCATCCGAAGAACGGGGTGATTCATATCATCGGCCCCGAAAACGGATTGACTTTGCCCGGCATGACCATTGTCTGCGGCGACTCGCACACTTCTACCCACGGCGCTTTCGGGGCGATTGCTTTCGGAATCGGCACTTCGGAGGTGGAGATGGTGCTCGCCTCGCAGTGTGTACTGCAATCGAAACCCAAAACCATGCGTATCAATATTGAAGGAGTGCGCGGTAAAGGGGTTACGGCGAAGGATGTGGTGCTGTATGTGGTATCGCAGGTAACTACGGGGGGAGCCACGGGCTATTTTATCGAGTTTGCGGGCGAAGCGATCCGCGCCATGTCGATGGAGGAGCGCATGACGGTGTGTAACATGAGCATCGAAATGGGTGCGCGCGGCGGTATGATTGCGGCCGACGAAACGACGATCGCCTATGTGAAAGGGCGCGAATTCGCTCCTACAGGCGAAGCGTGGGTGCAGGCGGAAGCGTTTTATCGCACGCTTCATTCAGACGCGGATGCCCTGTTCGACAAGGAGCTGACGTTTGACGCCGCTTTGATTGAGCCGATGGTTACCTACGGTACCAATCCGGGCATGGGGATGGGTATTACCCAAACCATTCCGCAGACCGGTGAGGCGGATGTGGCGGCAAAAGTTTCGTATGGCAAAGCGCTCGAATATATGGGATTCAATCCGGAAGAATCGTTGTTGGGCAAACCGGTGGATTACGTATTCCTGGGAAGTTGTACCAACGGGCGTATTGAGGATTTCCGGCAGTTCGCCGGTTTCGTAAAAGGAAAACAGAAGGCCTCCGACCTTATTTGCTGGCTGGTGCCGGGGTCGTGGAGCGTGGAGAAACAGATCCGCGCCGAGGGAATCGACAAAATCCTTGAAGCGGCCGGATTCGAATTGCGACAGCCGGGTTGCTCGGCATGCCTGGCGATGAATGAAGATAAGATTCCGGCAGGCAAATACGCATTGTCTACTTCGAACCGTAATTTTGAGGGACGGCAGGGGCCCGGAGCGCGCACGATTCTTTGCGGGCCGTTGGTAGCCGCGGCCGCAGCGATCACCGGTGTGATAACAGATCCTCGCGAATCACTTTAAACAGCTAATTCAAATGAAAAATAAATTTCAGACCCTGACCTCTTCTTTTTATCCGCTTCCGATCGAGAATGTGGATACCGATCAGATTATACCGGCCCGCTTTCTGAAAGCAACCGATAAGGAGGGGTTCGGCGCCAATCTGTTTTATGATTGGCGCTATGATGAATCGGGTAATCCTAATCCCGATTTTGTATTGAATCGAAATAAATACAGTGGTCAAATCCTGGTGGCAGGAAAGAATTTCGGCAGCGGATCGAGCCGTGAACATGCTGCATGGGCGGTTGCCGGCTTCGGCTTCCGGGTGGTGGTATCGAGCTTTTTTGCCGATATATTCCGTAACAATGCGCTCAATAACGGGGTGTTGCCGGTAGTGGTGAGCGAGGATTTCCTGCAGGAGCTTTTCCATACTTCGGAAATCAATGCCGGGGCGACGCTCACCGTCGATTTGAATACGCAGACCATTACCAATAACCAAACCGGTAATAGTGAGCATTTTGAAATTAATTCATATAAGAAAAACTGTCTTTTAAACGGATACGACGATATCGATTATCTGCTGAGTAAGAAAGAGATGATCGAATCGTATGAAGAAATGCGGAGGTGAACATGAATATGCTTGAAATCATGGATACCACCCTGCGCGACGGGGAACAGACTTCGGGGGTGGCCTTTACTTCGCACGAGAAGCTGAGTATCGCCCGCCAATTGCTCGAAGAGGTGGGGGTAGACCGGATTGAGGTGGCTTCTGCCAGGGTATCCCGGGGTGAATATGCGGGGGTGGAACGAATCGTACAATGGGCGATTGAAAACAATCGCTTGCATCAGATTGAGGTATTGGGATTTGTCGATCACGGACAATCGGTAGAGTGGATTCATCGGGCGGGATGCCGTGTGATGAATTTATTGGCGAAAGGCTCGCTCAAGCATTGCCGGCTGCAATTGCAGAAAACACCCGAAGAGCACTTGGCCGATATTCGTGAAAATATACGGCTGGCTCACGAGATGGGGATAGCGGTAAACGTATATCTTGAAGATTGGTCGAACGGGATCCTGCATTCGCCCGAATATGTGTACCGTTTGATGGATGGGTTGCGAGAGGAACCGGTAAAGCGATTCATGCTCACGGATACGCTGGGCATTTTAAGCCCGTATCAAACATTTTCGCTCTGTTACCGGATGGTGAAGCGTTATCCCGGACTGCATTTCGATTTTCATGCGCACAACGATTATGATCTTGCGGTGGCAAATACGTTCGCGGCGGCAAAAGTGGGGATACGGGGAATTCATTGTACGGTAAACGGACTGGGCGAACGCGCGGGAAATGCATCGCTCTCGAGTGTGATTCCGGTATTGCACGATTTGCTCGAAGCGCATACCAATATCCGTGAAAATAAAATAAACAGCGTAAGCCGTTTGGTGGAATCTTACTCAGGGGTACGGATTGCCGGAAACAGCCCGATCGTAGGGGAAAACGTGTTTACCCAATGTGCGGGGGTGCATGCCGACGGCGATTCGAAGAGCAATCTTTACTACAGCAATCTGATGCCGGAGCGTTTTGGGCGCACCCGGTCGTATGCGCTTGGCAAAACTTCGGGAAAAGCCAACATCAGCATGAATCTGGAGGCGCTGGGTATCTCGCTCGATGAGGATTCGATGCGGCGCGTAACGCAACGCATTATCGAATTGGGCGATAAGAAGGAGATTGTAACGCAGGAGGATCTGCCCTATATCATGTCGGATGTTTTGCACCATGAACCCGAAAACCAGCCGATACGTATCCTGAATTATTCGCTCTCTGTGGCACAGGGGCTGAAGCCGGTGGCGATACTGAAAATTGAGATTGCCGGAGAGGTGTACGAGGCTGCATCTTCGGGCGACGGACAGTATGATGCGTTTATGAAAGCACTTAAAGGAATCTATCACAATCAGCTTGAACGCGATTTGCCGAAACTGACCAACTATGTGGTGAGTATTCCTCCCGGCGGACGAACGGATGCCTTGGTGCAGGCGTTGATCAGTTGGGAATATAAGGGCGAAAGTTTTAAAACGCGCGGACTGGATGCCGACCAGACGGAGGCGGCGATTAAGGCGACCATTAAAATGTTGAATAAAATAGAACAGTAGAAATTTATATACCAATGAGATTAAAGATAGCAGTTTTACCCGGCGACGGAATCGGGCCCGAGATCACACGGGAGGCACTCAACGCCGCATTGGCGGTATGTGATAAATTCGGACATGAACTGACTTGGGAAGAAGCGCTTTGCGGAGCTACGGCGATCGACCGGGTAGGCGATCCGTATCCCGAAAGCACCCATGCGTTGTGCATGGAATGTGATGCGGTATTGTTCGGGGCGGTAGGCGATCCGAAGTTCGATAATAATCCGTCGGCCAAAGTGCGCCCTGAACAGGGATTGCTGGCCATGCGTAAACAGTTGGGCCTTTATGCCAATATCCGCCCGATTACGACGTTTCCGGCATTGATATCGAAATCGCCTCTGCGTGCCGATCTGATTGAAGGAGCCGATTTCATGTGTATTCGCGAGCTGACGGGAGGTCTTTATTTCGGCCGTCCGCAAGGGCGCTCCGAAGATGGCAATACCGCTTACGATACCTGTGTATATACCCGCGCGGAGATTGAACGTATCATAGAACTGGCGTACGAATATGCCATGAAACGCCGTAAGAAACTGACGATCGTGGATAAGGCGAATGTACTGGCCACTTCGCGGTTGTGGCGTGAGGTAGCCAAAGAGATTGAACCCCGTTACCCGGAAGTAACCACCGAATACATGTTTGTGGATAACGCGGCGATGCGCATGATTCAATGGCCGAAAGATTTCGACGTGATGGTAACCGAGAATATGTTCGGCGATATACTTACCGACGAGGGCTCGGTGATTACCGGATCGATGGGGATGCTCCCCTCTGCTTCCATCGGAATCCATACTTCGGTATTCGAACCGATTCACGGCTCATGGCCTCAGGCGGCCGGAAAGAACATCGCCAATCCGTTGGCCGCGATTCTGTCGGCAGCCATGATGTTTGATTATGCGTTCGGGTTAAAGAAAGAGGCGGCGCTGATTCGCGAGGCGGTAAATGCGTCGATCGATCAATATGTGCGTACGGCCGATATTCAGGAAGCAGGTAAACCGGCTTATCTGACTTCGGATGTGGGGGCTTGGATTGTTGATTATATCAACAAAAAATAAAATAAAGGCTTTTCGTGAATTAATAAGTATTTATAGATACACTTATTTATGTAAAATTTTGAAAAAACCATTTTGAAAGCTATTTTCGTGCCAGCAAACTAAATTGCTAAGATTTCAATACGTATGAGAAAACACGCATTCAGCTTATTGTTTCTGGGGTTTGCCATGCAAAGCTACGCGGCATTGGCTCCCTTAGACGGATTTTATTATGGCCCTGCACAGGCACCTGTTGGAAATGAATGGGAATCGCCCGAAAATCTTGCTTTTAACAAGGAGCAGCCACGGGCTTATTTCTTCTCTTTTCAGGACGTAACAAGTGCCCGTAACGTATTGCCCGAATATAGTAAATTCTGGCAGTCGCTAAATGGTGAATGGGATTTTCATTGGGCACCGAACCCGGATGAACGTCCGAAAGACTTCTACCAACCCGGATTTAACACCGCTTCGTGGGATAAGATTGCGGTTCCTTCTAACTGGAATATCGAGGGGATCCAGAAAGACGGCTCGCTGAAATACGGTGTGCCTATTTATGTGAATCAGCCGGTGATTTTCCACCATGAAATAAAAGTGGACGACTGGCGCGGAGGCGTTATGCGTACGCCGAAAGAAAACTGGACTACCTTTAAACACCGCAACGAGGTGGGTTCGTTCCGTCGTGAATTCGATATCCCGCAGGATTGGGATGGACGAGAAGTGTTTATCAGCTTCGACGGGGTGGATTCATTCTTTTATTTGTGGATCAACGGTCATTATATCGGATTTTCGAAAAACTCGCGTAATGCGGCGCGTTTTAATATTACCCCTTATCTGAAAGCGGGTAAAAACATGGTTGCGGCCGAAGTGTATCGCAGCTCTGACGCTTCGTTCTTAGAAGCGCAGGATATGTTCCGCTTGCCGGGAATCTTCCGTACGGTAGCTATTTACTCAACTCCGAAAGTACAGATTAAGGATCTGCGCGTAATTCCGGATCTGGATGAAAATTATCAAGACGGTAGCCTGACGATTGACGCCGATATCCGCAATTTCGGAAAAAAGAAAGCCAAAGGATATAGCATCGCTTATTCGTTGTTTGCCAATAAACTGTATTCGGATGAGAATGCACCGGTAGAAAACGCTGTGGCCACCGGAGTGATCGAGGTGGTAGAGGCGAACCAAACGAAAAAGGCGCAGAAAACGGTATTGCAGGTGAAGAATCCGAACAAATGGTCGGCTGAGGCTCCTTACCGCTATACGCTCGTTGCCGAATTGAAAGACAACAAGGGCAAAACGATTGAGACGGTTTCCTCTTTTGTAGGGTTCCGTGAGGTTGAAATCAAAGAAACAGCCGCTTCGCAGGATGAGTTCGGTTTGGCCGGACGCTATTACTATGTAAACGGAAAAACGGTGAAACTCAAAGGGGTGAACCGTCATGAGTCTTCTCCGGGTACGGGACACGTGATTTCGCGCGAGGTGATGGAGAAAGAGGTGATGCTGATGAAGCAGGCCAATATCAATCATGTGCGTAATTCGCATTATCCGGATGATCCGTACTGGTATTATCTGTGTGATAAATACGGTATCTATCTTGAAGATGAGGCCAATCTCGAATCTCATCAGTATTATTATGGAAAAGAATCGCTCTCGCATCCGGTAGAGTGGCGCAAAGCCCATGTGGCACGTGTGCTCGAAATGGTGCGCAGCAATATCAATAATCCGTCGATCGTGATCTGGTCGTTGGGTAATGAAGGTGGTCCGGGTAAAAACTACGCGGCTGCCTACGACTCATTAAAGAGAGTAGATTTGTCTCGTCCGGTACAGTACGAGCGTAATAATGATATCGTGGATATGGGCTCGAACCAATATCCTTCTATCGCCTGGACGCGCGGTGCCGTGAAAGGAACGTATGATATCAAATATCCGTTCCATATTTCGGAATACGCGCATTCGATGGGTAACGCCTGCGGTAATCTCGACGATTACTGGGAAGCGATCGAATCGACCAACTTCTTCTGCGGAGGTGCCATCTGGGACTGGGTGGATCAGTCGATGTATCATTACGATGCCCAGACCGGTAAGCGTTATTTCGCTTATGGAGGTGACTTCGGCGATACACCGAATGACGGGCAGTTCGTTATGAACGGATTGGTATTCGGCGATCTGACACCGAAACCACAGTATTTCGAAGTGAAGAAAGTGTATCAGAATATCGACGTCAAACCGATCGACGTATCGAAAGGAACGTTTGAGGTATTCAATAAATATTATTTCAGAAACCTGAATGAATACCGTGCGAAATGGGTGCTGTATGAAAACGGAAAAGAGATTCGCCAGGGTGATTTGGGCAAACTGAACATCGAGCCGCGTAAGCGTATGACTGTTTCAGTGCCGTTTAACAAAGAAACGTTGCGCGACGATGCCGAATATTTTGTGAATGTGCAGTTTGTGCTTGACGAAAATAAACCGTGGGCGCCAAAAGAGTATGTGCAGGCTGAAGAACAGATTCTGGTTAAAGAAGCGACTGCCCTTCCTGCCGTAAACAAATTGGCTCAGACCGGTAAGAAACTGCGCGTATCGGATAGCGCTCCGAAACAGAAATCGGTAAAAGGTGAAAATTTCGAAGTGAAATTCGATATGAACACCGGTTCGATCTATAGCCTGGTATATGGCGACGAAACGATCATCGAAGCCGGCAACGGGCCGAAACTGGATGCATTCCGTGCGTTTGTTAATAACGACAACTGGTTCTACCAGCAATGGTTCGAAATCGGATTGCACAACCTGAAACATCAGGCTACAAGCAGCAAAGTAACCCGAAAACCGAATGGTGAGGTTGTGGTTGCCTTCAGTATTGAATCGCAGGCTCCGAACGCGGCGAAAATTCTGGGTGGTACCAGCTCGGGTAAAAACAGCATCGAGGAATTGACGGATCAGCCGTTCAGCAAGAACGACTTCAAATTCATCACCAACCAGACATGGACGGTATATCCTGACGGATCGGTTGAATTGCAGGCTGCCATCGCATCTGAATTCCCGAACAAGGTGCTTCCTCGTTTGGGGTATGTCATGAAGGTGCCGCAGCAGTATGCCGACTTTGCTTATTACGGACGCGGACCGATCGAAAACTATGCCGACCGTAAATCAGGACAGTTCGTACGCGTTTACGAAAGTACGGTTGCCGATCAGTTTACTGCTTTCCCGAAACCGCAGGAAGTGGGTAACCACGAAGATGTACGCTGGTGTGCATTGACGAATACACAAGGCAAAGGGGCTGCGTTTGTAGCTACCGATCGCCTGTCGGTATCGGCATTGCAATATTCGGCACTCGATATGACGTTGGCCGGACATCCGCACCAGTTGCCGGAAGCGGGCGATACGTATTTGCGTCTGGATATGGGTGTAACCGGATTGGGTGGAAACAGTTGTGGTCAGGGTGGCCCGTTGGTGGAAGACCGCGTGATGGCGGGATACAACAACCTTGGTTTTATCATTCGTCCGGTAGCAACTAAAAATGAGCTCGAAGCAGTAGCCAATGTAAAAGGTGCAGGCGAAAGACCGGCTCCGGTAATGCTGAGTCAGGAAGGTAAAAACCGTCTGAAAGTAATTTCGGCAAGTAGCCAGGAAGTAGGGGATGGAAACGCCTCGCATCTGACCGATGGCGACAGAGGTACGATCTGGCATACCATGTATTCGGTAACGGTTGCCAAATACCCGCATTGGGTAGACCTGGATGCCGGAGAGGAAAAAACCGTGAAAGGATTTACATACCTGCCTCGTCAAGAGGGTGGCAACGGAGATATCCGCGATTATGCCATTTATGTAAGCCAGGACGGCAAAAACTGGGGCGAAGCCATACATCAGGCAGCTTTCGAGAATAATAAAAAAGAGAAAAGAGTAATGTTTACTCAACCTGTAAAAGCACGTTATATTCGTTTTACAGCTTTAAATGCTCAGAATGGCGATGATTTCGCTTCGGGAGCAGAGCTGAACATCGTAACGGACTAATGCCGTAGGTTACTCTATCGAAATAAAAATACCCGTCAACGGATCGGTTTGCCATAAGCAAATCCTCCGGTGGCGGGTATTTTAGTTAACGGCAGAAACTGTGAATCAGTAGTTGAGCCATAGTTTAAACGTAGCCATCTTTTCCTTACTGATTGTAATCTTTTGTTTGAAAGCCGGCGTAACCATTACGACGGCTTTTCCATTGAAATGGGGTTCGATACGGCGAATGGCGCGTATGCACAATAAGACTTGGCGGTTTGCCCTGAAAAACTGGTCGGGATCAAGTTGCTCCGAAAGTTTTTCGAGCGAAAGATCCAGCACATGCTCTTCGCCTGCATGGGTTACGGCAAAAGTGATTTTGTTTTCGGAATAAAAATAGGCCACCTCCTCAACCGGCAAGGTCCACAATTTATCCACACCCGAAATCAGAAACCGGGAGCGATATTTTTTTTCGCGTTGGTGCAAACTCTCCATCACCGTTTCGAGGTATTGCTCCTGCAATATTTCACGCTGACGTTGCCCGATCGATTCATACTTGGCGATCGATTCGGCAAGGCGCTCTTCGTCGATCGGTTTGAGTAAATAATCAATGCTGTTTACGCTAAAGGCCCGAATTGCATATTCATCATAAGCCGTCGTAAATATAATGGTCGATTCAGGTCGGGCTTTCGTCAGAAAATCGAAAGAGTTGCCATCAGCCAGTTGTATATCCAGAAAAATCAGATCCGGATGAGGATGAGTTGCAAACCACTCGACAGCCTCGTCGATGTTTCCGGGCACGACTTGTAATTCCCAATCGGGTCGCAAACGGGAAATCATTGAATGAAGCAGCCGGACAGCCGGAATTTCGTCTTCAATGATTACAGCTTGTATTTTATGCATCCTGATAAAAATTTATTCATTCATATAATAACGGAACTTTTACCGTAAAATAATTGTCCGATCGGTCTATCTCGATATCTTCTCCCAAAGCGAGCTTACAGCGGGCCGACAGGTTTTCCAGTCCCTTTTGCGGACTGTCGCCTACCGGCTTCTGGTTCACCGGATTGCTCACAATCAACCTTCCTTTTTCAATCGTCACCCGAATCTCCATCGGTTTATTCTGCGTAATCGAATTGTGCTTTAATACGTTTTCAATCAATAGTTGCAATGTAAGTGGTGGTAACAGGCTCTCCTGGTAATCGGCGGGTATGCGGGAATTCCAGTCGAAACAATCGCCCAACCGTACTTTGTGAAGATAAATATAAGACTGCACAAATTCAAGTTCTTCTTCAAGTGTTACCAACGGTTTGTCCTGACATTGCAATACATAGCGGTAAACGTTCGATAAGTTTCGGGTAAACTCAACCGCTCCCTTCGGATCGTATTCGATTTCTGCAATCAGCGTATTGAGGCTGTTGAACAGGAAATGCGGATTGAGTTGATTCTGCAATGCCTGATAGCGCGCCGTAGTATTGGCTTTCTGTAATTCGGCTGTCTTTTTCTGCAAATCGAGGTTGCTTTGCATCGACCGGTTGGCCAGCAACAAAGAGATGATGATCAGTTCGGCGAGCCATACCAACAGCAAAATCCGCACGCCTCCGTTAGGAAACAGAAACGGTTGCTGCGAGCCGGCAAGAAGTTTCGCCGAAACCAATACGCTGTAATTGAGTAATAGCAACATGAAGGCCACCAGCAGATAGAGCCCGCTGATTTTCCACCGGCTATTCAGATAACGGGGATAGTAGCGGTTGATCCAGGAGCTGAGCGATAATGTTGAAAACCCCAATATGTTGAATGCGATAATGAAGAATGCAACGAAGCCGAAAGAGGAAACCGATTCTTTTAGCTGAATATTGACCGAATTAACCAACAACAGATAAGAGAAGATTCCGAGTCCGGAAAATAAGAGCGCATACAATACCCGTTCTGTTTTCATAAGATCATGCTATTTTTTGTAAACTTACAAGATTTATTATTCTGTTACTTCGTATTCGTTCAATGCTTTTAATAAAGCCGCGTAATTACCCTGGGCATTTACTTTCGCCTGCGTATAATTCATTTGCGAGGTAAGCCGGTACACCTGAGCATCGATCACTTCCAGAATAGAGCTTTTCCCTTCGTTATATCGTTCGAGCGCTTTCTTTTCATTCTCGCGCGCTTTATCGAGCGACGATTCGGACAACCGGATCCGTTGCAACGCCTGATTGAGCGAGAGGCGAGCGGTTTCAACCTCCAGTGCCACCTGGTCCTTTACTTTGTTTAGCTGATCTTCCGCTACTCCCACTTTCTGCGAAGAGAGGCGTTTTTCGCTGCGGCGTTTGCCCCATTCGAAAATCGGTACCGACAGTTTTGCATAAACGGCATAGTTCGGATCCATATCTGCATTAAAGTCATACCCCGGCGATCCGTAGCTTCCTTCCGCGCCCACCTGCAGTTGCGGTTTGTATTTCGAATCGTTAATCTTGAGTGTACTCTGGGCAATTCTGACCTGATCGTGGGCAATCTCTATTTCCGGGCGTGTCTGATCCGAATGCTGCGCGAACGTATTGGCTTCTACAACCGGCACACGCTCATCCACCGGGGTTTGGGCGGTCAGTTCCGATCCGATCATCGAATTGAGCGCCATGCGTCCGGTTTCAAAATTGTTCTTTGCCTGCAACAGCTGAAAATCGGCCTCGTTGAGTTTTACCTCCGCCATCAGCAGATCCTGCGGATCGGTCAATCCCACTTCAACCCTTTCACGAATCGTTTCGGTGAGCGATGCTACCGAATTCCGGAAATCGGAGGCAATGGTCACCATCTCAGCGCGTGCCACCGTATTCCAGTATTGCATATCGGTTTGATAACATACCAAAGAGTGAATCATCCGCTGCTGGTTTTTACCCAGTGATTGCTGATATTGCGCCAGACGCAATTTTTCGAGCAGCCGTCCGCCGGTATAGATGGGCTGAACAAGCGAAAGAGCCGCGCCGTAGCGCATGTTCTTCCCTTCAAATGCCATCGGAGCATCCAATATGGGTAAGTCGAGTGTTAAAGTGGTCGGATTTCCCGTATATTGAAAATTGCCGCTACCCGACAGTTTGGGCTTGAAGTCGGCATTCGCCATTCGCTCCAGCTCCATACTTGCCTGTATGTTCTTTTCGGCACTCTTCAGGTCGTAATTATAGTCGAGGGCCATTGCCCTGTATTTTTCAAGCAATGATTCCTGCGCTCCGATTCCGGAGCACAGTGTAATCATGAATGCAAACAATATGTATTTCTTCATTTGTATAATCCGTTTTTATCAACTTAAATTTCAGTCCTTCTCTTATGCCTCCTTTACCTTATAAAACACAGCGTAGAGCGCCGGAGTGATAAACAGGGTAAGCAGCGTGGCAAACGTAAGTCCGAAAATAATCGTCGCCGCCATCCCTCCGAATGCTACGTCAAACAGCAGGGGAACCATCCCGAAAATCGTAGTAGTGGCCGCCATCAGTACCGGGCGTGTACGTGATACGGTAGCTTCGATTACGGCATGATACGGAGCGACTCCGTTTTTGCGTTGCGCGTTGATTTCGTCAATCAATACGATTACATTCTTTATGATCATACCGAGCAATCCGAGCCATCCGGCAATCGGGAAGAATCCGAATTCGAATCCGGTCAGCAACATTCCGACCGCCACCCCGATCAATGATAACGGCAGTACGCAGATAATCAGCAACGGTTGTCGGAAATTACCGAACAGTGCCACCAGAATAACGATCAGCAGCAGAAACGCCAGCGGAAAGAATTTCGAAAGCGCCTGTAATCCCTCGCTCTGATCCTTATACTGCGAGTCCCAAAAGAACGAATACCCTTCGGGCAGCGACATTGCCTCAATCTCCTTGCGCATCTCGCCATGTACTTCCGCCATCGTATGCCCATGCTTCACGCCACACATGGCAGCCATCGACAACTGGCGGTTATAGGTGCGTACCTGCGGAAATTCCCAGTCGGTTTCGATATCGGCGGTTACCTGCGAAAGGGGAGCTGAGTTTTCCCCGTTCCATACGGCGAAATTGCCCAGTGCCACTGGGTCGCTGATCTGCTCTTCGTGCGATTTAAGCACCACCGGTACTTTCTTTTCATTATCGCGGTAAATGCCCACCGGGCTACCCTCCTGAAGCGATTTGACCGATTCCATCATCGCGCTTTTCGTGATGCCGAGCGCACCCGCCTTCACCGGGTCGAATACCGGACGGATAATCCGTGTCATATTTCCCCATTCGTTGCGTACGTCTGCCGTTTTCGGATTCCGCTGCATAATCACCATCGCCTCGCCCACCAGCGAATCGAGTACGGCCGGGTCGGGCCCTAAAAACCGGGCTTCGATCATCGCCTCGGTAAGCGGACTCAATTCGAACTTGTTCACCTTGATGAGCGGCTCCGGATAGAGCCGGCGGATAGACGATTGCAATTCGTCTTGCAGTTCGCGTGCGTCTTTCGACGTTTTCCCCTTCACCAGCAATTGGGCGTAGTTGGGCTGTGGTCCGAATGAAATATTCGACAGATAATAGCGTGGCGGTGTACGCCCGATATAAGAGGAAACCACTTCCGTTTGCGGTTTTTGGGCGATAAAAGTTGCCATCTCGGTTACCATCGCATCTGTTTTTTCGATGCGGGTTCCCTCGGGCAGCCAAATATCTAACGTAAAGTATTGCTTGTCTAACGCCGGAACGAATACTTTCGGGATAAATTTGAAGCTCCATGCTGAAGCGATCAGCAATACCACCATGCTGCCGATCGCCGCATACCGGTGGCGGATCACCCATCTCAGCGAGGTGCGGAAGCGGTCGAATATTTTTCCGCTAAACAATTCGCCGCTCAGCTCATCCGGCCGGGGACGTCGCACGAATTCCTGAATGCAGAACGGTGTTTGTGTCAGTGCGAAAACCCAGCTGAACATCAGCGATATTCCGATCACCAACACCAGCGACGCCAACAATTCACCCGTAATATGTGGCGAAAAATAGATTGGCAAAAAGGTCAGAATGGCGATTACCGTAGCCGCCAGCAACGGAATGGCCGTTGATGAGCAAGCCTGCAGAATGGCCACCCGTTTGCGCATCCCCTTCTGCATATTTACCAGCGCCGAGTCTGATACCACGATCGCATTGTCCACCAGCATTCCCATGGCAATAATGATGGCCGCCAGCGACATCCGTTGCAGGGCGATACCTCCCGCCAGCATCACGATCAGCGTGGCGAAGATAGAAAATACCAGTCCGCTCCCTACGAGCAATCCGTTTTTGAAGCCGATGAAGAACAGCAGAATCGCCACCACGGTGATCACCGATATGATCAGGTTGAGGATGAATCCCTGATTCGCCACCGCCGATTCGTGCCCCTGGTCATAAATAGAGGTGAGCGCGAATCCCTCCGGCATGTTGTCGTTGAAATGATTGATCCGTTGTTTTACCAGTTCCGCCATATCCACTACGTTTCCCGTAGGCACCGTCGAAACCGCTATCCCCACCGCCGGTTCGCCGTTCACACGCATGATGTTGCCGGCCGGCGTTTTATATCCTTCGTTGATTTGCGCGATATCGCCCAAGCGGAAATATTCGCCCGTACGCGAAGTGATCGTCAGGTTGCGGATATCATTGAGCGAATAGAAATTGCCCGTCGATTCGATACGGATGCGGTGTTCGTCGGTTTCGATCGCACCCGCATCCACCATCCGGTTCTGCGCGTCGAATGCCTGCGTGATGTCGCGCGTCGTAATGCCCGAACGAGCCATCAGCGAAGGCGATATATTCACCTCGATCGTAGGCACCTGGATACCGTAAAGCTCCACTTTGGCCACATCTTTTACCCGCAGCAAATCGTTCTTGATCAGTTTAGCCTGCTCTTCCAGCTCGCGATAGGTGTATTGATTGCCCGTCAGGGCATAAAACACACCCAATACATCGCCGAAATCATCATTTACCACCGATACACCCGCGCCCGGAGGCAACTTGCTTTGCGCATCGCCCACTTTGCGGCGCAGCTTATCCCAAAGCTGTTGCATCTCGGCGGCGCGTATCTCTTTCTTTACATACACCGTAATCTTCGATAATCCCGCCCGGTTTTCCGTCTTCAGGTAATACAGCTCGCCCAACGACTGAATCGCTTCTTCAAGCACATCGGTTACCTGGCTCTGTACCTCCTGCGGCGACGCGCCCGGATAAGGCGTAATCACAAGCGCCTGCTTGATGGTAAAGGGAGCATCCTCCAGTTTTCCCATTTTCAGGTATGAGAAAATCCCTCCGGCAAACACCAAAAACAAAATCAGGATGGTTACCGGTTTATTCTGTAAAAAATATTTCACCCACTTCATGCTATTTCTCTCCCTTTTAATATTGCTTTGAATGATTTTCTGAAATGGATGAAGCAGCCGGTTCCGCTTCGGTCATAACGGTTTTATGATCTGATAAGAAACGAAGCCCGCTGATCGCCACCTGTTCTCCGCTTTTTAACCCGTCATGAATCTCTACGTTGCCGTTGGGCAGCAGATTGCCGGTTCGTATATTCCGGCGCTTTACCTGCATGGTATTCGAGTCGATCACCCATACATAGCTGCCCGTAGTGGGGCGATGGCACACGGCTTTTTGCGGGATAACGGTCATCAGCTCCGGCGAAACCGAGGCGGAAGCGTCAAATGTGATTTTACCCGACATCCCTGCCAGTAATTCATTGTTCGTGTTGGGAAGAGAAGCGGTAAGCAGATAAGAGAGGTTATTGGAGGTGGTGCTTTTGGATAGTTCGATTACGTTGCCGGTGAATTGAGCTTCGGGCAACGAATTAAACCGGATGGAAACCTGTTTGAGCGCTCTGGCCCGTAGCGCGACCTGTTGCGATACGAAAGCTTCGATGCGCAGCTGGTTCAGATCCACAAAAGTAAGGATGGGTTGAGTCGCTTTCACGTCCTGATACTGCTCGATAAACACTTCGCCCACATAGCCGTCGAATGGAGCGATCAGGCGTGTATCCTCCAGTTCGTTCGTTGCTGTTTCGTATGCGGTACGCGCGCTTGTAAATTCGGCTTTTGCCTTTTCGAAAGCACTGGCCGAGAGGTTGTTTTTATGATATAATACCTCAATGCGCTCAAATTCGGTGCGCGCCTGTTGGTAGATTGCCTCTGCGCGTTCGCGACGTATCCGGAAATCGCGTGGATCGATCCGGGCAATCTCTTGTCCTTTTTTATAAAAATTACCGGCGAATACATCGAACCGGTCAATCGGGCCGCTCACCCGGAAGGAGAGGGTGGAGGTGCGGAATGGTTTCGAGATGAAAGGAAACTCATCTGTCTGATTGACGGGTTGTGCGGTTACTTGCGCTACCCTGATCGTCATGGTCTGTTCTTCGGAGCCCTTCTTTTCAGAACTGCAACTGATAAACAGGAATATCCCTGTGATAAAAAGTAAAAATCTGATTCCGGTTTTCATTCTTTCTGTTTTTAATCGTTTCGTAGTGTGTTTAAGCTGTTTCAACGATCAAAAATAAAGGGAACATAAATATGCTCCCTTCTATAAGTTACCGAACCGGAAAAATCGGCCTCTCAAGCCGTTTATTCATTTCGCGATCTGTTTGTCGCTCTTGTCTGTCGTCTGTTTTCTATTCGGATTGGCCGGAAACCATCCTTTGGCTACCCGTTGGCGTTGTTCGAATATCTCGCCGATCGACCAAAAAGAGGAAAACGCGAACACGCCGCAAAGCACCGACCACAAGATATTGGTCAATAATACGGATGCTACCATCCCGATGATACCCGCGATCAGGAAGAGCCACCAGCATTTTACGCCCCAATAATATTCCGCTTTGATTACGATGGGATGAAAAAGACCGATAATCAGAAACGTGGCAAGCCCGATGACGATGCCCGACAGGTGATATGTTTCAAGAAACTCCATGAAGATGAATGTTTGTAATTGATGTTTGAATAAGTGAAGATAAAAATAAATAAGAAGAGCAGCCTTCGCAGGCTGCTCTTTTTATTTTGAAATCAGCAATAATTGCTGAATTAAATGTAAAAAATACCTCGTGTTTTTCAAAATTCATAACTGGTATTAAATCCTCGGTTTTTCAGGTTGTGTTATTTAAGGTATTGTGTTATGGTTGTTTATTTAAGGTGTTACAAATGTATGTCGTCGGGCAGGTGTGAACAAATATTTTTTAATGCTCTACAACATATTAATGGATTATATACCCATTAAAGGCCTTTTTTAACACTATATTTTTAAATAAAGGCCATTTTATTAATAAAACAGAACGTCAATTATTGCAAATAAATAAATAGGGAATATGATAATTAATAACTTTGCACCCTGTTTAATAAAAACTGATTATGTCAACTTATACAGAAGATACAAGAAAAGTAACCACTCGCCGACTGATTGAAATGAAGTCACGTGGTGAAAAAATTTCGATGCTTACCGCATACGATTATACAATGGCCAAAATTATTGACGGGGCAGGAATGGATGTGATCCTGGTGGGTGACTCTGCTTCGAATGTAATGGCGGGAAATGTTACCACATTGCCTATTACGCTCGATCATATGATTTATCATGGTCAGTCGGTAGTAAGAGGTGTAAAACGTTCATTGGTCGTAGTTGATCTTCCATTCGGTACTTATCAGGGGAATTCGAAAGAGGCGTTGGCTTCGGCTATTCGCATCATGAAAGAAACCGGTGCCGATTGTGTGAAAATGGAGGGTGGATCTGAAATCCGCGAGTCGATCGAGCGCATTCTTACGGCCGGTATTCCGGTAATGGGCCATTTGGGACTCACTCCGCAATCGATCAATAAGTTCGGTACTTATTCGGTTCGTGCGAAAGATGAGGCGGAAGCGGCTAAGCTGAAAGAAGATGCCAAAATGCTTGAAGAGATCGGTTGTTTCTCTGTAGTGCTTGAAAAAATTCCGGCCCACCTGGCTACCGAAGTTTCGCAGTCTTTGTCGATCCCGACCATCGGTATCGGCGCAGGTAACGGTTGCGACGGTCAGGTATTGGTGATGCACGATATGCTCGGATTGAATCAGGGCTTTTCGCCTCGCTTCTTGCGTCGTTATGCCGATATGCATACGATCATGACCGAAGCGGTGCGCAATTACATCGAGGATGTAAAAAGCAGCGATTTCCCGAACGAGAAAGAGCAGTATTGATCTTTTGAATCTAACGATATAAAAGGTTCTGCCAGGGTACCCAAAGTGGTTTCCTTGGCAGAGCCTTTTGTTTTTTGTCGTATCTCCTCCAGTTTCGAATGCTGCTTCCGTTACTGTTTGTCCGCGAAGGACATGAACGTCGCTCGTGAAGAACACGAACGTCGCTCGTGAAGAACCCAAAGTTTGCCCGTGGACGGCGTTCGTGTTCTTCGCGGAGCGTCATTGCGTCGCCCGCGGGCGGCATCCGGATTATCCGCGCGCAATCATACACCCGGGAGGGGGATAAACCTTACGCACTACCGATGCGCGCTACTCTGCTTTACGATTCGCGCGTAAAGATCCAGTTACCCTTGTCAGACAACGATTCGTTAAACGCATAGCCGTCCCAATTCCATTGTTTTACGGCGTCGAGCTGATCGATTTTGTTTTTTACCAACCATGCGGTGAGATTGGCTACCGCGGGTTTCTCATATTCGCGGATAATTTTCCATTCGCCCTCGCGCTTGTCTTTGAATTTTACAATGATTACTTCATTTGCTTCCCTCAGTTTGTCGAGATCTACCACTTTGAGCATATCGAGCACCGACAGGTAAAGAATCTGATTGTTTTTGCGCGACGCGTCGCCGATCAGGTGGTCGGTGATGGGTTGATGCCAGTAATGGGCCAGGTCGGTATCCATGCCGTTCAGTTTCAGAAAGAAGGTAGAGCGATACTCTTTGATACCGTCGAGCGGTTTTAAAACGCCATAGAGCGAGCTGAGAATGCGAATGTGTTTTTGGGCGAACAACATTTCATCTTCGGAAAACGATTCGGGGTGCATCGCTTTATAAAGCGCGCCTTTGAAAGCTAAAATGGCGGGTTTTTGCGGATCGGCTTCGAAATGGAGGTATTCGTCATACGCCTTTTGGGCGAGCGGGGCGCTGATTTTAAACAGGTGTTCAAGGCCGCCGACGGTATATTGGTGATACAGGGAGGCCAGATATTCGGCTTCTTTTTGAAATACGGGGATGGTCACTTCATCCGTAGGGGTGGTGACGGGAGTCATATCCATCGTAGTGGATGGGGGCAGGATAATTAACATGCTAATCTGTTTTAGATGATAACTTTCCTATAAAAACACAAAACCCGCAATATCGGTTTTGCCGTATTGCGGGTTTTGGTTTTATTTAAGAAGCGATTGATTATCCGTAGATAACGTGTCCGTCTTCTGCTGTATTTTCCTGTACGAAGCTTTTGTTGTATTGCTCCATACCGCGAAGTGACATTCCCATGCTTGAGAAACCACCGTCGTGGAACAGGTTCTGCATTGTTACTTTTTTCGTCATGTCAGAGAACATTACGATACAGTAGTCTGCACATTCGTCTGCGTTAGCGTTGCCAAGCGGCGACATACGGTCGGAGAAATCGCAAAGACCATCGAATCCTTTCACACCGCTTCCGGCAGTAGTCATCGTAGGCGACTGAGAGATCGTGTTGATACGAACACCTTTTTCGCGTCCGTAGATGTAACCGAAGCTGCGAGCGATCGATTCAAGCAAAGATTTGGCATCAGCCATATCATTGTATCCGTAGAATGTACGCTGTGCGGCTACGTATGAAAGCGCAAGGATTGAACCACCTTCAGAGATTGCATCCTGTTTTTTCGCTACCTGAATCATTTTGTGGAATGAGATAGCAGAGATATCTAATGTTTTATCCAACAAATCGTAGTCAAGATCGTCGTAAGTACGTTTTTTACGCACGTTTGGCGACATACCGATTGAGTGAAGAACGAAATCGATTTTACCCCCCATGATCTCTTGTGCTTTTGTGAAAAGCATTTCAAGATCTTCAACGTTTGTAGCGTCGGCAGGAATCACTTCTGCGTTCAGTTTCTGTCCAAGCTCGTTTACAGTACCCATACGAACCGCAACCGGAGTATTGGTCAATACGATCTGAGCACCTTCTTCAACTGCTTTTTCTGCTACTTTCCATGCAATCGACATGTCGTTCAGGGCACCGAAGATAATTCCTCTTTTCCCTTTCAATAAATTATAAGCCATACTTTTATTCCTATATGTATTTGACGTGATTATTTACGCGTTTGTGTGAAAACTGCGCAAAACTAAGAAAACTGTGTAAATAATCAGCCCTTTCGGGCAAAAAAACAGCGTTTACTCACGGAAGTATACTCTTTTTACCCGTGCGGAGACCGAAGTGATGATTTCATAAGGGATGGTTTGCAAAATATCCGAAAGCACCGTAACGGGTAATTCTTCGCCAAACAGGATCACCGGATCGCCCTCTTCGCAGGCGATATCGGTTACGTCGATCATACATACGTCCATGCAGATATTGCCGATGGTAGGGCATTTGTGGCCGTTGATAATCACGTAGCCGTTGCCATTGCCCAGACGGCGGTCGAATCCGTCGGCATATCCGATCGGCACCATTGCGATGCGCGACTGGCGGGTAAGGGCTCCTTTGCGTGAATAGCCCACCGTGTCGCCTGCCGGAAGGGTTTTGATCTGCAAGATGGTAGAGCGCAGGGTGCTGATGTTGCGCAGGTGCATATCCGTATGAGAGGCTTCGATGCCATAGAGCCCGATGCCGAGCCGTACCATGTCGAGCTGATCTTCGGCGAACCGCTCGATACCAGCCGAGTTGAGGATATGCTTTAGGATCTTATGATCGAACGCCTGCTCTATTTTTGCGGCGCATGCCTTGAAAGTGCGAATCTGCTCGCGAGTGAAATCGTCGAACTGCTCATCGTCGCTTCCGGCAAGATGTGAAAACACGGAGCGTACGATTACCGTATTTTGTCGCAATAAGAGTTGAATCAGCTCCTCTATTTCGGAAGGAAGGAATCCGAGGCGGTGCATTCCTGAATCGATCTTGATATGGATCGGGAAATTGGTGATGCCCAGGCGTTCCCCTTCATGAATGAAGGCTTTCAGCAGCTTGAAGCTGTATATTTCGGGTTCGAGCAGATGCTCAAAAATGGTGCGGAAGGTGCTGAACTCGGGGTTCATCACCATCACCGGCGTAGTGATGCCTTGCTTTCGCAACGCGGCACCTTCGTCGGCTACGGCTACCGCCAGGTAGTCGCATCCCTGATCCTGCAGGGTTTTGGCAAGCTCGAACGATCCGGCGCCATACCCGAATGCTTTTACCATGCAAACGATGCGGGTAGCGGGATTGAGTTGTTGCTTGTACTGGTTATAGTTGTGTACGATCGCGTCGAGATTAACTTCGAGTATGGTTTCATGCTGTTTCAGCTCGAGGCGGTCGGAGATGGTTTCGAAATGAAAATGGCGTGCACCCTTCAACAGGATCAGCTCGTTGCTGAACTGATTGATCAGATCGGATTCGAGAAATTTTTCGGTGGATGGGAAAAAGGCTTTTTCCATCGTGAAAAGCGCTTCGTTCTCAACCAGATCTCGTCCGATACCGATGATTTTGTCCACTTTTTTCCGTTTGCACAAATCGGCCACCTTGCGGTAAAGCGATTTCGGAAGAAGCCCGGTCTGTAATATATCCGACAGGATCAGGGTGTTCTTCTTATCGGCCGAAGAGCGGCGCATCATGAAATCGAGTGCGATGTCGAGCGAGTTGATGTCCGAGTTGTAGGTGTCGTTGATAAGCATACAGTCGTTATTGCCCTCTTTTACTTCGAGGCGCATTGCTACGGGCTCGAGGTTTCGCATCCGTTTGGCGATCTCGCGTCGCGGAATACCCATATACAACATGACGGCAAGGCATTGGATGGCGTTTTCGATCGAGGCATCCTCGATGAACGGTATCTCAAATTCGCCTTCCAACCCTAAGAACGTATATTTGATCAGGGTATGATGGTCGTGCTGTTGGGTGTCGGAGATATAGATGGGGCGATTGTGGTCTTTACGCGACCAGGCGATTTCGCGGGTACCCAGGCATGCTTCTTCGATGGCAGTGCTCAGTAACGGGTCGTCGCCATTGTAAATGATCAGGTCGCATCCTTGGAAGAGCTGTATCTTTTCGTCTGCTTTCTGTCGGAAATTATTGAAGTTTTCCTGATGGGTATCGCCCACGTTCGTGAGGATGCCGATTGTTGGGCGGATGATATCTGCCAGCTTGTCCATCTCGTTGGGTTTGGAGATGCCGGCTTCAAAAACACCCAGTTCGGTCTGCGGGTTTAACTGCCAGATGGAGAGCGGTACGCCGATCTGCGAGTTGTAACTGCGGGGAGATCGGATAATATGCTTGTCGTGATGCAGCAGTTGATAGAGCCATTCTTTCACAATGGTTTTACCGTTGCTCCCCGTGATACCGATTACCGGAATTTCAAAACGGAGGCGGTGATGGCGAGCCAGCAATTGCAGGGCACGCAGGGTATCTTTGACCTGTAGGAAATTGGCATCCGGCATGTCAAGAAATTCATCGCGCATTTCGCTCACCACGAAATTGCGCACCCCTTTCCGGTAAAGGAACGGGATATATTTATGTCCGTTGTTTTTATTGCTGATCAGAGCAAAAAACAAACTCTCTTCCGGGAAGGTTAATGATCGGCTATCTGTTAGTAAAGCACAAATGTCAGCCGGATGAAGAGATACGGTCTGGGCATGGATGATGCTTGCAACCTCAGAAATGGAATAGTTCATTCGTATGAATAATTTACTTAAATGCGCTCTTGAAATTGTCTCAGTGGTTTTCTCAATGTAAAGAACGGATTTTTATCGATTAATTGGTTGAGCTTTTCGATGTTTTGCGTTAAAAATTGCTTATACTCAGGTGATGAAGGGTCTGAAGGGCGGTGTTCGAGTGCCCGTCTGAATTTTTCACAACTTGAAAACAGCTGTTTTGTTTGATCCGAAAAATAGGTGTCCGCGAATTTTGAGCGGATATATTCGATCGCCACGTCGGACGGATGAAGCATATCGGATGCGTAAAAGCGATAATCGCGCAGATCGTCCATCATCAATTCGTAGGCCGGGAAGTAGTGTATCCGGTCGGAATGCATCGTCAGCTCATCGATGGCCAGCAGCAGGGTAGCTTTGCTTAGCTGATTGCCGTGGAGCGTATCTTTGATGTGGCGGATAGGGCTGACGGTGAAAATGATGTGAAGGTCGGGGTTGAGGGAGAACAGCTTGTCAGCCAACGTTTTCCATTCGGATACGATCTCTTCCACACTCAGCCGGCGGCGTGAAAATATTTTTTCGGGAAGCTTGTGGCAGTTCGAAACCACTTGTTGCTGTTCGTTATGGGTGTACACCCAGGCGGTGCCGAAGGTGATCAGCAGCAGATTGCCGTTTTTGAGTTGGAGCGACGCTTCGTGCCGGCTCTGATTTATCCGTTCGAGAGCAGTTGTGACATCAGTAGCGGAGTAGCGCGAGTGATGATCGAAGCTGTGATAAATACCCCGGTGCAGAAACAGGTCGTCGGCGGTATACTGCTTCTCATCTATCAGCCGTTGGAGGCTTTGCGAGATGGAAGCCGGATTGTATAAGATGCCAAACGGATTGACCACTACGTCGAGGTAATGATCGCGCAGCCAGTTGCCTATGTTTTCGCTGAAGCAGGAGCCCAGCAGTAATATCTTATCGGCATAACTGACCTGTCGCTCTGATTCATGCAGGGTAAGTTCGGTACGGAATAACATAACGGGTAATCTTATTTTTACAAAGGTATATAATCGTCACAAAACGACTTTCAATTAAATGATTAAATAAACAATTGTTTTAAAAGGTACGTTTCAATGTAAACCAGCGGGACGATTTATCCGGAGTGGAAAACGGTTTCCGGGGAAGTTATTGTATGTTTTAATAATCGACCGGTAAATGAAAAAACAGAGTAAACGTTGTTTGAATTGCGGTCATCAGGTAAAAAGTAAATTTTGCTCCAATTGTGGCCAGTCTGTTGATATAAAGAAAATTAATATTCATTACTTGTTTGAAGAGTTGCAACTTCATCTTTTTCATGTTGACAGGGGGATTCTTTATACGATTAAAGAGTTGATTTTGCATGGGGCTTTTGTAATTACTTCTTATCTGAAAGGGAAACGGATGCGATATACAAAGCCATTTACGTTTCTTCTGATAGTTGGGTCTGTATATAGTTTGCTTCTTCATTTTTTTAATGTTTATCCGGAATTGGAAATAGGAGGAGGTAGTCATCCGATGAAGGCTATTCCGGTAATATTCGATTGGTATTATTCGCATTATTCTATCAGTTTATTACTTATCATTCCGGTATTTGCTTTCTCTTCTTATCTGGTATTCAGAAAGGCAGGGTATAACTATTTTGAGCATTTGGTGATATACGCTTATATTAACGGCATCAAGCTTTTCATTTTAATTCTTTTTTTGCCTATATTCTATTTCACCCATTCGCGATTTATCTATTTGTTGGGGCAGATGTTTATTCTGGCTTATAACCTTTGGGTATTAACGCTTATTTTCAACAGAAATTCATTGTTGAAAAGTTTTATGAAATCGGTATTTAGTATTTTTCTAACTTATCTTTTGAGTTTTGTGATATTGGGGATTCTCTTTTTGCTTTTATCATAAAAGAGTGCTGAAGTTTTACTTGTTTTTGTTAAAACCTCATTCCTTTAAAAAATACCTTTTTATCCTTTTTATATTCCTTGCTTAAATATTACCTTTGGATCTCTTAAAATGTTAGTGAGAATCAATAAATATAACCGATCATAGTTATTATGGCAAAACCATTTCAGTTTCAGGAAACTTTCCCATTGGGGAAAGAGAAGACAGAATATGTTCTGTTGACGAAAGAGTTTGTCTCTGTAAAAGAGTTTGAGGGACAGAAAATGTTGGTGATCGAACCGGAAGGTTTGACTTATTTGGCTCAGCATGCGATGCGCGATGTTTCTTTCTTGTTGCGTCGTGAGCATAATGAGATGGTAGCCAAGATTCTTCATGATCCCGAAGCTTCAGAAAATGATAAATATGTAGCCCTTACGATGCTTCGCAATGCTGAGGTAGCGGCTAAAGGTCAGCTTCCGGTATGTCAGGATACGGGTACGGCGATCGTAATGGGTAAAAAAGGTCAGCGTGTATGGACCGGAGCTAATGATGAAGAAGCGCTTTCAAAAGGTATCTATAATACATATACCGAAGAGAACCTGCGTTACTCTCAGAATGCTGCCATCAACATGTATGATGAGGTAAATACAGGTACCAACCTGCCTGCTCAGATCGATTTGTATGCTACTCCGGGTGAGGAATACAAATTCTTGTTCTGTGCAAAAGGGGGTGGCTCGGCCAATAAAACATATTTGTATCAGGAAACAAAAGCTTTGTTGAATCCGGACAGTCTGGTGAAATTCCTGGTTGAAAAAATGAAAACGTTGGGTACGGCTGCTTGTCCTCCTTACCACATCGCTTTCGTTATCGGAGGTACTTCAGCTGAAGCTAACCTGAAAACGGTGAAACTGGCTTCAATGAAATATTACGATGAGTTGCCGACAGAAGGTAACGAATTGGGTCGTGCATTCCGTGATGTAGAACTTGAACAACGCTTGTTGGAAGAGTCACAGAAACTGGGATTGGGCGCACAGTTCGGTGGTAAATATTTCGCTCACGATATCCGCGTGGTACGTTTGTCTCGCCACGGTGCTTCTTGTCCGGTAGGTATGGGCGTATCTTGCTCGGCCGACCGTAACATCAAAGCAAAAATCAATGCCGACGGTATCTGGTTGGAGAAAATGGATGATCAGCCTGCTACATTGATTCCGGAAGAATTGCGTAACGCAGGGGAAGGAAATGCTGTACGCATCGACTTGAACCAGCCGATGGAAGATATTCTGAAAGAACTTTCAAAATATCCGGTAGCTACACGTTTGTCTTTGAACGGAACAATCATCGTAGGACGCGATATCGCTCACGCAAAAATCAAAGAGCGTTTGGATGCAGGTTTGGGTATGCCTGAATATCTGAAAAATCATCCGATTTATTATGCAGGACCTGCTAAAACACCGGCGGGTATGGCATCGGGATCATTCGGCCCTACAACAGCCGGACGTATGGACTCGTATGTTGACCAGTTCCAGGCTGCAGGCGGCTCAATGATTATGATTGCAAAAGGTAACCGTAGCAAACAGGTAACCGACGCATGCCACAAACATGGCGGATTCTACCTGGGTAGTATCGGTGGTCCGGCTGCAATCCTTGCACAAGACAATATTAAGAAAGTAGAATGTTTAGAATATCCGGAACTGGGTATGGAAGCGATCTGGAAAATCGAAGTGGAAAACTTCCCTGCATTCATCCTTGTGGATGATAAAGGAAACGATTTCTTCCAACAGATCAAGCCTGCTTGTCCGGGAAAATGTTAACTGTTTTTTGAACACCCTTAAGGTGTTTTTCCCTAACAAAAAAGGAGATCGTTTGTTCTAACATCAAGAGCAAATCTCTTTGGGGAACTTTTATTTACAAATACACTAATAAATTGAATTATGGAAATTAAACCGGGAAAATTCGTTGCCGTTTCATACAAACTTTGGGGTCTGCAACCAAACGAACAGCCAGAAGAAATCGAAGAAACTCAGCCGGGTCATCCGTTGACTTTCATCTATGGTACAGGCGCAATGCTTGAATCATTCGAAAAGAAACTTGAAAACCTAAAACAAGGTGACAAGTTCGATTTCGTTTTGACTGCTGATGAAGCGTATGGTCAGCCGGATGCTGAAAACGTAATCGAATTGCCAAAAGACATTTTTGTTGTTGATGGTAAATTTGATGATGAAGTTGTTGTTGAAGGTGCAGTACTTCCTATGCGTGACGCTCAGGGTAACACATTGACTGGAACAGTTGAGAAAATTACAGATACTGCGGTAGTAATGGACTTCAACCACCCAATGGCCGGTACAGATCTTCACTTCATCGGTGAAGTACTTGAAGTACGCGAACCAAATGAAGAAGATATCCATACTTGCGGCGGAAGCTGTGGCGACGGTTGTGGCGACAGCGGATGTGGCGACGGCGGATGCTGTGGTGGTCACTAATCGATAATCACATAAAACAAGATCCCTGCTATACGATTCTGTATGGCAGGGATTTTTTTATATTATGAAATAAAACTAAATTTACCTTCATAACGGCATGTAAATGGCGCATCTGTGCCTTCGCGTTAAAAAAATAAATGCAGATGAACACATTTGGTACAATATTCAGACTTACTTCATTCGGTGAGTCGCATGGTAAGGGAGTAGGGGGAGTGATTGACGGAATGCCGGCAGGTATTGCGATTGACATTGAATTTATACAAAATGAACTGGCACGCCGTCGTCCGGGGCAATCGGCAATTGTTACGCCTCGTAACGAGTTGGATCAGGTAGAATTGCTTTCGGGTGTTTTCGAAGGAAAGAGCACCGGCACGCCGATCGGTTTTGTGGTATATAATGCAAATCAGCACTCTTCTGATTATGATAACATGCGCGAGCTGTATCGGCCTTCGCATGCCGACTATACTTATGCACAGAAATACGGAATCCGGGATCATCGCGGAGGGGGCCGCTCTTCTGCCCGCGAAACGATTGCCCGTTGTGTGGCCGGGGCATTGGCCAAGCTGGCGCTAAAAACTATCGGTGTTGAGATTACGGCATATACCTCGCAGGTTGGTAATTTACGATTGGAGGGGGAATGCCTTGATTTATCCGGGATTGAAAAAAATCCTGTACGCTGTCCGGATCCGGAAATGGCTGTACGAATGGAGGCTTTGATCAAGGAGGTGCAAGCCGACGGCGATACGATCGGTGGAGTGGTTTCGTGTGTGATAAATCATGTGCCCGTAGGATTGGGTGAGCCAGTTTTCGATAAACTGCACGCGGCATTGGGCAGCGCGATGCTGGGGATTAATGCCGCAAAAGGTTTTGAATATGGCATGGGGTTTGCCGGAGTGGGAAACCGGGGATCGCAGATGACTGATCTTTTCTATGCTGACGAGACCGGAATCCATACCCGTACGAATCATTCGGGGGGCATTCAGGGTGGCATATCGAATGGCGCTCCCATCTGTTTCAGAGTCGCCTTTAAGCCGGTAGCCACATTGTTGCAACCTGTCAATACGGTCAATCAGGAAGGTAATGAGGTGGTTTTAAAGGCCAAAGGTCGACATGATCCGTGTGTTTTGCCACGTGCGGTGCCTATCGTTGAGGCAATGGCGGCAATGGTAATACTCGATTACTATTTATTGAATAAAACACATACCATGTAATTTCCTAATATAAAACAGAGGATATACCGATGAAGAAATATAGCCGTTTTTGCTTTATTCTGGCTTCCTTGGGGGTGCTGGTTACTGTATTCTCAGGGTGTGAGAAAGACGATGACATCCTGCCGGCCCGAACCGTACTGGCATATATTATTGCCGAGAACAGTTTGTCGGGCTATGACGAGGAGAATATCACCGATATGATAGAGGGAATGGGTAAAGGCGATGGTGAAGAATTGAATCTGCTGGTATATCAGGATAATAAGGGGCAGTCTCCTGTATTGTGGAAAATAGAGAAAAACAATCGGAATAAAGTTTCGAAAGTTGCCGTCAAGAGATATGATGAGCAAAATTCGGTTGATCCGGAGGTGATGCGAAATGTTATCCGCGAGGCTTTTTCCACTTATCCTGCATCAGAGAAAGGTTTGATTTTGTGGTCGCATGGATCGGGATGGCTTCCATCTCCAAACTATACCGAAAATCAGGGAGTGGGAGTAATTCCTCGCAAACGGGCTTTCGGGCAGGACGGTGACCATTGGCTGGAATTGTGGTCGCTCCGGAGTATTTTGGAGCAGGCCGGTGTCCATTTTAATTTTTTGCTTTTTGATGCTTGTCATATGGCTAATGTGGAGGTTGCTTATGAATTGCGCAACGTTACCGATTGTCTTATTGCATCTTCGGCCGAAATTATGGGCAACGGATTTCCGTATGCCACGGTTATTCCGCTGATGAATAAGCGGCAGCTCGATCTTCCCTCGATCGGGCAGGCGTATATGGATTTATATGACGGAAGGAATAATTATTACGGAGGTACTATTTCGGTGATCAATACTCGCCGTTTAACCGAATTGGCAGCACTATATCGACAAATATTGGCGAATACGAGGGCCTTAGATAATGAAATTGCCGCAGCGGAGATTCAGGAATTCGGGCGTATGGTAACAAGCCGTACTTCTTACCGCAATTTCTTCTATGATCTTCAGGATTATGTTTCGTTGATCTCTCCCGCCATAGCCGAAGAATCGGATGCTCTTTTAAAGCAGATCGTACTGTATGAAGGACATACAGACCGGTTTGGTTTTACGAATTCTGGCGGAGAGATAATTGATATCCGTAAAAGTTGCGGTTTGACGGTTTTTATTCCACAAAAAAACAACAATCAGTATTATCAGTTGGCATATCGCCGGTTGCAATGGTATGAGGATGTTTATTAAGGTTTTGCAATGAACTAAAACACAGCTTTAGTTGTATTAATTATCTACAAAAAAAGGATAAAATGAGACGACTCAAGCTGCTTTTTATTTCATCTGCTCTTTTGGTTTGTATGAGTGCTTTTATATGGACCTCGTGTGATAAAGACTCAGACGGGAAGATTACCGAACCGGTAATTGTAGAACCGGAAACTCCCGACCGTACCGTACTTCTCTATATTATAGGCGATAACTCATTGTCTTCTTATGCTTCCCGTAATATCGATTCAATCGTATCGGGCATGAGCAAAACCACCACCACGCTTCAGATGCTGGTATATCAGGATAGTAAAGAAACAGCCCCTACCATTTGGAAAATAGAAAAGGATAAGCAGGGAGTAGCCCGTAAAAATGCGCTTAAAATCTACCCGGAGGAGCAGAATTCTGCAGATCCGGAGGTGATGTCCGAAATTATCAGAGAGGTATTCGCCTTGTCGGGTACCCGGGAAAAGGGTTTGATTTTATGGTCGCATGGATCGGGATGGCTGCCTTCTCCCGCTTTCAATCCGGACCGGGTAGGAACACTTTCGTTCGGACCTGATATGGATTCGTATCTCGAATTATGGGATATACGAAAAGTGCTTGAAAAAACCGGATTGCATTTTGATTTCATCGGTTTCGACGCGTGTCTGATGTCGGGCGTGGAGGTTGCATACGAATTAAAGGATCAGACAGACTATCTGATCGCATCTCCCACGGAAATAATGGGAATAGGGTTTCCTTATCAGACGATTGTTCCGGTTCTTGGGCGTACGGCTCTTGATTTGCCGGCCGTGTGTGATGCTTATATGCAGTTCTTTAATGGTTCTGTAGGCAAGGATGGGACGATCTCATTGATAAATACGGCATATCTGGATGATCTGGCTGCTTGTTATGCTCAGATTCTGAAGCAAACTACCTTGCCGGATGCTTTAAACGGCAAGACCATACAACAAATGGGGCGTCGGATTCCTTATACTTCTGCCGACCATACCAATATATTTTATGATATGGGCGACATCGTGACGAATCTATCCACCCCATTATATTCTCAATTCAATACCATTCTTAATCAGGCCGTAGTTTATAAAAACAATACGCCTCGTTTTGTAACCTTCGACATCCGTTCTAACAGTGGCCTTACGGTTTTTATTCCCGAATTAAATCCCGATCGCCAATATCAAAGCGCTTATCCATTTTTACAGTGGTATCAGGCAACTCGTTGATGAATCCTGTTAAGGTTCTTTCTTTAAAACGATTTTGTTTTCATAACTTTTGGTGATTAAATCTGTAAATGCACAAAAATCACCGAATTTATCAATCGGATATACTCCTTTTCGGATATGAAGTGACTGAATAATTACAATCTCATTATTCTGTGTGGTTACATTCGTTCTGAAGTGGCCAAAGTCACTGTTTATTTCTGTGTTTTTTGGTAATGATTCAACCGTATGTTTTTCGGGCAACTGAATTGAGATGGTATCACAATCGATATATCCTTTTGACAGGTATATGGGTTGTTTGCGTGGCTTACGATTGGATACTTCTCGGAACCCATTGCGGAAAACATTGACAGGAATGAATAATCGGTTGCCCGTTTTTGTGCCGTAGCCTAATTCCGCAGAGTAAGTCACTCGGAGTTCAGGAGTCGCCTCTTTGATATCTTTAATGTCCAACGTCGTAATGCGCGCGTTCGGCAACTTAATTTCTCTGCGTAACCCATCTTTCTGCTTCGTTTCGTTAAGTTTCGTGATGAATGCCTGCATCTCATGTTGCAACACCCTACTTGTACGCGTCACACTCGCAACCGCTTCGCCAGTCTCCTTTAAAGTAATCTTCGCATTGAAATTCTCAGTATTCAGCGAATCGCTGTATTGAGGAAGTCTTTTTATGACTCCCCCTTCGGGAGTTATGAGTAAAGCGTCATGATCTGCAATTTGCGAGTGAACGTAACCGAACGGAATCTGAGGATTCGTGCATTCGAGCCATAGTGTGTCATTCGGAAGCGGTACTTGCAGAATAACGTGATTCATTTGATTTGCGCTGGCAAAGTCAGAAAGTAAACGTGCCCGGTTGGTACTAATCTCTGTATAGGTGGACGGGATGCCTGCTTCCTGCAAAAGAGCTTTGAGGTAATTGGACAAACCTTTGCAATCGCCAAATCCCGTTGAAAAAACATCTTGTGCCATAAAAGGTTGTAATCCGCCTATCCCCAGCTGAATACTTACGTAACGAGTGGTTTTGCCAAGATAATCATATAACACTTTTACTTTTTCACGATCAGTCTGGCAGTTGCCGGTCAGCTCATGTACCTTTTGTTTTGCTTTTTCGGGCAATATATCGCGTTGCTCGAGTAATCTGTTTTGCCATCGCCCGAAAGTGTTCCAGTTTTCCATGCTACCTCTTTTTCCGCTCATTTGAAATGCGATCGGCGTAACGAAAATATGCGGGATTTGTGCCCAAAGGGATAATCCATAAGGCTCAGACTCGATAGGAGCCAGAGATCCGGTAGCGAATGTGTAAGTATATCCCCCTTTTTTACCTTCGGATTCTGTGGGTACGATTGAACTGTTGATCGCTTTATATTTAAAGAACCCTTTTGCAGGGACTGTCAGTCTGTAAGTAGCCGTATCTACGCTCTGGGAATACTTGGTTTGTGGGAAAAAGCCCGGAAGCCCAACCAAACCATCCTGATATTTTACTTCCCATGTGTATTTTACGGTAAAGGGGGGCCGGATATGTTCGGGTATATTCAGAAAATAAGTATAATTATCCGATGCCAGCCCTTCGAAAAATTCAGTTCGGGTAAGATCTGATTTCTTGAATTTCTGAAGCAGTACACCATTGGCATTGTATAGCTCTCCTGAAAATTGCTTGAGTTGGGAGAACTGATCACAAAAACATGCGAAAGATGCAGCCTCTCGTCCCTCTTTGTTTTGTACGCTCACGATGAGCGTTTGTTTTTCATTAGCGACAAGTTCTGAAACCAGTTCAAGATTAGTTTCGCTATTTCGTATAATCGAATTCGACTCTTTCTCGAAAGGGAGCGTACGAAAAACGGGTAGCTGAGCTTGTAGGGCCGAACATACGATTCCACTGATCAAGAACAGACTGTATCTTTGTTTTTTCATAATTGGACTTTGCGTAAAATGATCATTTCATTATTCTTGTCAGCTAAAAAACCATAGAACTGTTTCAGCTCATCATATTTTTCTTTGCCAAAAAATACCTGATTGATTTTATAGTTATAATTCAGGATAATCTGGCGCTGATTATTATTTATAAGATAGCTGCATTCGCACCCGCTGTCGTCCATATTGAAACGAATGTTTTGTGGCAATTCTTCCACTTCATACCCTTCCGGGATATTTAATGTAACGATTTTCCTATATGAAAAAAGATAAGGAAATTCAATCGGAAGTTCACGTACTTCTTGTTTGAATTGATTGTTTGTTAGGTGAGCGAAAATATGTGGATTGATGTAGATGGTGTTTTCATTAACCATATCCACGTCTGATTCAAATTCGAATGATGTTATTAATCTTGTCGGTTGTAGGGTATGATTGTATGCATTGATTTTTAGTTTAATGTCTTTCTCCATCTCTTCGATGAACGTAATACTGTCTTTGGCCTCGCGATACTCTTTGTTTTCAGATAGGCCGATGGCATCAGTAAATACTCCGGCACATTTTCCTTCTATTTTGTTGTCGGGCGACAATGTCGCTGAAATCTGATAGATGATAGAAGGGCGGGAGACGGCTTGCAGATTTACCCAGCCATTATTGGTGAGCGATATTATTTTGCGATAATTACTTTGCAGTTTTTCATTTCTTATTTTAGAGGCCAGGTTTAGAATGCGTCCTCTATCAGCTCGCAGATTCGATGCCAAGGCATTCAGCCAGCATTGATCCATCGACCCGTCAATATAATGGAGCTTATCATCATGCTCAACACATACTACAAAGGTGTTCAGGGCAGAAATGGCCGGAATTGCGAAAGGAAGAATTCCTCTGTCGCGGCGGCTCATCAGAACCGGTACACTTGCTATGTCGGCATCGCGCAGGGCTGCCATCAATACCATATTAATGTCGGCATTACTTCCTCTGCCATCTTTGATCGACTGTTTGATATCATAAGGAATCAGCTGGAAATTCTTATTCCAACTCATCTTTCCTTTTACAAAGTCGAATACCTGTTTTACCTTATCCTGAAAGGGGAGTTCCTCTAATTTTAAACTGCTCATTTCATCGGCATAAGGATTCTTCATCGACAGGCTTTTCCCAAAATCACTATCATTTAATAATGTTTCGTCGATATTATTCCATGTAGTGGCATACGAGCGATAACCACTTCCGGGAAAATTGCTTGCTTTCAGCTCGAATGAAATCTGGGTTTTATAATCGTCGGCATACCATAGAAATGGCTCATCATCTCTTAGCGCAGGCAGGTCTGTTGCCTTATAAAGGTTATGGGTAGCATTACATGAATGATTCTGCGTGCGATCGTTATTTGAAAATAGCTGATAAGAAGTGGTGATTGTTTGGCTATTGCATATCGGGCGGATGCCTCCGCGCACATCAATATTGAAAATAAAATATTCAGGAAATGTAAAATCAAGCTGACTGCTTTTTACAGGTATGCTTTGCTGCATCATCCATATACGAGGTCTGATATCCTGGGTATGCAGGGTATATTTATATTCGAATACAGATCCTTCTTTAACGGCAGGAATCGAGAATTTTTTTTGTTTTACATTTTTATTGAGTTGTTCTTCGAAAATATATTTCCGGTCAAGTTTTGTTTTTACAGTTTTACCTGCTTCCATATTATAGGTCGTAGCCGAAATATTGGTGACAGACTCATCGTCATACATCGGAATGGCGATATCTGCATATTGGATTCCCTTATCTCCAAATACTTTGATTTTTACCTCTATTTCATAATTCAGAGAAAATCCATTGTTATAAACATATTTCATTTCACAGTTCTTAAATATATACATCGCCTCAGCCGTACTATCGGAAGGGTGTGCGGAAAAAGTTAATTCCTCTGGCAATACTTTACCATATTTAAAACTGAATTCCTCTTTCGCAATTAAAGAGGTCAGACTGCATAAAAGTCCAAAAAAGAATAAGATAACTCTTTCCATAAGCGGTAGTTTCTAATTAATATGTGTAGTGTGATATTATTATATATTCGTTTTGCGTAACACGATCATCTGATTGTTTTTATCGGTAAGTACGCCGTAATAATTCTTCATTTCCTCATAGAGTTCCTGAGCAAAAAATATTTTATTCTCTTTATACTTATAACTCAGGATAATCTGGTCTCCTATATGTTGAATCGAATATGTGCATTCACACCCTTTATCCAACATACTAAGACGTAGTGATTCCGGTAACGATTCCACTTCGTAGCCATTCGGAATCGTAAGCATCATGGTTTTGTTGTAGGTAATGGGTACCGGATATTCTACAGGTAATTGTCGTTTCTCCTGTTTGAAGCGGTTTTCGCTTAAGTGTATCAATAGATGAGGGTTGATAAAGATCAGGCTGTCGGTTTTCATATCGACTTCCTTTACAAACGAAAAAGAAGAATTTACTTTTGTGTTTTCTACATGGTAGGTGTAATCGCTTACTTTTATATTATGGTCTTTTTCAAATTTTTCGATATAGGCCATGCTGTCTTTCTTATTCGCCAAATCTTTCCACAAAGAGAGGCCGAGAATGTCAGAGTGATACGAACGGCATTTCACATTGACTTTATGATCTGCACTCAGATTAGCTACCATCTGATAAGTAATGGAAGGTTCCGAAATAACCTGAAGATTCACCCAGCGATCTTTTATATTTTGTAGCATCAGGGACTGGGCCAGTAAATGATTCTTATCCGTTAGTTTTGTGTCGAGTGATAAAATACGTCCTCTGTCCACTCGTAGATTGGGCGGAAGGGCATTCATCCAGCATTTGTCCATAGAACCGTCAAAATAACAACCCTTGCCATCTTCTTCCGTATAAAGCAAGAATGTATTGAGCGAAGAGATCGTAGGGATGGTTGTCGGTAGCATTCCTCTTTCACGGCTTCGTATTGCTACCGGCAAAGTCACGATACCGGCATCACGCAGCGCAGCCATTAGTACGAAGTTTATTTCGGCATTGCTGCCTGTACCCTCTTTAACAGCTTTGCGCACGCTCTCAGAACCTAAGCGGTATTGCTGATTCCATTTCATACGTCCTTTTACGAATGCGAATATTATATTTATCTTATCCATTTTTGACATCTCGCTCAGATTGAGCAAGGCTATCTCTTCTGCATAAGGATTCGTTATATTCAGAAATTTGCCGAAATAGTTTGATTCGAGTAATCGATTATCGATTGTTTCCCAGTCGGAAGCATAGGGGCGATACCCTGATTTAGGAAACTGAGTGGCGCGCAGTTCAAAAATCGTTTGTACTTTGTAATCGTCCGGATACCACAGATAAGGAACCTCATCTTTCAGCGCCGGCACATCTTTGGCCGTATACTCTCCGCAGATAGCATGGCAGGTATGTGGAGTTGCCGAACCTTTAGTTGACACCAAATGGTAAGTCGAGGTTGTTTCTGAATGATTGCTTTTTATTTGTGCACCGCGAGTTTCGATATTGAAGATATAATATTGAGGGAAAATAAATATAACCTCCGAACTTTGCAGTGGAATAGCGAATTGCATCATCCATTTATGAGGGCTTACGTCTTCCGAACGTAACGTATATTTATACTCGAATACCGATCCGGCTTTTACTGCCGGCATCGAGAATTTCTTTTTTCTTAGATTTTTGTTAATCTCCTCCTCGAAGATATATTGTTTGTCGAGTTTTGTCTTAACAACGCTGCCGTTTTCTAGGTTGTAAGTGGTGCCACTCAGATTTACCACCGATTCGTTTTTATAAAGAGGCATTGTTATGTCTGCATACTGTTTCCCTGCATCATTAAATACCTTTACTTTTATTTCGATATTGTAATGAATGGCGAATCCGTCGTTATATACGTAATTCATTTTGCAGTTTCGGAAAATGTACATCGCTTCTGCAGTACTATCACTTGGATGGGATGTAAGCGTCAGTTCCTCCGGAATAACTTTACCGAACTTTAGACTGAAGTTTTCATTGGCCAAAGCTATTAAATGAGAGCATAATAATATTAAAAGCAGAGGGAGCGCTCTTCTCATAGATTTTCAAGCTTATTATTTATTTGGTAATTTATTGTAAAATTAGTAAAATAAACAATAATATGGGTGGTTTGGTCGGTAAATAGAGAAAAGGGCATAAAAAAAGGTGCGTTGAAAAACGCACCTTTCTTATATTGGTAATTGAGTCAATTACTTGTTGTTTACAGAGTACATGTACTTGATTAGTTCACATACTTTGTTAG
>JAVVPN010000017.1:23259-44014 GCA_036655755.1 Bacteroidales bacterium | reverse complement strand
TTCTTTGGTATCGACCGTCAGAACAAACGCGTAATCGCGTTGCCGATGACTCAGTTTGAACGCGCGAATCGTTAATATTAAACAAATCAGATAGAAAATAACAATGAGAAATAAATTACTTGGATTATTCGGACTTTCTTTATTATTGGGAAGTTGCGATAAGAATGATGTCTTAACACAAGCAGAAACCCCTTGTAATGCCTCTGTATTCGGAGTGCTTCAGCCACAAACCCGTACGGTACTTGATTCGGTATCAGTAAAATGGAATTACAACGATACGATTGGTGTATTTGTAGGATACGATAAGAATGTGCCTTTCCGCAACATTACTCCCGGGCAGAGTCTGACGGCTGAATTCCGAGGAAATGCAAACTACGACCAGCGCATCAGTGTTGTCAATTATCCTTATAACCCAAATACGATATTAAACGATTACGGACAGTTGGAGCTGGTAATACCCGCTACACAGCAGTTTGCCGGCAATCACACCTTTGGTCATAAATCGTATCCAACTGTCGGAATGGGTATTCTCAATAAAGAGATTGATTTTCATAATATCTGCGGTATCGTGAAAGTGCAGCTGTACGGAAGTATGGATGTTGCGTCGATCTCATTCGTTTCGGACGAAAAACCGGTTTCGGGCCGTGCAGTGGTTTCGATGTCGTTTTTCGGCGAAGATGTGGATACAGAGTTTATCGGCGAATCGGCTGCAAATCGCCGTGTGACGTTGGCCGGTATCAACCAGAAGCAGAGTGATGAACTGAAAAACTATTACTTGGTAGTGCCTCCTGCTACTTACGACGGTTTCTCAATTGTGGTAACCGATCAGGATGGTGTAAGCAAAGAACAGCGTATTACGCGTCCGGTAACGGTGGAACTTAACGGCATCACCGCCCTTGAACCGTTTGAGGTGAAAGGATACAAAAGCTTTTACTACTATTCGTATGCAACCGAAAGCCTGATGGATGCCGTAACCTTTGGATTGGCTCCGGGCGATTTCGAACCGGGTGAAGTAGCCGAATATGGTTCACGTCTTTATATCGCCAATAAGAAAGCGAATGCGCAGAGTATCATCGTTTTCGATATGGAAACCAAAGAGGTGGTAGATGTGATTCGCAGTTGGACTTACAACGGACAAGAGTACACTTTCCCGAACGAAAGCATCGATGCCATCCATGTTGCCGACGGTAAACTATACGTAGCTAGCCGTTCAAACCGCATTGAAGTATTCAATACCGATACGCACGAATTTATCACTCGAATCGGGAACGGAAGTTGGGGCGAAACAACCTATCGAATTCACCACACGTTTGCAATTATGCAACACGAAGGACTGTTGTTCGTTCGCGAAAAAAACCGTATGGTTACTTATCAGGTAAGCGATATCAAAGAGGGCACTTTCCAGAACGTACCGGCTTTCCAGCGCACCAATTTTGAATATTACGATGTAAACAACGCCTATAACTCATATCAGATGATTGCCGATAAAGGCTCGTTCTTTATCACAAACTTCGGAGGAGCGAAAGAAAACAAAGTATTGTGTGTGAATCCGGCATTGCTTGAGCCGGGCAAACAAACGACTTGGGTGCAACCGGCACGTAATATTGCTCTCGACTTTAATCCAATCGGGATCGCAGCGCATACGAACCGTTTCATGATTTTACAGGCCGACGGCCGTATCAATGTGTACGATCGCGATAAAGGTGAGGTGGTACGTACATTCAATTCGGTAGCGGGTACCATCTTCAACCGAGTGCATAAAATCTATGTGAACGGCGACCGCATCCGAATTGTAGACTCGGGCGCAAAACGCATCTATGAAATCGGTATCCATGTGAATGAGATTCGTGAATACGATGTGATTACACGCGGAGGCGAAGGCAATATCGTGAAAGTGGTAACCGAAGCGGGCCAAGAATTATTGGTTGATTTGGATACGCATGAAGTGATTCGAGAATTATAACTTCAGTTTGGTGACTAGTTATAAATAACCGTTACAAGGTTTAGTCTAAATACTTTTTTTATCAGGATGTGAGGGTAGCCTCACATCCTGATTTTTTTTGTTAAACTAGTTTGAAGCGAAGCCGCAACACGCCGTCGTTAAAATCGGTATTGAGTATTTTGAATGTGCCGATCTCGCTTGTATTGGCCACATGGGCTCCGATGCAGGCACAAATATCGTAATCGCCTACATATACGAGGCGCAATGTTTCGCCCGCTTCTTCGGGCAGTTTCGATAAATCCACGCACGCCGGCACTTCTTCTCTTTTTACGATTTTATCGGTTACGGGCAGTTGTCGGGCGATCACTTCGTTTACGCGTCGCTCCACTTCGGCCAGTTGTTCGGCCGTCGGGGCTTCTGTCAGCCGGTAATCGGCCTTACTCTTTTTTCGCTCGATATGAGCATTTTTAGAACGCTCACACCCGAACATTTGTATCATCGTCTGATTGAGGATGTGTTCGGTGGTGTGCATCTCGATCGGGTATTGTTTTTTGGGTTGGTTGAGTTCTGATTGGTGCATGGTGTATTCTTTTATCGGATTTATTTGTTCAAATCGCATTTGCTTTTTGCTTAACATTTTTATTTACAGTGGAAAAGTCCCATAATTAAAGGGTTTTGATCCAGCTGTCGTGTAGATTGCCCCAAAATATATTCGTTTTACCAAGTCTGTCTGCTTGCCTTGGATGGCATAATGCGCGGACAAGATAAGTTTTATTATTGATTGTTATTTCATGAGACCGGCCATATAAATCTTTTGTTTTTCCAAAAGATGAAAGCCCGGTGTACTTTTTATCATGAAATCGAAGGAAATAATATATCGGTAAGTCTCCTAAGAGAATCAATTCTTCTGCTTTTGAAAGTTCTAGTTCTTCAAGAATTTGTTTTCTCCTTAAACTTGAATCTAATTCTGACTTATTAAAATCGGGGATAGTAGCGGGTTGTAAATGAAATTGATCAATAATCTCTTTTGTATAATGCTGTTTAATTGCATTACGCTGATTGGCGTTTATCCGAGAATAGGGTAGCAGATCACATAACCAGCTGTTTTCTCGTTTTAAACCCAACGGGGAGAGATATAAATTATCAAGGGCTCTTCCGGATGGTCCGTTTAAATTAGGGTTAGCTGGTAAAATAAGTTGCCCAAGAGGTTTGGGTATTTTTATCCGGCCAATAATATCTTCGGCATTCTCGCCGCGCCAAAAAATATAAGGTTCACTTTGTACGGCCAGCGCTGCTACTTTTTGTCTTCCGTATTGATCTATCCATCGGGCATGTACGGCACTTGCATATACCCCAAGAATGAATACTTTTTTTGGAGATCTTTCTTCTTGCTTTACTTTTTGTAGCTTTTCGCCAAAAGGAAATAGAAACTGATTGACCATAAATAAATAATTAATGGGGTTATAGAATCAGCCGTACTGACGGGATAAAACGATTCTCACTATTCAAAGTTATTATTTATCCTGAATTACACTCGGAACTGTTGTGTGGCAAATATATTTGTTTTCAAAAATAAATATATTTGCCACCTGCTATTTAATAAGCATCCTTTGCGAAAGAATGCTTATTACCTAAGTACTAAAATTAAATTTGATATACTATGAAGAACCCTAGTCTGATGTTTGCTGTAAGCATGCTGTTGTCATTGCCGGTATTATCCCAAGAGCCGCAGGAATTTTACGATATTGACGCTCATCGGAATATTGTCTCAGATTCGGCCGATTTATCGGCTCAATCTGAAAAATGGCGTTTGGTATGGAGCGATGAATTCAATACAGACGGATTGATCGATACCACCAAATGGAGTAAGATTCCGCGCGGAACGCCCGATTGGAAGAATTATATGTCGGATGACGATCGCCTATTCGATGTACGCGAGGGTAATCTGGTGCTGAAGGGGATGAAAAACGATCGTCCTGACCAGGATACGGCTGCTTATCTGACCGGAGGTGTTTATTCGATGCAAAAGTATGCGCTTAAATATGGCAAAGTGGAGGTGAGGGCCAAGCTGGATAATGCCCGCGGATGTTGGCCGGCAGTGTGGATGTTGCCCGATGTGGAGAATCGGAAATGGCCCGATGACGGTGAGATCGATATTATGGAGCATCTGAATTTCGATACGATTGCTTATCAGACGGTACACTCTCATTACACCCATACGTTGGGTAAAAAGATGGAGCCGAAAAGCTCTTTTACGGGAACCATCGACCGGCTCGGTTATAATGTGTATGGCGTTGAAAAAACACCCGATAAAATCATTTTCTATATCAACGGAAAAGTTACGGGCGAATATCCGCGCATAGAAACGGAGCTTCCCGGCCAATATCCGTTTGATACTCCTTATTATATACTGTTGGACATGCAGTTGGGGGGAAGCTGGGTAGGAGCGGTAGAGCCTTCGCAACTTCCGGTTGAGATGTTTATCGACTGGGTACGGGTTTATGAAAAATAATACAAATGTTATAGCTGAGCATTTTTTCCATATCTAATTTGTATCTTCGCGCCCTGTTTTTCGGAAATTATTTTGGCCGAATCTATCAAAGAGTAAAAGAAGATGCAAGACAATAATATCAACCAATCCGCTATCCGTCAGTTGATTTGCGGGCTCGATTTCGGGACCTCCAATTCGGTGATATCACTTACCGATGCGGTTACCCGTAAAGAAGTATTTACCTATTCTGCCAATTCGATTTTGTATTTTCCCGAAGGCAACGATTATGCTTGCTATGTGGGGAAAGAGGCGCAAGAGAAATATGTGGAAGAGGGGATGCGGGGTCGTTTGCTGAAATCAGTGAAAACGTTGTTGCGTCAGGATAACTTCTTATATACCTGGATTGGCGGACGCAAAGTGACGCCCGATCAGCTGGTAACTTATATCATTGTGCACTTGAAGGAGATGGCGGAGGCTTTCGCCGGAGTGGAGATCACGGAAGTGGTGCTGGGGCGCCCTGCCGTTTTTTCTGAAGATTCTAAAAAAGAGAAGGTGGCGGTGGAGCGGCTTTTGCTGGCGGCGCGAAATGCGGGCTTTAAAGAGATTAAACTGCAATTGGAACCTATTGCGGCTGCTTTTGCTTACGAAAGTACATTGACGAAGGCCGAGAATGTATTGGTAGCCGACTTTGGCGGGGGAACTTCCGACTTTACCATAATACGGCTTTCGCCTGAAAGAATGAAGTGTAAGGAGCGTGGAAACGATATCCTGGCTCATGGCGGGGTGTATATCGGGGGCGACCTTTTCGACTCTGAAATCATGTGGCACAAGGTTACGCCGCATCTGGGGCGCGGGGTATTGTATAAGGATTATGATAAGTCGGTGGCGGTGCCTACTTCGCTGTATTGGGATTTGCGGAATTGGGAGAAAAGCTTTTTGCTTAAAAACAGCAAAAGCCGTAAGATGATGGATAAATATTATGTGTTTTCAGATAATAATCCGCGTATCGATAATGTGCGCAAGCTGATTGACCATAATTATGTTTATTCGTTGTTTAAGGAGATTGAGCAGGCAAAAATCGACTTGTCGGATGTGGCGGAAACAACGATTCGCTTTTCGAAATTGGTGGAGGAAATCAATGATACTTTCCGGTATGATGAGTTTTCCGAAATAATAGCGAAGCATCTGGCGGAGATAGAACAGTGTATCCGACAGATGCTTCACTCGGCCGGTTATGAGGCCGATCAGGTGGATTCGGTCTTTCTGACCGGCGGAAGCAGTTTGGCGCTTCCGGTGCAGGAGCTATTGTGCTCGATTTTCGGAAAAGAGAAAATACGACAGGGCAATACGTTCAGCAGTGTGGCGCAGGGGCTGTCGCTGAGTTGAAAAGAGGGGGAATCACCCCGCTCGATTCACGCCTTTTTCCAAATCGCCATCACACTCCCGAAGCAGTTGTTGGCGCAGTTTTTCGGCCAGTTCGGGATATCGGCTGTATAGATCGGTGGTTTCTTTCGGATCTTCATGTAGGTTGTAGAGTTCAAACAATTCCTTTGGTTTATAATAACGCAACTTCCAGCCCTCGTTTGTTACAATTGCCGGCCCGTAATTCGAACCGTACACAATATAGCGGTCAGAGCGGAGAGGGGTGCCGTTGAACAGATGGTCGAGATAAGAGATTCCGTCTTTTTGAACTTCAACACCCGTTAGTTCAGCCATGGTAGGAAGAAAATCATACCCGGCAATTACCTGTTGCGAAACGCGTCCTGCCGGGAGTTTTCCCTTCCAGTAAAAAGTCATCGGGATGTTTACCCCTCCGTTGAGATTACTTCGCTTTAATCCCGCCATTCCGGCATTTCCGTTAAAACGATCACCCGCCGCATCGCTGTAGTATTTCAGTTCGTAATCGTCGAAATAGCGGCCACTGCTAATTTCGCGATATGGTTTTTCACACCGCCCCGGTTGCGAATAGTAAATTTCATGTCCGTTGTCGGATGCGAAAACAATCATCGTATTCTCTTCCAATCCCAACTCGCGCAATGTTTGTAAAATCACTCCAACATGGTTGTCGAGTAGTTTTACCATTGAGGCATACTCTTTTTCAATAGGAGTAAGCAGTGAGTCGGCCGCTATTTCAGGATCTATTTGTTGGATGGCTATCGGCCCGTGTGGAAGTTGGGTAGGGTGATAAAGGAAAAACGGTTGGTTCTTATTCGCCTTGATAAAACTGATTATTTTTTCGAGGAACAGATCTTGTGAGTAGATACTTTTCCCCTCCATATCGTGCCGTTCGCGATAGGTATCGGCGGTTTCATTTTCAATTGATTTGCCACAATCGCGGCGGCTGTTTCCTTCGATCATAACAATCGAATCGTTTTCAAAAAGATACGGCGGATAATAGCCGTGGCATCTTACATGATCGAGATAGCCGTAAAAATAATCCCAACCATGTGCGCGCATCTGATTACGCGTGGCTGTAAATCCCCATTCGAGTTTTCCGATCTGGGCAGTACGGTAACCGGCTTTCTGAAAAACCTGAGCCAGATAAAGGTCGTTATTTGCCAAGCGTACATCCGAACTGTCTATTTCAGCTTCAATCTTAGCGATTTCGTCAGAAGAATTATAAGGAATAAAGGCTGCTCCGCGACTGATCTTCCATTTATCGGAGCGACAATCGTGATAACCTGTCAATAAAGAGGCGCGAGCGGGAGCAGAAAGCATGCATCCGTAGGCCTGATCGAATGATATTCCCTCATGAATCAACCGGTCGATATGAGGGGTGGTATAATGCGTTTGTCCATAAGCCGAAAGAAGACCTTTCCCCAGGTCGTCGGCATATATAAAAATCACATTGGGTTGTGTTGGGGTTTCTTTGGTGGCATGTGTGCATCCGGTGGTAAATAGCGATGTGATAGCAATGGCCGTACCGAACCGGGATTGCGGAAATAATTGAGATAAGCGCATGTCAGAATTCAGATATAAGAGATAAGTGTATGATTTAATTGGTGCTAAAATAGAACTTTTATTTCTTATAAAACCAATTTTGCCGCGCTGATCGTATATCCCTATATGGATTATTGCTGCCCGCTCCTTTTTTGCATCTTTTGGACGTATCGTATTTTAATGGGACTAAATTTTTATTTAATCGCAAATATTCATTAATATTGCGAAAAAGGTTGTGATGATAGCTTATTGCAACAAAATGAATGATTTGGATAGCAAAATAAAGCTTCTTATAGATGAATGTATTAAAATTTGGTGGATCTTCCGTTGGATCGGTTTCAAGCCTGTTGAATGTAAAGAAAATTGTAGAGTCGCAAACAGAACCAGTCGTAGTCGTGGTTTCAGCATTGGGTGGCGTCACCGATATGCTGATCCGAATGGCGGAAATGGCTTCAACAGGAGATGAGGGCTACCAAATACATTTTAATGAATTGGTAGAGCGCCACGACACAATGATTCATGAACTGTTTGAAGGCGCGACACTCGATGCTTTGCTGAAGCTGGTACATGAGCAACTTGATGAATTGGCGAATATCTTTCGCGGAATCTTTTTGATCCGGGATCTGTCGGATAAAACGCTTGCTACCGTGGTCAGTTATGGCGAACGGGCATCGTCGCGGATTGTTGCGGCTTTGATTGCCGGGGCTGAGCATTGTGATGCACGCGAAATTATTAAAACGGAAAAACAATTTCATAAATATATAGCCGACCTCGACCTTACCAACCAATTGGTATGCGACCGTTTAGGGGCGCAGGATAAAGTGGTGGTAATGGGTGGTTTTATCGCTTCGGATAAAGCGACCGGCGAGATTACCAATCTGGGGCGCGGCGGATCGGATTATACCGCCTCGATTGTGGCGGCCGCCCTCAATGCGGATCAGTTACAGATATGGACAGATGTGGATGGATTTATGACCGCAGACCCGCGTGTCATCAATAATGCATATGTCATTAATCATCTTACGTTTGTCGAGGCGATGGAGCTTTGCAACTTCGGGGCCAAGGTGATTTACCCTCCTACCATATTCCCGGTTTATCACAAGAATATTCCGATCGTTATCAAAAATACGTTTAATCCGGATGCGGCCGGCACGCTCATTTCGAGCGAACAGCTTCCGGTAGAGGGGAAAGCGATTAAAGGTATTTCGTCAATCAATGATACTTGCCTGATCACAGTGCGCGGTCTGGGTATGGTGGGCGTGATTGGTGTGAACTACCGTATTTTCCGTACGCTGGCCAAATCGGGTATCAGTGTGTTCTTGGTATCGCAGGCTTCGTCTGAAAATACCACGTCGATCGGTGTGCGTAATGAAGATGCCGAACTGGCCGTAAAGGTACTTGAAGAGGAATTTGCCAAAGAGATCAGTATGGGCGAGATCAATCCGATGGAAGCGGAGAAAAATCTTGCCACGGTGGCGATCGTGGGTGAAAATATGAAACATACGCCGGGTATTGCCGGGAAATTATTCAATATACTGGGGCGTAACGGGATCAATGTGATTGCGTGTGCTCAGGGTGCGTCTGAAACGAACATATCGTTTGTAATCGAGCTCGCCAGTTTGCGTAAGGCGCTCAATGTAATTCACGACTCGTTCTTCCTTTCGGAATATCAGGCGCTGAATATATTCTTGTCGGGCGTGGGACTGGTGGGAAAGCATTTGCTGAGCCAGATAAAGAAACAGCAGGATAAATTGTTGCGCCATAATTCGTTGCGTATCCGTGTGGTCGGATTGGCAAATTCGCGCCATTGTATCTTTGACCGTGAAGGTATTGACCTGGAGCATTATGAAGAGTTGCTTAAAAATTCAACCCAACGCTGTACTCCCGAATTTTTACGTGACGAAATGATACGGATGAATATATTCAATCCGGTGTTTGTAGATTGTACGGCATCGCCTGCGGTAGCCGGTATCTACCGGGAGCTGATGAATCATAACATCAATGTAGTGACGGCGAATAAAATAGCCGCCTCGGCATTATATGAAGATTATGCAGCCCTCAAATCGATAGCGCGTAAAAAGGGGATCAAATTCCTTTTCGAAACGAACGTGGGTGCCGGCCTGCCGATTATCAATACCATTAATAACCTGATTAACTCGGGGGACGAAATTCTGAAGATCGAAGCGGTGGTGTCGGGTACGCTCAATTATATATTCAACGTATTGAGCGAAGAGGTGCCGTTGAGCAAGGCGATACGAATGGCTCAGGAAGCCGGATATGCTGAACCCGATCCGCGTTTGGACCTGAACGGTTCGGATGTGATTCGTAAGCTGGTGATCTTGTCGCGTGAGGCGGGTTACCGGATCGATCAGAAAGATGTGGAAAAGAACCTTTTTATTCCCGATAAATATTTTCAGGGATCGATCGAAGAGTTCTGGAAATTGATTCCGGAATTGGACGAGGTGTTCGAACAGCGTCGCCTACAATTGGTGAAAGAGGGTAAACGGCTCCGCTTTGTGGCCTCTTTTTCGGATGGTAAGGCGAAAGTGGAATTGCGCGAGGTGGATAGCAAGCATCCTTTTTACCATCTGGAAGGAAGCAACAATGTGATTTTGCTTACTACCGAACGATATAAGGAGTATCCGATGGAAATTAAAGGATACGGAGCCGGAGCTTCTGTTACGGCGGCCGGGGTGTTTGCTGATATTATCAGCATAGCCAATATCCGATAAAATTAAATTATATAAAAATGAAGTATCTGATTATACTGGGCGACGGCATGGCGGACGAAGTGCGCGATGGTCAACCGACGCCGTTGCAAAGTGCCTGTAAGCCAATGATTGACCAAATGGCGCGCGAAGGGATTTGCGGACGTTTGGTTACCGTACCGGACGGATTCCATCCGGGGAGTGAAATTGCCAATCTGGGTGTGCTGGGCTATGATGTGGCAGAAGTATATGAGGGTAGAGGTTCGCTCGAAGCCGCCAGTATGGGGATTGCAGTTGAGGATGGTGAAATCGCCATGCGCTGTAACCTGATCTGTGTGGAGGAGGGGCGAATCAAAAATCATTCGGCGGGACATATCTCTACGGAAGAGGCTGCCGAGCTGATCCGTTTTTTACAGGAAAAACTGGGCGATGAGTTGATTCGGTTTTATCCGGGGGTGTCGTATCGGCATTTGCTTAAAATAAAACAGGGGGATAAACGGGTGAGCTGCACTCCGCCCCATGATGTGCCGGGCGTGCCCTTTGCTGATGTGATGCCGAAGCCGGAGGTGGCGGAGGCTGCCGAAACGCAGGCGTTGCTGTGTCAGCTGATTCTCGATTCGCAGGCATTGCTTAAAGATCATCCGGTAAATCTCAAACGGATAGCCGAAGGAAAAGATCCGGCAAACAGTATCTGGCCGTGGTCGCCGGGATATCGCCCCACCATGGTGCCGATGAATAAGCGGTATCCGATTCGTTCGGGTGCGGTGATCTCTGCGGTAGATCTGATTCACGGAATCGGGGTGTATGCCGGACTGGATAAAATTGAAGTGGAGGGCGCTACCGGATTGTATGATACCAATTACAAGGGTAAGGTGGAGGCCGCGCTGCGTGAATTGAAATCGAAGGATTTCGTGTTCCTGCACATTGAAGCGAGTGACGAAGCGGGCCATGAAGGCGACCGCGCGTTAAAGATAAAGACGATTGAAAACCTGGATAGCCGGGTAGTGCGTCCTATTCTTGAGGCGGTAGCGCAATGGGAGGAGCCGGTGCGAATTGCTGTTTTGCCCGATCATCCCACTCCGGTGCGCCTGCGGACGCATACTTCCGATCCGGTGCCGTGTCTGATATGGGGAGCGGGAATCACTCCCGATTCCGTGCAACAATATGATGAATTAAGTGTTTTGGATGGAGCACTGGGATTGTTGCGGGGAGCCGGTCTGATTGACCGGTTGTTCGCGGATAAATAAAACTTTAAAGAAATGCATTATTACAGTACCAATAAAAATGCCCCGCTGGCTTCTCTTGAAGAAGCTGTGATTAAAGGGCTGGCCCCCGATAAGGGACTTTATATGCCGGAATTGATTCATCGCTTGCCGGATCCGTTCTTTCATAATATCCACGAAATGAGTTTGCAGGATATCGCTTTTGTCGTGGCATCTGCTTTTTTCGGCGAAGATATCGAGGCGAAACGGTTACAGGAGATTGTGAACGAGACGCTCAATTTTGATATTCCTTTGGTAAACGTTACCGACTCAATTTATAGCCTGGAGTTGTTTCATGGCCCTACGGCCGCATTCAAAGATGTGGGTGCGCGCTTTATGGCCCGGTTATTGGGTTATTTTATTGAGCGCGATCAACAGAAACGTACCGTAAACGTATTAGTGGCCACTTCGGGTGATACGGGTAGCGCCGTTGCCAACGGTTTCTTCCGGGTGCCGGGTATCCGGGTGTTTGTTCTTTATCCGAAGGGAAAGGTGAGTGAGATTCAGGAAAAACAGTTCACCACGCTTGGTAATAATATTACGGCGCTTGAAATAAACGGCACGTTTGACGATTGCCAGCGACTCGTGAAAGAGGCTTTTATGGATGAGGAACTTAACGAACGGATGTTTCTTACTTCGGCAAATTCAATAAATGTAGCCCGCTTTTTACCGCAGGCATTCTATTATTTCCACGCATATGCTCAATACAAACGCGCGGGAAATACGGATGATCCGGTGATTTGTGTGCCAAGTGGCAATTTCGGTAATCTAACGGCCGGGTTGTTTGCCAAACGTATGGGGCTACCGGTAAAACGGTTTATTGCGGCGAACAACCGGAATGACATCTTCCTGCAATATCTGACAACGGGCGTCTATTCGCCTCGTCCGTCCATCCAAACCATCGCGAATGCCATGGATGTGGGCGATCCGAGTAATTTTGCGCGGATTTTGGATTTGTATGAGCATTCGCATGAGGCTATTTGTAAAGATATTACCGGTGTCAGCTATACGGATGAGCAGATAGCGCATACGGTAGCCCGGATATTCGATCAGGAAAACTATCTGCTTGATCCACATGGAGCATGCGCATATCAGGCGCTCGAAGATTTATTGCAACCGGGTGAAAAAGGTATTTTCCTTGAGACGGCTCATCCGGCTAAATTTAAGGATACGGTAGAACCTATTATCGGCGAAGGGGTGGTAGTACCTGCTACATTGCGCCATTTTATGACGGGTGTAAAACATACTGAACAGCTTTCGTCGGATTATCGTAGTTTCCGGAAACTGCTGATGGACAATAGCGCCGAGTAAATCGGAAAAGGAAAGAGCTGCGATGCCATTGAAAAATCAACGGTATCGCAGCTCTTATTTTTATAGAGTACAGGTAATTGTCTGTTGTTGGTTATTATATTATACTGTGGTCTCTGATTCGATAACGACAGTTTCGTTTTCCGACGGGTTTTCGAGCATTCGGTAAGTTACCGTGAAGGCGAAGTAAATCCATACTACCGCCAAGAATACGCCGACAATCAGAACGATCAGTCCGGCAACATAGATTAAACAAGCCAGAATTCCCATTCCGAACAATGGCCAAAAGTGCCCCTCTGTTAGGGCATAGCTTCTTTTAAATGCTTCCATAATGCCGCACTCTTCTTTGTCGATAAATATGATTGGTGCAAACGCAAACCGTACCATAAACCAGATACCCGGGACAATTAAAAGACCAAGGCCTATGACGACGCCTAAGCCAAAGAGGAGGGATACAATGAAAAACGGAAACGCTTTTTTGATACATTTGCCGAACAGATTGAACTCTGGCTCCTCACCGTCACTTGCCACGAGATACATTTTGTAATAGCCGGCCTGGAAGATGATGCTTACTGCCAATATTACTATTTGAAAAATCCAAAAACGTGCGGTGTCTGGGGTGCTTCCCTGGAAAAGACTTAATAGCAAGCTAAGGATAGCAAAGCCAAGCAATAATCCAATCATTACCAGCCAATGCTGTTTGGTGAGTTTCCACCCTTCGGAGAAGGCACGGGAAACTTTAAAAGGTCCTGTAATCATGACAAATTATTTTAATTATTTAAAAATCTATTACAAAAATATAATAATATCGTTTGTTTGTATATGAAAAATATAAAAATATCAGATCGCATTCGTGAAGTTTCTCCTGAATTTAAAGGATTGGCAATTAGCTGTCGGGTGTGTAATAGTGAATCGGATACCGGTTTATGGGAAGAACTGGATGCCGAGATGAAAGCCTTTAATGCCCGCTATCAGATAGAGGCGATTAATAAACGCCTGCCGATTGCCGCTAACCGAAAAGTTTATAAAGCTTTAGGAAAAGATCCGAATCGTTACCGCCCCTCTGCCGAAGCATTGTGTCGGCGTATCGTGAAAGAGAAATCGCTTTATCGGATCAATACCCTGGTAGACTTGATCAACCTTGTGTCCATTCATACCGGCTATTCGATCGGTGGTTTTGATGCCGATAAAATAGAGGGTGATACGCTTATCCTTGGGGTAGGAGAAGCCGGAGAAATTTTTCACGGCATTGGACGTGGTCCATTGAATATAGAGGGGCTTCCGGTTTATCGGGATGAAACGGGTGGAATAGGTACGCCTACCAGTGATGAAGAGCGTACTAAAATATCACTTGATACAACCCGGGTGCTCATTCTGATAAACGGATACAGTGGAGAAAACGGATTGGAAGCGGCAGGAGAGTATATGATTGATCTTCTAAAGAAATATGGTGCGGCACAGTTGGTTGAAACGATACTTTATTGAATATATTTTTAATTATTTCAAGTTTGCACAAACAAAAAAACAAATTATTGTGAATTTATTATCTTTGTGGTATTCACAAGAGCTTTTTGTAAACACTTTTGTTATTTCGGAAACTATAATTAAATAATAAGTAATATGAATACTATTAAGTCTTTGTTTTTTACGGTGGTCACCATTTTGGTAGCCCTTACTACTTTTTCTTGTAGCTCGAATTCATCTAAACCGGCTGCCGAAACAACAGCAGCTATTCCTGTTGCTTTTTCAATAGATGATGTATTGATAAAAGCCGATTCACTAGCAGGTAAAACCGTTACGGTTGAAGGTGTTTGTACACACGTTTGCCAGCATGGAGGAAAGAAAATATTCCTGATGGGTAGCAATGACAACATTACATTGCGTTGTGAGGCTAACGAAGAGATCGGTAAGTTTAATCCGGATGCAGTAAATAATCTTGTTGCAGTAACAGGTGTACTGGAAGAGGATCGTATCGATGAAGCGTATCTTGTAGCATGGGAAGAGCGCCTAAAGGCGGAAGCTGCCGAAAAACACGGAGAAGACACGGAAGCCGGTTGTGCTACTGAAAAGAAAAACCGTGGAGAAGCGCTCGAAGCCAATACTCCTGAAAAACGGATCGCTTCTTTCCGCGAACGCATTGCAAAACGTCAGGCGGAAGAGGGTAAGAATTACCTGAGCTTTTATCATTTAAATGCCGGTCAGTATGAAGTTAAATAATCAGCGGAACGAAAAATCGAATCCTCTGATGATTAAAATAAGAAAATGGAGTCGCGGTATTCACCGCGACCTTTCTTTTTTATTTTCGGGCATTATTCTAGTCTATGCTATTTCGGGGTTTTGCCTTAATCATAAGAGTGATTTTAATTCAGACTATAAGATTACACGTACGGATTTGCAACTGAAAGGCAGTTTCCCTCAGGCTGATCAGGTAGACAAAGCTTTTGTAATCGACTTGTTGAAACAGATTGACCAGCAGCAGAATTATACCAAACATTATTATCCGCAACCGGAACAAATGAAAGTGTTTATAAAGGGAGGTTCGTCGCTGGTGGTAAATATGCAAAACGGAGAGGCTCATTTCGAACATTTGCAGAAAAGACATTTTCTGAGTGCGCTTAATCGTTTGCATTATAATCCAACCCGTTGGTGGACATGGTTCTCTGATATTTTCGCCCTTTCTCTGATTATTATCACTCTTACGGGATTGGTAATGGTAAAAGGTCCGAAAGGGATATGGGGAAGAGGTGGTATCGAGCTGTTGATTGGCGTAGCGATTCCGCTTATATTTCTGTTTTTTATTCTGAAATAAAGAGTATTTCTTTTGTTAGTGTCCGTCCGAAAAAGGTTATTTGTATGTACAAGTATTTAACCTTTTTCAGACGGACTTTTTTGTGTTATAACCTTTTGGTTTATAGCTTGTTTTCTTTCTTTTTGTAATAAGTTTCTGTTTTTTCTCAAAAAACAGGGTGTTGTTAAACTACATACTGCTATTGATTGTTGTCATTGAAGTTTAATTTATGGAAGCATCTATATGAATTACTTGTTGATAGGAGGGGCTGATTGTGCGCTGAAGGTGCAGGTCATCCACCAATATGCACAGAAACTGCTGAATAGCTCTGATTTTGATTTGGTTAAGAATCAGGTTCCCGATAAGGCGGATGCCCGGTTTTGGTGTGTATTTACAAACCGCATTACGCAACGAAGCGTATTGGTTAACAGTGAAAAATTATCGGTTGAATTATTTACCGAGTTTGAGCATTTTAAATCGAATTATCCGGCAAACGATGCCATTGTAACATTGATTCCATCTCCGGATGCTCCTGAACGGCATGCACTGATGGAGAATTTTGACGTTATGCCGGATGATAATGCGGTAGAAATAACGCTTGATAACATGGAAAACAAGTCTGCGGATTTAGTAAAAGGTACCGTGGATAAAATCGAAGATATTTTGACGAATGCTCCGTTTAATCTATTGTAAGGGGTATCTTATCTTTGATTCGAATTAAAAATAAATTACAAAAACAGGGATTGAGTATTGTCGGTAAAAAGTAATAAATGCTGGCAATATGATTTTGTATTGTGATTTTAACAATCAAATCTCTTTGTTTATTATAAAAGTTTTTAAATTTGAAATAATTTATAATACAGGATATTGTCTAATTTAAATTTGAAAAACGATGAATCAGGAATGTATTGGAACAAATGCCGGGTTAATATGGGCAGCATTAAATGAAACCAATGATCAGACTTTTAAAGGACTGAAAAAAGCTACTAAACTAAAAGAAAAAGAGCTTTATATGGCATTAGGTTGGTTAGCCCGTGAAGGTAAAATTAAATTTATTGAGGAGGATGAAGATATCGTTATCGAGCTGGTAGGGTAATCTGATAAATAAATAATTGAATCTCCGGTTGATATAATTAGTCAATTGGAGATTTTTTGTATGTGTATTTCTGTTACTGGTTGTTTAATTATTAGTAATTTAGCCAATAATATAAAAAACCTCTCTTTTCATTTATCCGTCTCCGGATTATAAAGCTTCAAGGTTCATGGTTCGTATGTTTGTTTTATCGTTGGTTGTTCTTTTAGGAAGTCCTTTCCATTTAGCTTCCGGAACTAAAAATAGTTTTTTTGAAGACCAATGTGCCCGGATAACAACATTGATTCAGAATAATGAGTTTGAGCAGGCAACTTCCTTTATAGAAGAGCTGCAAGAAGAAGCCCGGATACAGGATAATAAATCAGGAATGGCTTATGCGTGTTATGCGGTGGGGGATTTGTACCAAAAAAAAGGAATGCTCCAGGAGGCGATAAAGACATATGAAGAATCTCTCGGATTATTCACCCAGCTATCCGAATCACATCCCATTCATGCGATTCTTTTTCAAAAGTTGCTTCATTTGTATTTGTTGGGAGGAGATAAGGCCCGGATGGATACTTGCCTGACAGAAATCAGAAAAAATAAAATACCCTTCTCTCCTGATCTGGAAAAGCGCAATACGTTTTACCAGATTCATCATTATCTGCAAATAAATGAGCATGATAAAGCCACCACTCTTTTGCGGGCGCAGGAGAAAGTTGATTTATCGGAAGCATTAGATTATTTTCTTTATTTTACAGCCAAGTCTCAGTTATGGCGATATGCCGGAAAGAATATCCTGGCTTTGGAATGTCTGACCGATAGCATGAATGGCGTATTTGCCGAGCTGGATTTTATTGATCAGAACCATCTTTTGAAATTACGGGCAACACAATATCTGGCCCTGAATATACGGGAAAAGGCTATTGCCGACTTCCAGCAACTATGGGATAGAAAAGATTCGCTGAATTCGCTGCATTATCGCCATGAGATAAATGGCATACGTGGCTTATATCAGGTAAACCGTGCGGCTTTAGAGCATACGATTGCCCGTACCAATTATCTTACTTTCCTGATTGTACTAATTTCTTTGATTCTGCTTTTTGTGTTTGTTGCGTTTATATGTATCTATAATAAGACCCATAAATTGATACGAAGAAAAGAAGAGCAACTCGCAATGATAGAAAAAGCCAGATATTCGATTCAAAGTAAGAATGCCTTTCTTTCGAATATGAGCCATGAAATACGTACTCCCCTCAATTCGATTGTAGGTTTCTCTTCCTTGCTTTGCGCAACCCCGGGAGAATATGACGATGATGATATTGAACAGGCGAATAAGATTATTGCCCTCAACTCTGCGTTATTGCTCAAGTTGATCAATGACGTGATCGATTTGTCTCATCTGAATCTAGGAGAAATTGATTTTAAATTTGATTCGTGTGATGTGATTTTGCTATGTAATCAGGTAATGGAAACGGTAAGATCGGCTAATAAAACGGACATAGAATTATTGTTCCGGTCGGATGTTTCATATTTTTCAATAGAAACTGATCCGAACCGATTGCAGCAGGTTTTGATTAATCTGCTTACGAACGCAGTAAAGTTTACATCGGAAGGAAGCATCTGTTTGGAGGTGCATAAGACGGAAGAGCAAATGGTTGAATTTTCGGTAACCGATACCGGTTGTGGGATTCCATCCGAAAAGCAGTCTCTGTTATTTCGTCGGTATGGAAAACTCCAGGAGAAAACAGCCGGCTTTGGGTTGGGGCTTTCTATCTGCTATCTGATTATCGAACAATTGGGAGGCAAAATATGGCTAGATAAAACTTATACCCAAGGGGCCCGATTCGTTTTTTCTCATCCCGTAACTCATAAGGCGGCACTTACGATTGATTAATTAGTGTCGATATTTTACGCTCGAACAACATGAAAAGATTCATATTTGCTGTTTTGTTTTTTTGTGTAACCTTTTGTCAACTCTATCCTGCCGGCGGATTTTCGGAGAAGGATAGTTTGATAAACACAATCATGTCATTTCCTCCGGATAGCACCCGGTTGAATAAAATCAGGGAGATAGCCCGTTTGAAACAAACTACGGATGACTTCTTTTTTTATACAGATTTGTTATTACATGAAGCCTCTTTACAGAATGATGTCCAAAAAATTTATACAGCCTATTATTTTCGGTTGGTGGGAAAGTTTAATCGCAATGAATTTGATTCGATACCGCTGTTAGTCAATAAAATTAAGGAGATAGCTTATCAGGAGCAGGACTTTTATTACTATTTCAATGCCACCCGTTTTCTGATTGAATCGTATTATCTGAGAGAGCATTTCGAAATGGCGATTGACGAAGGTTTGAAAATTAAAGAAGAAGCATTGTCGCTCAATAACAATGATGGAGTGATTGCAGCCAATATAGCAGTCACTGCCGCCTATCAGTCTCTCGACAGAATGAACGAAGCGATTACACTGTTGGAAGAGAGTTTGTTGCTGCCAAATAGCAACGAAAATGAAACGAAATTAAATATTTTGTTGCGCCTTATGGCGGCTTATAGTCAGCAAAAAGATTACCCTAAATTATTTAATTCGCTTAATCAACTTTCTGTATTACTGGAACAAATAATAGCTTTGGTGCCCGAACGAATCCGGATCTTCGATGATTATTATTTCTATTTATACACAATGTATAGTTATTATTATTTGCAGACAGATAATCTTGAAGCGGCGACTGTCTCATGGGAGCGGGCAGGTGAATATTACTCACCCGAGAGGTATTATCTTTACCAGTATTATTATCATCAGTTAACATCTAATTATTATGCGGCCCGAAAGGATAATCAGGCAGCCCTATCTGCCAATAAACTGGCGATGAATGTGATTGAAGGAATACATCCGGAGGGATATATTCAATTATTATATGAGCGGGCCCGTTTGCTGGCTTTATCTGATTCGTCTGAACTGGCTGCCCCTTTATACGATTATGTGTTTGCTGCGGTCGATTCGATTCGTCAGGATTTTTCGGAGAAACAGGTCAACCGGATCCTGGACAACTATAATTTAGAGAAGGAGCTGTATGAGCAGAAGCAATATGAAAAAAAGACAAAAATCGTATTCCTTACGGCAATTCTTTTACTTATAGCCATAATCGGCTATTATATCTATAAGTATGTATCGTTAGAGAATAAACTGAAGGAATCAGCTCGCATTATTCGGGAGGCACGCTGTAAGATAGAGCAGGCCAACGAAGATAAAAACCTGTTTATGCGTAATATCTGTCATGATATTCGTTCTTATCTCACTTCAATTGTTGGTTTTTCTGAACTGGTTTCGGCCAAAGATCAGACGAATGAGGCGAAATCAGAGTATCAGCAAATTATAGAAGATAATTCGATGCAACTTACCGCGTTGATTAACAATATTCTTGAATTATCCCGGCATGAAGTCGGAAAGATTCCTTTCGAAGAAGAGCATTTTAATTTGATGGATCTGCTTTCGGAAACTGTAGCGCAGATTCCTGTAAAATCGGATTTTTCGGAATCACTTTCGCCATGTGGTGATATGGTGATAGGGGGCGACCGCACCCATTTTCAGGAGGTAATTACCTCGCTTTTTGATTGTCATGACCGCTCCTTTTCGGAGACTCAATTTATCCGGCTACGTGATTCTTTATGTAATAATCCTGATAACAGGCAGATAGAGCTTTGTGTGTATGGATCGACACTCGAAGATACGACAGACGAGCTTCATCTTTTTACCCGAAATGAAATAAACCGTTGCTCTATCCAAAAGCAACGTGGTACTTATCAGCATTTGGTTGATGAGGAGGGAAAGCCATATATATCGATTTCTATGCCATATGGGCCGGTATAAAAAATATTCCCACATTTATTTCTGTTTAGGAAATAAATGTGGGAATAAAAGTGGAGGTGGAGAGATTCGAACTCTCGTCCAAACAGGGAATTAATGCGCTTTCTACATGCTTATCTTCGCCTGGATTTTCGTGTTCTCACAAGACCGAAGCCACCAACGAGAACCTTAGCTTCTAAAATTTCATTCTTACCGCGAAGCCGGTAAAAACTATTTCCGATATTACTGCACCACCTGATCGGAACGCTTCGGAACAACAGCATCCGGGCGGTGTCCTGTCGCAGCCACCTGTGGCCGCGATTAAGCTATATCTACTATACTTCGATTAAGCAGCAAGAGCGTAGTTATTTTCGCCAATTAAAATTTTGCCACCA
>JAVVPN010000017.1:0-23249 GCA_036655755.1 Bacteroidales bacterium | reverse complement strand
CTCTCTGCATGCTTACACACCACTTCTACCCGCTGTCAAAACCGGTCAGCCCCGGTACTCGGCGAAGCGTCATAGTGCTTCATTTGTGTACAAAGATAATACAAATCTTTGAAACATAAAAATCAATTCGTTTTCAATAACATAATGAATTTTAATGCCAGGTCGAAGAATACCATTTTCGGATTGGCATTTTGTCCGATATGCAGTTCGGCCAGTTCGAGCGTCTCCATGATAGCGGGCGTATTGCGCTCGTTTACAAAAGGAGAGAAGCGGCTTGAAAAAGCTTCTTCGGGCGCTGTCATATAGCTTAGTTGTGGCTGATGGAAATTGTAGATGAAGTTTTCGCGGATCATCTGCTGGGCGTATTGCAGAAAATTTTTCTGCCGTTCACGTCCGAGCGCCGCTACCTCTTCACTCCATTTCTTCATCTCTTTTAGTTTTCGTCCGTATGCCAGGCGCATCATCTGTTTAAACAGTTCGAGCAGGTATTCGCGTTCTTCCGAGACAGAAAGGCTTTCGAGAGCCCGATATACATTCCCGTTCGACAGATGGGCGATCCGTGCGCTATCGGTCGGGTTGACCCCGAATCGTTTTTGTAGTGCATCCGCAAGAACCGGTTCGGGTACCGGCCGCACGTGAATACATTGTGTGCGCGATAAGATGGTAGCCAACAGCATTTCGGGTTCGTTGCTGATCAGCAGGAACACAGTCTTTTCATAAGGCTCCTCCAGTATTTTCAATACCTTGTTGGATGTCTGCTCGTTCATCTTTTCGGGCAGCCAAATCAGCATGATGCGATAATCCGACTCATACGGTTTGACGGTGAGCTTACGGATAATCTCATCCCCTTCATTTACGAAAATCCCACCCTGTTGATTTTCTGTACCGATTTCCTGAAGCCAGTCGCGTAATGAAAAATAGGGATGTCCGGTTACGAACTGTCGCCACTCTTTGATGTATTTGTCCGATACAGGCGAGTCTTTCTTCTTGATAATCGGAAATACGAAATGAAGATCGGGATGAATCAGCTTGTTGTATTTTACACACGACGGGCATACCCCGCAAGCGTCTGTTTCATATCGGTTCGTACACTGTATATATCGGGCGTAAGCCAGAGCAAGCTGGAATTTGCCCACCCCTGCAGGGCCGGCAAACAGTTGGGCATGCGCGATATGACCACTCCGAACCGAGCGAATCAACCGTTCCTTAATTTCATCCTGACCAATAATGTCCTTAAAAAGCATGTGCTATCTTTTTAGGTTCGCCCTGTATGGGCATTTGTTTTAACTCGTTGATAATTCTTGTCTTCACGATGTTGAAGCTGTCTGTCAGTTCGGCTCTTACCGGAAGCGACGGAGGCGACTCCATTTTTAACGGATTGATCGGTTTTCCCTGGAAATGTACCCGGAAGTCCAGATGCGGGCCTGTAGAGCCTCCCGTACTTCCTACATATCCGATGATTTCACCTTGTGCCACTCGTTTCCCTTCTTTCAATCCCTGAGCGAATTTAGAAAGGTGCATATAAGTGGTTTCATAACTTGAATTGTGGCGAATCTTCAGATAATATCCGGCCCCTCCTGCCTGGAAGGCTTTTTTGACTACCGTTCCGTCTCCGATAGAACGTACAGGTGTTCCTACAGGAGCAGCGTAATCAACGCCATGGTGCGGACGTACGATTTTCAGAATCGGATGCCGGCGTGCGTTCGAGAAAGTGGAGCTGATTCGTGAGAATTTTAACGGAGCTTTCAGAAAAGCCTTGCGCAGGCTCTGTCCGTTTTCGTCAAAAAACTCAACGATACTGTCTTGTTGAAAAGGAATGGCATAATATTCTTTTCCCAGATGATTGAATACGGCTCCGCGAATATCCTGAATCTCAAGTTTGGTCGTATCGTCGATATATGCCTGATCGTACAAGACCTTGAAATTGTCACCCTTGCCGATGCCGAAGAAATCGATTTGCCAGGCATAAATTTCAGCCATCTTATCAGATAATGCCAAATCATTATTTCCGTCGCGGATGGCATTCCATAACGAAGAGGTAATCACACCGCTTGCCGCAGCCGGCTGAATGGTAACCTCCTTGTTATACTCATACACCCGCATAGAGTCGCGCAGGTCGAAAATGATGTGGTCACGTCGCGATTTTTCATAAATCATGTATTCGGCAAAACCTTCCGAGAGGTTTGTGAGCATGGTATATTTCGCCCCGGCTTTCATTTTTGTCACATCGAATACCCCTTCTGCTTTGAGGCGAAGCGAGTCGATGCGGGCAGGCGTAATATCGAATCTGCTTAATATCCCCCCAAGGTTTTCCCCCTGGCGAATCCGAAAATCTTCAAAACCGAGCGAGTCCGTCGGTATGTCAAGCAGATAAGCCCCCGAAAGAGTGTCTTCTGCAATCGATTCGACTGTTTCCGGTTGGCGTGGTCCCGAGCAGCTTTCCGCAAACAGCGAGCCGATCAGAACAACCATTCCGATAATTTTTTTGTGCATGTAACTATTTTTTTAGCAATTAATAAACACGTTTAGCCACTTCTTCTACGCTCTGCACGGCGTTCATCGAATAGAAGTGGATACTCGGCACCTGTGCTTTTTTAAGCTCGGTAGCCTGATGGGCGCACCATTCGATGCCCAATTGGCGCGTATCTTCGTTGGTAGCGCATTTTCGCAGTTCGGTAGCCAGCTCTTCCGGAAAATCAATATGGAAAGTGCGGGGCAACATACTCAAATGGTTGAGCGAAGTAAGCGGTTTCAATCCCGGTACGATCGGAACATCGATTCCGATAGCACGGCAACGGGATACAAAATCAAAATATTTCTGATTGTCGAAAAACATCTGAGTTACGATATAGGCGGCTCCTGCATCAATTTTCGCTTTCAAAGCCTGTAGATCAGACTCCGGGTTCATCGCTTCGTCGTGTTTCTCCGGATATCCGGCAGTACCATACGAGAAAGGAGCGGGTATTTCGATTGAGCTGCCGTCCAGAAAAATTCCTTCGTTGAATTGGTTGATCTGCTGTTGTAATTCAATCGCATAGCGGTGTCCGCCGGTTGTCGGGATGAATCGGGCGTCATGCTTTGCCTTGTCTCCCCTCAGCACTAACAAATCGCTGATTCCAAGAAACGCAAGGTCTATCAATTCATACTCAATCTCCGCCTGCGAGAATCCGCTGCAAATAATATGCGGAACAGTCGGGATACCGTATTTATGTTTAATGGCCGCGGCAATCGCTACCGTTCCGGGGCGCTTACGCTCGGTAAACTGGCGATAAATACCGGGTTCGGTTTCTTTATATACGATATCGGTACGATGGGTGGTAATATTGATATAAGCCGGATTAAATTCTTTCAGCCGGTCGATAGTGGTAAAAACCTTGTCAATATTGTTCCCTTTTAATGGAGGAAGCACTTCGAAAGAAAATGCGGTTTGTTTATTTTGGGTGAGGATTTGCGCTACTGTCATGTCTGTCGTATCGTATAAAGCATGTGATGCTGACAAAAATAGCAATAAAAACGGTTGTAGCTAACGGTTTGCCATATTAAAACATTTTGCAGGTTTTGTTTTTACTATCTTAAAAAGATTAACTTTGTGAAAGAGATAAAGGTTTATTCACAAATAAAATCACAACAACGATGAATGAAATAGATTGGTCTTCTTTATCGTTTGGGTACATGAAAGCAGATTATAATGTGCGTTGTACCTATAAAGATGGAAAATGGGGGGAGCTGGAAGTCAGCGACTCTGAAATGGTAAGTATGCACATGGCTGCAACAGTGCTTCATTACGGACAGGCCGGATTCGAAGGAATGAAGGCTTTTCGCGGGAAGGATGGTAAAATCCGTATTTTCCGGATGGATGAGAACGGAAAACGTCTGATCAGTACTTCGAAGGGAATTATGATGGCAGAACTGCCACTTGATAAATTTGAAGAAGCGATCCGTAAAGTCGTGAAACTGAATGAACACTTGGTACCTCCGTACGAATCGGGCGCTTCGCTTTATATTCGTCCGGTTTTGTTCGGGACAGGCGCTCAGATCGGGGTGAAACCGGCCAATGAGTATCAGTTTATTGTGTTTGTCATGCCGGTAGGACCTTACTTTAAAGAAGGATTCAAAACCACTCCGGTATGTATTCTGCGCCATTATGATCGTGCGGCTCCATTTGGTACGGGGCGTTACAAAGTGGGTGGAAATTATGCGGCCAGCCTTGTTGCGGGCGAAGAAGCTCATTCAAAAGGATACTCTGCGGTACTTTATCTGGACGCACGCGAAAAGAAATATGTGGACGAATGTGGTCCGGCCAATTTCTTTGGGATCAAGGAGAACCGCTATATAACTCCTCAATCCGAATCGATTCTTCCATCTATCACCAACAAGAGTCTGATGGCACTTGCCGAAAGCATGGGTATGACGGTAGAGCAACGTCCGGTGGGAGTTGAAGAACTTGCTACTTTTGAAGAGGCGGGAATGTGTGGTACGGCTGCCGTAATCAGTCCGATAGCGCGTGTTGACGATCTTGACGAAAATATTACATATGAATATGCTGAAGATGGTAAACCGGGACCGGTTTGCGAAACTTTATATAAAAAATTACGTGCTATTCAGTATGGCGACGAGCCTGATACTTTCGGTTGGGTAACCATCCTTGAATAAAGCGTAGGCATCTTATTTATTTCCCGTATCCGGATTAACTATTCCGGGTGCGGGATTTTTTTATATTACCTTTTTTTTGCTTGCTAAATCCCTGATAAATCAGTATATTTCGAATAGAGAATCCACCCTCAAAATTCGAAAGCCATGAGAAAGTTAATCCTTTTATTGATGCTGGTTACCATCGGTTGGTGCAGCTCTGCGATGACTCCGAAAGATTCTGTACAGATTGTGAAAGCAAATTGGTCGCCGAAGAAGATCCGGCCCGGAGTGGTTCATAAACATGCGCCTTTTAAATTCCTCTATGGCATGCCTCAGAATATTCATATTATTGAGGTAGCACCGGCCGGTAAACGCCAATCCCGTCTGAATTTACTGGTAAATGAACCTCCCAGAACACTTAGTGAGAGTGCCCGGAGTGTACATGCTATTGCGGCCATTAATGGATCGCGGTTTGATAAGAGCAACGGAAAATCGCTCTGCTTTATGAAAATCGGTCCCGATGTGATCGATACAACCTCTTTCGGGCAGTTGAACGGACGTGCAACCGGAGCTTTGCGTATAGATAAGAAAGGAAATATAAACCTTATTCCATGGGGCCGTCAGATAGAGAATAGCTGGGCTGAACAGAACAGCGTCGTAATGGTTGCCGGTCCATTATTGATAAAGGATGGCGAGATGTGTGCGTTTTCCCAATCCGATTCGGTGTTTATACAGGAGCGTCACCCGCGCAGTGCTATCGGAATAACTAAAGACGGTTCTGTCTTATTGGTAACTGCCGATGGTTATTTCCCAACGCATGCGGTTGGGATGAGCATTCCCGAATTAGCCTACCTGATGAAGATGCTGGGATGCAAACAAGCGCTCAACTTGTGTGGAGGAGCTTTTACCACCATGTGGGTTAATCACAAAGACGCAGTGGGAGTTATAAACATGCCAAGCGGAAATGAGGTTTTCGATCACAGTGGCGAACAACCGGTTGCCAATATCTTATATATCCGATAGGCAACTTACAATTATTTTAAATAAAGTATATCATTTATTATGGCAGAAGCACATCACCACCATCATCATACGCATGAGGTTACGATCGATCATGTAAATAAAGCTTTTATCTGGAGTATCGCTCTCAATAGTATCTTCCTGTTGATTGAACTGGTGGTGGGGCTTATTAATCAGTCGCTGGCATTGCTTTCGGATGCAGGGCATAATCTGGGTGACGTATTCAGTTTGTTGCTTGCCTTGTTCGCCTTTAAGCTGCTGCGTGTAAAACCGACTGCGCGCTATACTTATGGTTATCGCAAAAGCACGGTATTGGTATCGCTTATCAATGCCTGTATTCTGTTGGTGACGGTAGGTGTGATTCTGATTGAAAGTATCCGTAAGATTGCAAACCCCGAACCTGTAAACGGCGACACCATTGCTATCGTTGCGGCAATCGGAGTGCTGGTCAATGGTTTTACGGCATGGCTTTTTATGAAGGGACGCAAAGAAGACCTCAATATTAAGGGAGCCTACCTGCATTTGGCCGCCGATGCATTGGTGTCGTTGGGAGTTGTGGTATCCGGTTTGATTATCCGTTTTACCGGCTGGTATATCGTCGATCCGATCATCGGGATTATTATCGCTGTCGTAATTCTCATTTCAACCTGGCAACTTTTATCACAAAGTATTCGTCTGTCGCTCGACGGTGTACCTCCCGGTATCCATCTTGAAGAATTGAAAAAGGAGCTCCTTGCAGAAGCTCCCTATGTAGCGGATATTCATCATATCCATGTATGGGCTTTGAGTACCACGCAAACCGCATTTACAGCTCATGTCGTATTAAAGGAGCCTGCCGAGTGGGAGCAGGTGAAATCGAATCTCAAATCGATCCTTGAACATCACGGCATTAACCATGTTACTCTTGAGCTTGAATCGGGAGATGAATGTAACGACCCTGGGCCGGTGTGGTAAATGAATCATTCTTCCGTACCCGATATCTCTTCTTTTTCTTTTTTGCGTTTGTTTTCGGGTTGTTGCAGGTAGTTGATATATGCCCCGCTTACCAATGCTGTCGGCAATGCAAATACAATAAGTCCGATAATCGCCATTGATCCCGCAAAAATCTTCCCTAACGAAGTAACCGGATACACATCTCCGTATCCGATGGATGTAAACGTAATTACCGCCCACCAAAATCCTTCGCCGATAGAACTGAATTTATCCGGTTGGGCCGCACTTTCGAGGTAGTACATAAAAACCGCGCAGATGCTCACAATAATTGCCACAAACGACAACGACGTCATCAGCTCGTATCGTATGGATGAAAGTACCACCTGTATCGTATGGTAAGACTGGGAGTATCTGAATAGCTTAAATACAATCATGATTCGGCCAAATTCGATAGCGCTACCCACAAAATCGTCCCCTTTAAAGAAATAAGGTACCGTAAATGGCAGGATCGAAATAAAATCAATGACTCCCATAAACGAGCTCAGGTATTTTATCCGGCCATGCCATTTTTTTTTGCTGTTATAGAGTACGGGAGCCGAATAAATTCGGAGGACATACTCAATCGTAAAGATGAATGCCGAAAAAAAGGCAATAACATAAAAAAGATTCTGGTATTTACTCATTTCTGAATATGAATTCAAAACAGTAGCGGTAATACCTGTTGTAATAAGGAATCCCATCAGCCAGCGAATGGGCTTAAGGGATAGAAGCCGTAAAACTAATTGCATTAATTTCCGATCATTCATCATAGCGGATTATTGAAATAAATATGTTTTGTTAAAATGAGAACCACTTATACGGTTCATTAATAAAATCAAGAATACGAGGCAACGTGCTTGCCGGAGCCACTTTTACTACAGGTTCGACGGATGGATTCTGCGGATATTTTTGTCCGTTGAATTTCATCAGATGGAATTCGCCACCACTCATCATGAAAAGGTTATCCCAGTTATTTGTTTTCTGATTATCGATTACGATCGGATAATCTACTACCGTGAATTGGTCGATCAGGTTTCCCTGATAGTCAAGCAGCAGCACCGTGCATCCGCCGGAACCACAAAAATAAGATCCTCTCAGTCCGACAAAAACCTCTTTCTTACCATCTCCATTCAGGTCATACTGATAGAAAATGAATTGGCGGCTCTCTTCCGAAATCAAGTCTTTCGCCAAATCGTCTTTATAAAGATCTTTCAGTGTCAGTTGTACCAATGCCACAATGTTCGGATCGATCGTATTCGGATTGTAGACCGTGTCTTTCTGTACCGGAACAGGAGTTGTTTTCTGAGCCTCCGTTATTGTTGAATCTTGTGTGCCACTCATCGGCTTCTGATCTTTTTTTCCGGAAGGAGTACAGGCCGACATACTGAAAATAGCCAATACGAAAAGAAAATTGAACCACGTTTTCATAAGCTTGTGTATTTATTGTTAATACTCGGGTTGCTATCGTCTATTAACTAAAACAAAATGGCTGCGGATTGGTTTTATCCGATTTATATCCGCATCAAATCCCGGTAAATATCAAACATTACATCAATATTTTCACGTGTGGCCGACTGATTAATCGCAATATCACCGATTCCTTTGAGTAAGGTAAAATTGATGAATCCCGCATCATTTTTCTTATCGTGAGTCATGTATTCGTTCAATCGGTCGTATTGTTTGCAGCCAATTACAAACGGGCCGTAGTTTTCACGCACAAAGGCCGCTGTGCGTAGCAACAACTCTTGTGGAAATCCGCATTGGCGATGCGAAAGAATCAGTTCGCAAACCAACCCCCACGCTACGGCATATCCGTGAAGAACCGGTTTTTTTTCGCTGAGCGCATAGCTTTCGAAAGCGTGCCCCACCGTATGTCCCAGATTAAGAGCCTTGCGGATCCCTTTTTCAAACGGATCGGTTTCCACCACTTCCCGTTTGATATTCACCGATTCTTCCAACAGATGAAGCAGCGTGTCGAAATCGCGCGAATCCGGATTATAAGCCAATAAACGATTGAAATAATCTTCCGAACTCAACAAACCGTGTTTCAGCATTTCCGCATACCCCGACAGGATGTTCTCATGATCGAGTGTTTTAAAAAACTGAGTCGATATCAATACGGCCGTCGCGGGTGCAAAAGCGCCAATCTCATTCTTCAAGCCATTGAAGTTGATTCCCGTTTTTCCTCCTACGGCCGCATCTACCGCTCCCAACAAGGAGGTGGGGATATTGATGAAGCGGATGCCTCGTTTGAACGAAGCAGCGGCAAATCCTCCCAAATCGGTAATCATACCACCACCCAGATTGATCAGAAGCGAATGGCGGCTTGCGCCTGTTTCGCTTAATGTTTGCCATACCCGGGCAATTGCTGTCAGATCTTTCGAGTCATCTCCGGGTGTCAGGGTAATCAGTTCAAACGGATGTGCGGCAAGGGTTTTGCCGAGCAGCGGTAAGCATGCATCGGCGGTATGCCGGTCGGTTAAGATGTATAATTTATCAAAATCGGTTTGCTGAAGGATATGGTCAACTTCTTGATTGATATCGGAGGTAAATCGTATTTGCTGTTTCATCTTGTTTTTAAGCACTAATATAAGGTAAAATCTAATTACGCACTGTTCGGACAGCGGTTAAGAGTTCATCAAAACGCTCATTCAACTCTTCCATCCCCGAAAGCACAATATCCGCTCCCTCGTCATACAATTGCTGTTCAGACAATGGACCCGTATTAACGGCAATCGTAAAGATGCCGGCTGCTACTGCCGCCCGTACACCCAACGGTGCGTTTTCTACAACAATCGCTTCGAATGGCGCAGCGCCGGTTTTGCCCAGACCACGCAGATACGGTTCCGGATCGGGTTTCCCTTTCACCACATCCATAGCAGTTACCATTCGTTCGCGTACGAAGATGCCCGGAAAGTTATGTTCCAGCTTATCGAGCAGCGAAGGTTGTCCCGAGCCGGTCACCAATACCGGTACGAATCCTGCCTGCAGGGTTTTAGCCAATACTTCGCGGGCACCCCCCATTACCGGAGCCGCTCCTTGTTGCGTAAAATAGTGGGTTTTGCGGGCATATACCTTTTTATTCTCTTCATCGGTCGAGGGGCGTCCGAAACCGCGTTCAAACAACTGAGAGATGGTCTGACGTCCGGTTTGCCCTTCATATTGGTAAAACTCCTCCACACGACACGGGATGCCCAGTTCGCTTACCGTACGTTCCCATGAAATCGCATGAGCCGGCATCGAATCGTATAACACGCCATCCATATCGAATAGCACCGTTTTTACCGCTAATGCATCATACTGATGGCGTTGCAGGTATTTTTGAATACACTCTTTGAATTGCATAAGTAATGAGTAGGTATATAAAAAGATAAAACTCCGTAACGAATCGTTCGGCGGAACGGAAGCGTCACGGAGTTTTATCTATGATTTTGTTTGCTTAGATGCGTGCTTTAATCGCTTCAGTTTCCGCTTCAAAGCCTGGTTTTTCAAGCAATGCAAACATATTTTTCTTGTAAGCTTCTACTCCCGGTTGGTCAAACGGATTTACTTTCAGAAGGTAACCGCTGATACCGCAGGCACGTTCGAAGAAATAAATCATCTGTCCAAGGTTGTATTCATCTACTTTCTCGATCGAAACTTTCATGTTTGGCACACCGCCATCCACATGAGCAAGCATCGTACCCAGTTCGGCCATTTTGTTTACCTCGTCTACATGTTTGCCGGCAAGGAAATTCAGACCATCCAGGTTTTCCGGATCGGTAGGGATTGTCATTGATTTGTTTGTCTGCTCAACGGTGATTACAGTTTCGAAAATCGTACGCTCACCTTCCTGAATCCACTGACCCATTGAGTGAAGGTCTGTAGAGAAGTCAACAGCAGCAGGGAAAATACCTTTGTGCTCTTTTCCTTCGCTTTCGCCGTAAAGCTGTTTCCACCATTCACCGAAATAGTGAAGTTTAGGATGGTAGTTTACAAGGATTTCGATTTTTTTACCGTCGCGGTAAAGCGCGTTACGGGTAGCTGCATATTTTTCAGCAGGATTTTCGTCGAAAGCCACATTCAAACCTGTTGCGATTTCCATATCGGCAGCACCTTTGATAAGCGCAGTGATATCATAACCGGCTACGGCGATCGGAAGCAAACCTACCGGAGTAAGTACAGAGAAGCGTCCGCCCACGTCGTCAGGAATAACGAATGTCTTGTATCCTTCCTGATCGGCCAATGTACGCAAAGCACCTTTTGCTTTATCGGTAACGGCGATGATACGCTCTTTCGAAGCATCTTTACCCACCTGTTCTTCCAACATCTTTTTAAGGATACGGAAAGCGATAGCCGGTTCGGTAGTAGTACCCGATTTAGAGATGTTGATCAAACCGAACTGTTTGCCTTTTAGGAATGAAGTCAGTTCGGCAAGATAATCCTCACCGATATTTTGTCCGGCATATAGCATTACCGGGTTTTTGCGATTTGTTTTCAAATGATCAAAGCTGTTGCTCAATGCGTCGATTACAGCTTTTGCTCCCAAGTAGCTTCCGCCGATACCAATTACCACCACCACTTCGCAATTTGCTCTCAGCTTAGCTGCGGCAGTATTGATCTCTGCGATCTGATCAGTCGTAATAGAAGATGGAAGATGTACCCAGCCTAAAAAGTCATGTCCCTGTCCCTGTTTGCTTTCAAGTAGGGCATTACATTCTTTCGTGCCTTCAGCCAGCGTCTGGATCTGGTGCATGCTTACGAAAGGAAATACTTTTTCAATGGAAAGTTTCATTTGTCTATTTTTATTTTAAACATTAAAGTACAAATGCGCCGTTATATACCTTCAGTCAGTCGGGTATCTCAATTGAATGAGTAATGGCGGTTTCATTTGCGTTTTTTTGATTATATGATTTAACGGAATATGAAAGTCCCGGAATGAATAAAAAGAAGATCGGGCAGTCTATAAATAACAAACAAAAGCAGAAAACGAAAGGTTCTCTGCTTTTGTGTTTTATCGTAAAGCTTCGGTAAGAAGTTTGATCTCTACGTAAGGAGACATCTTCTTGTAAAGAATATTGTATACCGCATCAAGAATCGGCATATACACATTGTATTGCTGATTAATCTCTTTGATACATTTGGTGCCGTAATATCCTTCGGCAATCATTTCCATTTCAATCTGTGCCGATTTAACGGAATACCCTTTTCCGATCATGGTTCCGAACATGTGGTTGCGGCTGAATTTAGAATACGCCGTTACCAACAGGTCGCCCAGATAAACAGAATCGGTAATGTTGCGCTCCATCGGATCGGCTGCATTCACAAAGCGGTTAAGCTCCTGAATCGCATTCGATACCAATACAGCCTGGAAGTTATCACCATATTTAAGACCACTGCAGATTCCTGCGGCAATCGCATATACGTTTTTCAAGACAGAGCCATACTCAATGCCCGCCACGTCTTTCGAAGTGCAGGTATTTACATAGTGGCTTTTCAAAAAATCGGCAAATACTGTCGCTTTTTCTGTATCGTTACAACCCACCGTCAGGTAAGAAAGCCGTTCATAGGCTACCTCTTCTGCATGGCACGGGCCTCCCAATACGGCGAGATTCTCATTCGGAACATTGTAGAATTTCTTCAGATATTCCGATATGATCATGTTTTCGTCCGGAACAATTCCCTTGATCGATGTTACGATAAACTTATCCGAAATCTTCACTTTCAGTTTCTTCAGGTGAAGTTTCAGGTAAGGAGAGGGTGTGACAAAGATGAGGGTGTCCGATTTCTTAACGATCTCATTAAGGTTGGAGCTGAAAAAGATACGGTTGATATCAAATTTCACGCTCGAAAGATAAGCCGGATTATGGCCCAACTGACGGAATTCTTCAATCCGGTCATTACGGCGCATATACCAGTTAATCTTGTCGGTATTGGTCAGAACCATCTTGGCGATTGCTGTTGCCCAGCTACCACCCCCGATAATCGCTATTCGTCCCGGCAATTTCATCTGTATATAAATTAATTGGATAGATAAGGATATTGAACAACGCTTTATTTCGCGTTGCTCACCCACTCATTAACTACCTCAAGGGTAGGGTTGTTCAGTTCAAGCTTGTATTTTTTATTCAAGCCGCAAAGTTCCTGGTGTAGTTTGTTCGGAACTGCACCTGCCAAATCTTCAACAGTCAGGTAACCTGCTTTCTGAATCGCAGCAATCCACTCTTCGGCGATACCGCAAGCGATATATTTAGCCGGAGCATCTTTCTTAACTGTTTTTTCAGGGCGCATTTGCGGGAAGAACAATACTTCCTGGATTGTTGTCTGGCCGGTCATCAACATAACCAAACGGTCCATACCGATACCCATACCGGATGTCGGAGGCATACCGTATTCAAGTGCACGCACGAAGTCTGTATCGATAAACATCGCTTCGTCATCCCCTTTTTCGCTCAGGCGAAGCTGATCCTGGAAGCGGCCCAACTGATCGATCGGGTCGTTCAGCTCAGAGTATGCGTTACACAACTCTTTACCATTGACCATCAATTCGAAACGTTCGGTAAGTTCCGGATTTTCGCGGTGACGTTTACAAAGCGGTGACATTTCAATCGGGTAGTCTGTGATGAATGTAGGCTGGATGTAGTTTCCTTCACATTTCTCGCCGAAAATTTCGTCGATCAGCTTGCCTTTACCCATTGTTTCGTCTGCTTCGATGCCCATTGAATGGCAAGCAGCACGCAGTTCCTCTTCCGTTTTGCCTTCGATGTCGAAGCCTGTGAAGTCAAGGATTGCCTGACGCATGGTTTTGCGTGCAAACGGTGCTTTAAAGCTGATTTCGTTGTCGCCCACCTTCACTTCTGTCGTGCCGTTTACGTCAAGACAGATTTTTTCCAGCATGTTTTCGGTGAAGTTCATCATCCAGTTGTAATCCTTGTACGAAACATAGATTTCCATACAAGTAAATTCCGGATTGTGCGTACGGTCCATACCTTCGTTACGGAAGTTCTTTGAAAATTCGTACACCCCTTCGAATCCACCTACGATCAGACGTTTCAAATAAAGTTCGTTTGCGATACGCAGATACAACGGAATATCCAGCGCATTATGGTGCGTGATAAACGGACGGGCAGAAGCTCCTCCCGGAATCGACTGCAATACCGGAGTTTCAACCTCCATGTAGCCTTCCGCGTTGAAGTATTCACGCATTGAAGTATATACCTTGTTACGTTTGATGAAGATGTCTTTCACACCGTCATTTACCACCAGGTCAACATAGCGCTGGCGGAAACGCATTTCCGGATCTTCGAAAGCGTCATATGCGACACCGTCTTTATATTTTACGATCGGAAGTGGCTTGATTGATTTCGACAAGATGGTAATCTCTTTCGCATGAATTGAGATTTCGCCCATCTGTGTACGGAACACGTAGCCCTTGATACCGATGAAATCACCAATATCAAGTAACTTTTTAAATACCGTATTGTAAAGGGTTTTATCCTCGTCGGGGCAGATGTCGTCGCGGGAAATATATACCTGGATTCGTCCTTCTGAGTCTTGCAACTCAACAAACGAAGCTTTTCCCATAATACGACGGCTCATGATGCGTCCCGCCACACTAACTTCACGAGGTGTCTCTTCCTCGTCTTTGAAGTTTTCTTTTATCTCGTTCGAATATCCGTTCACCACATATTCAGCAGCAGGATACGGGTCGATGCCCAGATTTCGCAACTCATCCAGTGAGTTTCTTCGTACGATCTCCTGTTCGCTTAATTCCAATAGATTCATTTATGTAAACTATTTTGCAAATTTCTTGCAAAACTACAAAACTTTACTCTAAATAGTTGTGTTTTACGGGTGAAATAATAATAAAGTGGTTATTCTTTTATACTTGGATGATGAAAATTAACCTCAAGAGGCGGATTCCCGATTTCCTGTAGGGCATACCGGTCATGGATAGCTATTTCTCTCATATTGAAATCGATAATATCATTTTCCTTCAGCTCGTTCAGAGCATGCATGAACACCGTGCGCTGTACCCCGAAAAATGTGTAAAGATCTTTCTGCTTACATACGATGCGGATGTTTTCTCCCTGTCGATTGGTGAAATTCAGGATCCAATTGGCCAGTTTCTCCTTCATGTCGCCTGCCGTAAGGTACGAAAATGACTCGAACGACCGTTGCGAACGATACGATGTCAGGTTAAGCATATTGATTAAAAATATCTCTTCATTTTGCATTAATGAGATAAAAGTGGGTTTGTCAATTTGCATAATTCCTGTATCCTCCACTGCAAAAATATCATAAGGATAATGCGTGTTGGCCCCGAATAAGAAATTAGGTGCAAGCACATTCGGTGCGTTAAACTCTTCAAGGATTCTAATCTTGCCGTTCTGGTTCACCAGCTCGGTGCGTATCTTACCGGATATCAGGAATTTTAGATGGGTGCAGGGCTCATTATGTGATACAATCTGAGTACCTGCCGGATATTTCAGAAAGTGAAATTTGGTGGTTTCAATCAATTCTGCAAGTCGTGAGCGGTTAATTCCCTGAAATAAGGGTAATTGCATAAGTAATTCGTACATATCAAGCATGATATTATGATTTTAAAGCAAATATAAATTAACATGATTATAATAAAAACGTAAAACTATCTAAAAAGTTTTCGTAACTGTATTTATATTATTTTTTATTAACTTTGAAACGTATACAAAAAATACCTCAAACTATGTCTCTTAGCTTTAATTTTCAAGAAACAATGAGTGCCTTTATGGTGCTTTTCGCAGTGATTGATATTACGGGACTGACTCCTATCTTAATGGAGCTGCAGCGTAAGGGTGGACGTATTAGTGCAGAAAAAGCCGCGGGTTACTCATTGATCACGTTACTCGCGTTTTTATTTCTGGGCGACCTGTTGTTGCAACTTTTCGGAGTGGATATCTCCTCGTTTGCCGTGGCCGGATCGCTGATTCTTTTTGTTATGTCGGTCGAGATGATTCTGGGCATCGAGATTTTCAAGTTCGATGGGCCAGCCGGAGCTACCACCATCATTCCCGTGGTCTTTCCGTTTATCGCCGGGCCGGGCTCTTTTACCACGTTGCTCTCACTGCGTGCCGAATATAATCTGATGAATATCCTGATTGCGCTTTTGCTGAATCTGCTTGTTGTGTATATTGTCATCAAGAAGCTCAATCTGCTGGAGCGTATTCTCGGAAACGGAGGAATTTACATATTGCGTAAATTCTTCGGAATCATTCTGTTGGCTATCTCGGTAAAACTGTTTACTTCAAATCTGGCTTCTCTGCTGTCGTCTCTTCATGTGCTTTCTCTGGGAGAGTAATTGCCGAATCCTGATTTTCTGTTTCGTCCTCAGCTTCATCCTCATCGTCAATCGGTTCGGGATCAGGCTGAGGACCTTTTTTACGTAACAGGATGGCCGTGGCAAGTCCCGCCAGCGCACCGCTCAGGTGTCCTTCCCACGATACGGCGGGATCAACCAGTTCGGCAATCGGAAACATATTCCAGAGCAGGCTGCCATAAATAAATACCGTAATCAGGGCGATTGCCGAGAGGCGCGTGTTGCGCCGGAATATCCCGCTGAAAAACAAGAAAAAGGCAAGCCCGTAAATCATGCCTGAGGCGCCTATGTGATAGGCCGGCCGCGCAATGAGCCAGGTGAGCAAACCACTCCCTCCCCATACCAGCAACATCACCTCGTTGGCAATCTGTTTGTAGAAATAATACACGAACCATCCAAGAATGAAGATAGCCGGCGTATTGGCAAGCAGATGTCTGAAATCTTTGTGAATGAATACCGAAAGGAAAATCCCCTTTATGCCTGCCGCCGTGCGCGGTAGGATGCCTTGTTCGTACCAATCGGTGTCCAGCCCCCATTGCAGCAACGCAACCATCCACAGGATAAGCAGAAAAAGCAACGTCGGGATTACTGAATATTTTAATCTTTTCGGAGTGATATCTGTTGTCATGTTTGTCTGTTTTGTCAAGAAATATAAGCAAATTAAAGATTCATTCTCTACTTGTGCCTATTTTCTTTTCTGCATATACGTTTTGTAACGGACGCCGGTAGATAATCGTAGCCCTCTGGATAGACTTATTCTATCTAAATCAGGGGTGATTGAGTGCTTCAAGACGCACAGAAGTGTGCCCCAAGACGCACACATTCGCCCCTCAAGACGCACACATCTGTCCCTCATGAGGCACACATCAGAGCTCCATGAAAGCAATATAAATCTACAAGCACTAATGTCGAAAGGGATAGTTATCCGTAGCAGTTTGCGACGGCAGCGGGCGAGAAGAGGTGAGGTGGCGGATGGGTAAGTGATTTACGGTCTTTTTTTTGGCTGAAATGGCAAATTTATTTGTCAGAAATCCGTAGCTTTCATTGCTAAAGAAAAGGTATTTGTATATTTTTGAAAATAAATTAACAATTTAAATGCTAATCAGCCTTGAAAACGCATTTTTAAATCATATTGTTTATGAGCTATTTGAAGTTCGATAAAAACTTATTGATTAATCTCGAGCAATCGCTGCCCCTTGAAATTTTACGTACCAATAAATCGGGTGCATATCATTGTACAAGCGTGATCGGGTGTAATACCCGCAAATATCACGGGCTGCTGGTGATGCCGGTGCCGGGATTGGATGATGATAATCATGTACTGCTCTCTTCGCTCGATGAAACGGTAGTGCAGCGAGGCGCCGAGTTTAATCTGGGAATTCATAAATACGGCGGCGATAACTTTTTTCCGAAAGGACATAAGTATATCCGCGAATTTAGTTGTGAAAATACACCACGCATGATTTATCGTGTGGGGGGAGTGGTTCTGGCTAAAGAAAAGGTATTTATTGCACATGAAAACCGTATTCTGATCAAATATACGCTGCTTGAGGCACATTCGCCTACCACGTTGCGTTTGCGCCCGTTCCTGGCATTCCGTAATGTCAATGAGCTGACGCACGAAAACGATACTATCAACAAATCATACGAAGTGATTGAAAACGGAATCCGCTCGTGTTTGTACGAAGGATATCCGGGGCTTTATATGCAGACCAATAAGGCGAATCAGTTCGTTTCGGTGCCCGACTGGTATCGGGGTATCGAGTATATCAAGGAGCAGGAGCGCGGGTACGAATACAAGGAAGACCTTTTCGTGCCGGGTTATTTTGAGATGACCATTGAAAAAGGAGAGGAGATCATCTTCTCTGCGGGCGAAGCGGCTGTTTCTACCAAATCGCTCAAAGCGATGTTTAAAAAAGAAGCCGATTCGCGTACGCCGCGTTCGAGCTTTTACAATTGTCTGAAAAACTCTGCCGAGCAGTTTTATAATAAAAAGGGGCGCAACCAGTATCTGCTTGCCGGATATCCCTGGTTTCATGTACGTGCCCGCGATACGTTTATCGCATTGCCGGGAACTACCCTTGCAATCGGCGAACAAAAACAATTTGAGCTGATCATGGATTCGGCGGCACACGCTTTGCGGGTGTTCATGGACCATCAGCAGGAAAACGATATCATTAAAGAGGTGGATGCGCCCGATGTGTTGCTTTGGGCGACCTGGGCGATTCAGCAGTATGCCAAATACACCTCGAAAGAGCGCTGCCGTGAAAAATACGCTTCGCTGTTGCTGAAGATCGTGGGCTTTATTCTTCACGGAAAACATCCGAATCTTTTCCCTCACCAAAACGGATTGCTTTATACGCATGGCGTAGATAAGGCCGTATCGTGGATGAACGCTACCGAAAACGGAAAGCCGGTTACGCCGCGTACGGGATATCTGGTGGAATTTAACGCCTTGTGGTATAACGCCCTGCTGTTTACGGCAGATTTGCTGAAAGATACGGTAAACGCATCCGATGCCGACCGCTTTGAAAAGGTGGCGCACGATTTGGGGCCTGCTTTCTGCGAAACTTTCGTAAATGAATACGGTTATCTTTATGACTATGTGACGGGCGGCTACGCCGACCTGAGCGTACGCCCGAATATGCTGGGTGCGCTGGCGCTCGATTACACGCCGCTTAGCAAGGCACAGCGTAAGTCGGCGCTCGATGTGGTAACACGCGAGTTGCTTACGCCGAAGGGGATTCGTTCGTTGAGTCCGAAGTCGGGCGGTTATAACCCTTATTATGTGGGTAACCAGGCCGAGCGTAACCACGCTTATCATCAGGGTACGGTTTGGCCGTGGCTGATGGGTGCGTATGTCGAGGCGTATCTGAAGGTTTTCGGGCGAAGCGGATTGTCTTTCCTGGAGCGGAAGATGATCGGGTTTGAAGAGGAGATGTCGAACCACTGTGTGGGTACGTTGTCTGAAGTGTACGACGGGAATCCGCCGTTTACCGGGCGTGGTGCAATTTCAACCGCGATGAATGTGGGCGAAGTATTGCGCGTATTAAATTTGTTAGATACCTATAATCCTGATAAAGCATGAAGGCATTAATGTTTGGATGGGAGTTTCCTCCCCATATTCTGGGCGGTCTGGGCACTGCCAGTTATGGCCTTACCAAAGGAATGGCGCAATGTGGCGACATGGATATTACGTTTGTGATACCCAAGCCGCATGGCGATGAAGATAAAAGCTTTGCTCACATTATCGGAGCAACCAATACCCCTATCGTGTACCGGGATGTAGATTGGGATTATGTGAAAAATCGTTTCGGAAACATCATGAGTCCGGAGGAGTATTATGAATTGCGTGATCATATCTATGCCGATTTTAATTACCTTCATACCAACGACATGGGGTGTATCGAGTTTTCGGGGCGTTATCCCGATAATCTGCTCGAAGAGATCAATAACTATTCGATCGTTGCGGGTGTGATTGCGCGTAAGGAGCAGTTCGATGTGATTCATTCGCACGACTGGCTTACTTATCCTGCCGGTATTCATGCCAAACAGGTATCCGGAAAACCGTTGGTGATTCATGTGCACGCTACCGATTTCGACCGGAGCAGGGGGAATGTGAACCCGCAGGTGTTCGCCATCGAGAAAAACGGAATGGAGCAGGCCGACCACATTATAACGGTGAGCGACCTGACGCGCCGCACGGTGATCGATAAGTATGGAATCGATCCGGCAAAGGTGACGACCGTGCATAATGCGGTGGAGCCGATGAGCCCCGAGATACGTCATATCATTGCGCAAAAGGGTACCGACGATAAGGTGATCACCTTCCTGGGGCGAATCACGATGCAGAAAGGGCCTGAATATTTTGTTGAGGCTGCCGCAAAGGTGCTTCAGAAGGCAAAGAATGTGCGTTTTGTGATGGCGGGTAGCGGCGATATGATGAACGAGATGATCCGTCTGGCCGCACGCCGCAATATTTCAGACCGTTTCCATTTTACCGGATTCCTGAAAGGGAACCAGGTATACGAGATGCTGAAGGTGAGCGATGTATATGTGATGCCGTCGGTATCGGAGCCTTTCGGTATTTCTCCGCTCGAAGCGATGCAGGTCGGGGTGCCTACGATCATTTCGAAGCAATCGGGTTGCGCCGAGATTCTGGACCACGCCATCAAGGTGGACTACTGGGACATCGACGCGATGGCGGATGCGATGTATTCGATCATCACGTATCCTTCGCTTTACAAATTCATGAAAGAGGAGGGTAAGGCTGAGGTGGATGAAATTAAGTGGGAGTATGCCGGCCGCAAAGTGATCGATATTTATAAGCGGGTATTAGGGTGGTAAGCTCGTTGTGACTTGATTTGAAGAATTAAAAAATACACTATATGAAGACGATTTGTTTTTATTTTCAGATTCATCAGCCGTTCCGTTTGAAGCGGTACCGCTTTTTTGATATTGGCAGCGATCATTATTATTATGACGACTTTAATAATGAAGAGATCATCAAGGATATTGCCCGTAAATCATATTTGCCTGCAAATCAGACGTTGCTCGAAATGATCCGCCAGTCGGAAGGGCGCTTTAAGGTTGCCTTTTCGATATCGGGGGTAGCGCTCGAACAGCTTGAGATTTACGTTCCTGAGTTCTTCGACAGCATGAAAGAGCTGGTTGCCACCGGGTGCGTGGAGTTTCTTTCTGAAACCTATTCTCATTCATTGTCGTCGCTGACCGATCCGGTAGAGTTTGAGCGCCAGATCCGGATGCATGCGGATAAAATCAAATCATTGTTTGGTCAGACTCCGACGATTTTGCGCAATACCGAGTTGATTTATTCGGACGAAATCAGCGAATTGATCTCGCAGATGGGCTTTAAAGGGGTGATTACCGAAGGGGCAAAACATATTTTGGGTTGGAAAAGCCCCAATTATGTGTACGAATCGGCTACGAGTCCTGATTTGAAACTCTTGCTGAAAAATTCGAAACTGAGCGACGATATCAGTTTTAACTTCTCAAAATACGATTGGTCGGAGTATCCGCTTACCGCAGACAAATTCATCAACTGGATCGCTTCGTTGCCTGCGGGTGAAGATGCAATCAACCTGTTTATGAATTACGAAACGCTGGGCTCAATGCAACCTGCCGGAACGGGGATCTTCGAGTTTATGAAGGCATTGCCTCATTTCGCGGAGAAGAACAATATTTCGTTCGCAACCCCTTCTGAAATGATTGCGACCCATAAGGCAGCGGGAATATTTTCGGTAACCCATCCGATTTCATGGGCCGACGAAGAGCGCGATACGAGTGCCTGGTTGGGGAATATCCTGCAGAAAGAGGCTTGTAACCGCCTGTATGCGGTGGCTGAACGGGTGCGCCTGTGTAATGACCGCCGGTTGTTGCAGGATTGGGATTACTTACAAAGCAGCGACCATTTTTACTACATGAGTACGAAGCGTAAATCAGATGGTGCGATGCACCGTTTGTTTAGTCCGTATGATTCGCCTTATGAGGCTTTTACCAACTACATGAATGTGTTGAGCGACTTTATTACCCGGGTGGAACAGCAATATCCGGATAGTATCGAAAACGAAGAGTTGAACGCATTGGTAACGACTATTCAGAACCAGTCGCTCGAGATAAAGCGTCTGGAGGAGAAGCTGGCCCGGCTGAAGAGCGCTGCGGAGAAAAGCAAAAAGGCGGCGGCTAAAAAGGTGGAACAGCCGAAGAAGAAAGCGGAGAGCGCGGAGCCGAAGGCTGTGAAAGCAGAAAAAATAAAGGAATGATGCCGTAGGGTATTTAAGATAATGACAGGGAAGGGTGTGCTTAGGCATGCCCTTTTTTGTTATGTAAGCTCGTTGCCTTTTTTTAGAAATTCAAGTTCCATCTCTAGTTTGCCTATTTTTGCATAAAGTTTTTCGTTCATCCCATCAGAAGTTTTATCTTCTTTTGATTTCTTGTCTGTTTTGGAAAATAGATTTTCAGTATTATCCTGGAATTGTTTTTTTTCATTGGGATACTTGATTCGGGTGAACTTCGTATTCACTTGCGATTTCATTGATTGAACGTAGACTCTTTATTGCTTCTAAGGCCACCTTTGCTTTTAGCGATGGAGAGATTTTCCTTCTCATTTCATTTTCGTTTAAGGTAAATGTAATATTTTTATATTCACCTTAAACGACTGTCCTAATTTGGAGTACCATTATACTAATTAAGTTAAGCAATATTCAACTAAACGATGAAGCAAATTATAGTAACTATTTTAGGTCTATTTATATCTTTATTTTGCTTATCGCGGAATATGACAAATAAAGAAGATACTATTCTTATTTTAACAGAGGGTAAATTCTTAAGAATTGAGCTTTCCCTCCCCGATATTTTGGATTCTCTTAAAATTGGATTTTCTGTAATTGTTGATTTTGAACACCCTCTAAAAGATACAACTCAAGAGATTAATATTCAGAAGTTTGAATTATTGTCAATGAGGGTGGAAAATCTTAAGACGAATGAGGTTAATAGGCTTTATGAGGATAGTAATATGAGTTGTTTCCAAAAATACATATGGAGTTTATGCTATAATAAACTAAATTATTGGTACAGTAAACAAAATTACGAAAATATGATAGGGCGGCAAGAATGGGGGGAAAGAGTCAAACTCGGAGGCGTTTTATATTTAATCCCTGAAAAAAATATTAGTAAATAGTAAATCAGAGGTAGTGTAGTCAGACGACATTATCGGGACTTATGTATCAATGCAATATATCCTAAGCCCAAGAGTACGGATATCACTTATATTCCTATGAATAACGGATATATGTATCTATGCGCAATTATTGATTGGCATTCGCGTTATATATTGGATATAGATCACTCGGTTGTTATAAAATAGCCCTACGAGTTATTATAAAAGAAAGTAAGGTTGTATACACCAATTTCAAATAGTAAGTCTGTCTGTTTGGAAAGATGCTATTAAACCGAATGGTGCAGCTTTTATAATAAAACATGATACACCTTTTGGATGAAAATCTGCCAAGAAACGAGGACCATTGATGAAAAAAAGAGGGCAGAGATAAGAACCTAAATCTCAACCAGGTTCATCTATATATTATAGCACAAAAAGATGAAAAACAAAGTAACATATGAAATTAACAAAAGCATACGAGCTAAAATCCACGGATCAATTGTAGGTGCTTGGTCATATTGAATCCAAATCGAAAGAATATACTAGTGAAAATTCAAATATGCAAGTTCTCTCAAAAGAATAAAGTTTAAAGAGAGACAACAGATAATATGC
>JAVVPN010000016.1:0-46900 GCA_036655755.1 Bacteroidales bacterium | reverse complement strand
GTGTTTTATCTTTGATTCACGAATATTAAACCTTGTATGATGTTTAAAGCCATAGTTCACTTTTCAATTCACAAAAAACTTTTCGTAGGACTCACTACGCTCTTTCTGCTTATCGGGGGGATATATGCGATGATGACATTGCCCATCGACGCCGTGCCCGATATCACCAATAATCAGGTACAGATTGTAACTGTTTCGCCTACCCTGGCGCCACAGGAGGTGGAGCAGCTCATTACGTTCCCCATCGAGATTGCTATGAGCAATATCATGAATGTGGAGGAGATTCGGTCGGTATCCCGTTTCGGGCTTTCGCTGGTAACCGTTGTTTTTAAAGAACATGTACCCACCCTAGATGCCCGGCAGCTTATCAACGAGCAGATTCAGACCGTGGCGGGCGAGATTCCGTCAGAATTGGGTATGCCCGAACTGATGCCCATCACTACCGGACTGGGGGAGATTTATCAGTATATCCTGCAGGTAGAGCCCGGTTATGAGGATAAATACGATGCGATGGAGCTGCGTACCATTCAGGATTGGATTGTAAAGCGTCAGCTTTCCGGTATTCCGGGCATCGTTGAAATCAATAGTTTCGGTGGCGAGCTGAAACAATATGAGGTGGCGGTTGATCCGGACGCTCTTTATTCGCTCAATATTACGATCGGCGAGGTATTTACCGCGCTCAACAGTAATAATCAGAATACGGGGGGAAGCTATATTGAAAAACGAAATAAAGCGTATTATATCCGCTCGGAGGGGATGATCTCGGATATCCGCGACATCGAACAGATCGTGGTGGCCAACCGGGGCGGAATCCCGGTGCATATCAGCGACGTGGGAAAAGTGGGCTTCGGATCGCCCAAGCGTTTCGGCGCCATGACAATGGACGGCAAGGGCGAATGCGTGGGTGGAATAGCCATGATGCTCAAAGGGGCCAATGCTAATGTGGTGACGTCCGAATTGGAAAAGCGGGTGGAGAAGGTGCAGAAAATGTTGCCCGCAGGGGTGCGCGTCGAACCGTATCTGAACCGGTCGGAGCTGGTAAACCGCAACATATCTACCGTTATCAAAAATTTGCTGGAGGGTGCGGTAATCGTATTTCTGGTGCTGATCATCTTCCTGGGTAATCTCAGGGCGGGATTGATCGTGGCGTCGGTAATTCCGTTGGCGATGCTCTTCGGGTTTATCCTGATGCGTATATTCGGCGTTTCGGCCAACCTGATGAGTCTGGGCGCCATCGACTTTGGTATTGTGGTAGACGGATCGATTGTTATTATTGAAGGGGTGCTTGCGCATATCTATAGCCGGCGGTTTATCGGCAAAACGCTTACCAAAGAGGAGATGGACCGCGAAGTGGAAGTGGGTGCGTCGAGCGTGGTGCGAAGCGCTACATTTGCCGTGATGATTATCCTGATTGTATTTTTCCCGTTGCTAACGCTCACCGGTATTGAAGGTAAATATTTCACGCCGATGGCAAAAACGCTGGTGTTCTGTATTATCGGTGCGTTATTGTTGTCGCTTACTTATGTGCCGATGATGGCTTCGTTGTTTTTGAACCATCATATCTCTGCCAAAGAAACGTTTGCCGATAAGTTTTTCCGCAAACTCAACAAGGTGTATAAGCGCTCGCTCGATTTTTGTATGCGTTACGGAAAAAGCACGGTGGCTGCGGCTTTCGGTTTGCTTGCCGGGTCGCTCGTGCTGTTCAATCATTTGGGCGCGGAGTTCATCCCTACGCTCGATGAGGGTGATTTCGCCATGCAGATGACGTTGCCTGCGGGAAGCTCGCTGACACAGAGTATCGAGATATCATCGCAGGCGCAGAAAATACTGAAAGATCGTTTCCCCGAAATAAAACACGTGGTTGCCAAAATCGGTACGGCGGAAGTGCCGACTGACCCGATGGCGGTGGAAGACGCGGATGTCATGATTGTGATGAAACCGTTTAAGGAGTGGACCTCCGCAAAAAGCAGGGCTGAAATGGTGGAGAAGATGAAAGAGGCGCTCGCTCCGGTAACGGGTGCGGAGTTTAATTTCAGCCAGCCGATTCAGTTGCGTTTTAATGAGTTGATGACGGGAGCGAAAGCGGATATTGCCGTGAAGCTTTATGGCGAGGATATGCAGGAGCTATATGCCAAGGCGAAAGAGGCAGCCACTCTTATCGAACGGATTCCGGGTGCATCGGATGTGTTGGTAGAGCAGGTGATGGGATTGCCGCAGCTCATCGTTCGGTATGACCGTTCGAAAATTGCGCGCTACGGCATCAACATAGAAGAGTTGAATACGATTATCCGTACGGCATATGCGGGCGAAGCGGCGGGGGTGATTTTTGAAAATGAACGTCGCTTTGATCTGGTGGTACGACTGGATAATGAGAAAGTAACCGACCTTAACCTTGATAAGCTGTTTACACGCACGTCGGAGGGGGTTCGGATTCCGTTGAGTGAAGTGGCTTCGATCGATTATGTGAAAGGGCCGCTGCAGATTAACCGCGATGCTACCAAGCGGCGTATCGTAATCGGGGTGAATGTGCGCGATGCCGACATCCAGCAGGTTGTTATGCAGATACAACGTACTCTTGATAAAAACATCTCACTACAGCCTGGCTATTATTTCGAGTATGGGGGGCAGTTCGAGAATTTACAGAATGCCATCGATACGTTGCTGGTTGTGATTCCGATTGCGCTCATGCTGATATTGTTGTTGCTATTCTTTGCCTTTAAGAGCGTGACGTATACGTTGGTGGTGTTCTCTACCGTGCCGTTGTCTCTAATCGGGGGAATCGTGGCATTGTGGTTGCGTGGGCTTCCGTTCAGTATCTCGGCGGGGGTGGGATTCGTAGCCTTGTTCGGGGTGGCGGTGCTCAACGGTATTTTGATGATCAACCATTTCACCGAATTAAAGAAAGAGCATAAATACGGATTGTCGACCAATCGCATTATCGCGCGGGGATGTCCGCACTTGTTGCGGCCTGTATTCTTGACGGGGTTGGTGGCTTCGCTTGGTTTCGTGCCGATGGCAATCGCCCGTTCGGCCGGAGCGGAAGTACAGCGTCCGCTTGCTACGGTGGTGATTGGCGGGTTGATCGTATCGACGATTCTGACATTAATTATCATACCTGTTTTTTATAAAATGGTAAACAGTACGAATAGCTGGAAGAGAAGTAAGCTGTGGAAACGGTTCTTCGGTTTGATAGCGCTCTTGCTGCTTGTGCCTACCCTTGCGCAGGCACAGCAAACGGAGGTACCTGAAGTGAAGATATCGTTGGAAAAGGCGCTTCAGATGGCGATGGAAAATCATCCGCGGCTGAAAAACGCTTCGGCTGCCCTTGAGCGTGTGCGTGTTTCGAGGGGAGAGGTCTGGGAAGCGCCCGCCACGGAGGTGGGTTATGCTTGGGGACAGCTCAACGGGCCTGTCCGGTCGGATAATCAGTTTGAAGTATCGCAGTCGTTGGGGAATTTATTGACTCCGTTCTATAAGAACACGCTGGTCAATAAACAACTTGCTACGGGCGAATTTTATCGGGAGATGGTCAGGAAGGAGATTACCGCCGAAGTAAAACGCGCGTGGGCCTATTATCAGTATGCCCGTAATTTGTACCGGATGTATTCAGGGCAACTCGACATGGCGTCGAAATTGCAGGAGGCCGCCCGGTTACGGTATGAGCAGGGGGATATCTCGCTGCTTGAGCGGAATATAGCGTACACTACCGCTGCCGATCTGCGTACTCGTTGTATGCAGGCAGAGGAAGAGTGGCGGATGGCGGGGCGCCGCTTCAGTTGGAGTTGTTATGCAGACCAGCCGGTACTACCGGAGGAGGATACGTCGGGCTTGTTTGCCGTGGGGACATTGCCGGGACTTTCCGCTCCTCACCGGGGCTTTTTCGAGGGACAGCTGGCCGAGAAGCAGGCGCTTCTGCGCATCGAAAGAAGCCGTTTCTTTCCGGAATTTTCATTGGGATATGTGCGTCAGAAAATAGCGCCGCTTACGGGACTCGATTCGTGGATGGCGGGTATTTCGGTGCCGGTGTTGTTTTTTACGCAAAAAAGTCGGGCTCGTCAGGCGCGGATCGATGTGCAAATCGCCCGCAATGAGCTGGATGCCAATATGCGCGAACTGTCGAATAAGGTAACGGAGCTGCAGGCGGCCATTCGTTTGCAGGCAGGGCAGATTCTTTATTATACTTCGGCGGCATTGCCCGAAGCGGAATCGTTGCAACATGCGGCGGATGTTCAGTTCAAAGAGAGCGAAACGGATATTATGGAGTTCGTACAGATGATGAACAATGTGCGGGATATTCGGAAAGGATACATCGAAGCTATCTTCAATTATAATGTAGCTGCGCTCGAACTGGAACTTTACGGCGCGCAAGAATAACAAAATCATAACATAAAGCATATATAAATGAACGTAAATCATATTCTTATCGCAATGCTGCTATTGGCGGGTTGCGGTACTAAATCGCCTGAGAAAGAGAGTGAACCTGCTTCAAAGCCGCAATCAGAGCAGCCGGTAGTGACGGCGGAGGCGGAAATGGTTGAGCCGGGCAAGATGGATGCCGAATCGGGCGCAACGAATGTCGCCAATCATACCTCATTCAACGGAATATTGGTGGTGCCTCCGCAAAAGCAGGTTACGGTGGGGCTTACCCTGGGAGGGGCGATCCATTCGCTCAATATGCTTTCGGGGCAGTTTGTGCGTCGGGGGGCGGTATTGGCCACTTTGCGTAATCCTGAGTTTATCGATTTGCAGCAACAATACCTTGAGGCTGTCGCGCAGGAAGAGTTTCTTGAGAAGGAGTATCGCCGGCAGGAACGGCTGAGCGAGGAGGAGGCGGCTTCGCGCAAGCGATTTGAACAGAGTAAGGCGGAATACCTTTCGATGAAAGCGCGTAAGTCGGGAGCGGCGGCGCAACTTACCATTTTGGGTGTCAATCCAGAAGAGCTTCAGGCATCCGGTATTCGTCCGTATCTAGAAGTAAAGGCTCCTATTGAGGGATTCGTAGCCAATATGAAGGTGAATTCGGGTATCTTCATCAATCCGGGGGATAAGATCTGCGATATCGTGAGCAAGGGTGATTTCATGCTGTTGCTGACGGCCTATGAAAAGGATTTGGAAGGCCTCGTACCGGGCAGTGCGGTAAAATTTCGTGTGAACGGGATGAAGGAGGAAGTTTTCGAAGCTGAGTTAGTGTCGGTAGGGCAGCAGATCGACGAGGTAAGCCGGTCGCTGGAAGTGTATGCCCGCGTGCAGGGGACAAATCCGCGGTTCCGTCCGGGAATGTATGTGACCGCACGTATTGAAAAGAAATAAGTATATTTGAAAAACGGCGAACCCGACGAACGAATTTTATGCGGATGAAGAAATGGTATAAGGATAAATATTTCAGCGTTACATTGCTGATATCGACAGTTGTGGCTGTTCTGATTCACTTTCCGGAACTGATGATGCTTTCGGACGGAACAGGAATCGGGCAGTTGTTTCCTGGAATGCAGTGGAGCGATGTGATCAATGAAATCTTATTTACTTTTTTGACGTTGCTTATTTTATTCGCGCTCAATTATCGGTTTGTATTTTCGGAATACCACTTCTTTAAATCCGACTGGAGTAGGGTAATCGGTTCGTTTATTCTGACCTGGATTGTAAACAGCCTATTTGCCAAGGGTTTCGTTTTTATGCATCATCACATGGAGATTCCGGCCATCAATGCGATGATTCATCATTACCTGCACCCATTGCGCGATTTTATCCTGACCGTTATCGTAACAGGTACCTGTTATATGGAAACGTTGATTCGGCGCAAGCAAAGCATGGAGGTGGAGAATCAGCAGTTGCGGGCGGAAAGTTTGCTTAATCAGTATGAGGCACTCAAGAATCAGCTTAACCCTCACATGCTGTTTAATTCGCTCAATACCCTTCGCTCGCTTATACGGGAAACACCCGATAAAGCGCAGGATTATCTGCAGGAACTGTCACGGGTATTGCGCTATATGCTTCAGGGGAACGAAGCTCAAAGTGTCAGTGTAGCGGAGGAAATGGAGTTTGTGAGAGCATATATTTTCTTGCTCGAAATGCGGTATGAAAAGAATCTGAATTTTGAAATATCGATTAGCGGGAAAGCTGCGTCGAAGCAGTTGCCTCCGATGGCTATCCAGATGCTGCTTGAAAATGCGGTAAAGCATAACGAGATCAGCAACCGCCGTCCGCTTACGATTGTGGTGTGTGCGGATGAACATTGCGTTCGGGTGGAAAACCCGTTGCAACCCAAGCTGACCCAAAGTGCCGGAACACGGATCGGGCTGGCGAATCTGAGCAAACGCTATCAACTTTTGTATAAGGAGGATATTCTGATTCGGGAGGAGGGGGGCCGATTTGCGGTTACGCTTCCGTTGATGGTAAAGTAGAGATACCCAACATACGGTTTATTGACTATATATAAATGAAAGCACTGATTATAGAAGATGAAAAGGCGGCGGTACGTAATCTGATTGCCTTATTGCGGGACGTTGCGCCCGAAATAGAGGTTGTGGGGGAAACCGACAGTATTACCGATACCATTGTGTGGCTTCGCGAAAACAAGATGCCCGACCTTCTGTTTATGGATATTCATCTTGCCGACGGTTCGTCGTTCGAAATTTTCAATCATGTACAGATCGGATGTCCTGTGATTTTCACAACCGCTTATGATGAATATGCGTTGCGGGCATTCAAAGTGAACAGTGTTGATTATCTGCTTAAGCCGATTTCGGGGGTGGATATACGGCAGGCGCTCGATAAGCTCGAACAGCTTGCGGGTAAAGAGAAAGAGGAAGTAGAGGGGATTGATTATCTGAAGGTCTTACAGGCCCTTCGCCGTCAGGAAAGGTATAAAACGCACTTTCTGATCCCGGTGAAAGGGGATAAGCTGCTTCCGGTAACGGTGGATTCGATTCTGTTTTTCTATATTGAAGAAGGTATCCTTTATGCTTCTCTGCAAAACGGCAACCGGCATGTGTTTTCACAAACGCTCGACGAATTGGGCGAGATGCTTGATCCGAAACATTTTTTTCGGGTAAACCGTCAGTTCCTTATTTCTCGAAAAGCGATTCAGGACATTGATCTGTGGTTTAACGGGCGGCTTGCCATTAATCTGGTCGTGCCGACAGCTGACAAGATACTTGTCAGCCGTGCCCGCGTTACAGAGTTTAAAGATTGGTTTACGGGTTGAATGCCTGCGGATAGATTACGTCCGGTTCGCGAATCTCATCTTTCTTAAATTCGAATATTTCTTCTTCATACTGAAGTTTCCCGCTTTTGGTTTCTTTTCCTTCTTCCCAAAAGCAGGTTGCATACAGACGAATACGGAACATGCTCCATTCATCCATACTGTCCTGAATATCGTATGGGATACGGAAACTTCGTGATTCGTGCGGAGGAATCGTCAGATATCTCTTGTCGGCGATAATGCGATAGTCGGAATAGATGAAATTCATCTTCGCACTTGTTGGTTTTGCCACATACATCCAGATACCGGAAGTACCTATTTCGGTAGCGGGTACTACCACCGGCACATCCGAATCGTTACGAATGGAATAGTTTACCACCACATCGTCGCGATCATCGGTATATGACAGATAACAATTAAACCCGATCTGTGCATTCGTCAGCCGTACCAACGCTGTCAGAAAGAAAAAAACGAAAAAGACTCTTTTAATCATCATAAAGGTCAGATATTTACAAAATGAGGCTACCCCTGTATTTTACCGTGCAAAAATAAACTTAAAAAAGGAAGAACCCTTTATTTACGACCGGATTTATTAATGATTGACCTCATGATCTGTAATTGTTACTTCGCCGGATACGTTACGACGCATTTGCGCCTTTACCTCTTCAATCGAACGATCATGGCCGAAAAGGAACATCAGTTTGGTCAGTGCGGCTTCTGTCGTCATATCGTATCCGCTGATCACACCGGCTTCGCTTAACTTATTCCCCGTTTCGTATAATCCCATCTGTACCGATCCGCCCATACATTGCGTAACGTTTACGATTACGATGCCACGGTCGATAGCCGATTTGAGCGCGTTGAGGAACCATTGTTTGGTCATCGCATTTCCTGATCCGAACGTTTCCATCACAACCCCTCTCAGATCCGGGATATTCAGGATTGCATTTACTGTTTGCGGAGTTATACCCGGGAAAATGCGTAATACTACGACATTGGGGTCCATCAGATAATGAGTGCGTAATGGAATGCCGGGTTCGGGATAATGAATCAGAAATGTATCGTATTTGATATGGATACCCACACGGGCGAGAGGAGGATAGTTTTGAGACCGGAAAGCGTTGAAGTTTTCCGCATTGATTTTCTTGGTGCGGTTTCCACGCATCAGGAAGTTTTCGAACAAGATGCAAACTTCGGGAACGATGGGTTTGCCGTTTTCTTTGGCTGCGGCAATCTCAATGGCTGTAATCAGATTCTCTTTTCCGTCTGTACGCAATACGCCGATCGGAAGCTGCGAGCCCGTCAGGATTACCGGTTTCGATAAATTCTCAAGCATGAAGCTTAATGCGGAGGCGGTGTAAGACATGGTGTCGGTACCGTGCAGAATGACGAATCCGTCAAAATAAGCATAGTTCTCAAAAATGATCCGTACCAATTCATTCCATTTGCTTGGGTCCATGTCCGACGAGTCGATCGGCGGGTCGAACTGAATGGTGGAAATGGTGGAGTTTAATTTCTTCAATTCGGGCACATTATCGAGCAAATGATGAAAATTGAACGATTCAAGGGCTCCGGTTTCGGGATTTTCAATCATTCCGATTGTTCCTCCCGTGTATATCAAAAGGACAGAAGATTCTTGTTTTACCATAAATACATAACCTGAATACGTGGCATTTTGTTAGGGTGAATGCCATTTTTAACACTAAAATGGATTGTTCCTACAAAAATAAATAAATTCATTTATATATAATCTATTTTTCAAGACTAATGTATAAATGCGCCGTTTATATGCCGTATGTTGGGTATCTCAACTTTAGGTGAATTATGGTGATTTCATTCGGGAATTGCATCTTTTAGAAAGAAATGATACACATTAATCTCCCTTTATATCCACTTTCTTTTAAATGTTGTGCTGTATAAGTATTTGTATTGCATTGAGTTGCTTGTTTTGATGGGTTGCGGACAACCACTTTTAAATTTTACATAAAAAATACAGGGACATCTTTTCTTTATATTTGGCCAAAATTAAGACACAATTCAATTAACCTTAAAATTGTTTTTTTATGAGAAGAGTCAATTTGATTTCTTTCCGTGGAACACACAGGGCACTATTATTTATATTGGCATGTTGCATGTCGGTATCCATATTCGCCCAGAATATTGTGGTAACGGGACAGATAACAGATGCTAAAAAAGAAGCCATTATTGGAGCTTCTATATTAGAAAAAGGTACGGCGGTAGGAACGATTACCGACTACGACGGTAACTTCAAACTCGAAGTGCCTGCTAATGCCACCCTCGTTGTTTCTTATGTAGGATATGTAAAGCAGGAAGTGAAAGCTTCAAAATCACCTCTGCATATTATTTTAGCAGAAGATACCGAACAACTTGAAGAGGTTGTGGTAATCGGTTACGGTAGCGTAAAACGTAAAGACGTAACGACCGCTATCTCTACGGTTTCTGCAAAAGATTTAGATCAGCGTCCAATTGTATCGGCCGGACAAGCATTGCAGGGGAAGGCTGCAGGGGTATCCGTAATCAGTCCGTCGGGGCAACCGGGGGGTGAAATGGCGATCCGTGTGCGTGGTACCACTTCGATGAACGGAAGCAACGACCCGTTGTATGTGGTAGACGGAGTACCGGTAGATAATATCAGCTTCTTGTCGCCGAATGATATCGAAAACATGCAGATTTTGAAAGATGCGTCTTCTGCTGCCATTTACGGTTCGCGCGCTTCAAACGGTGTCGTGCTGATTACTACGAAAAGTGGAAAAGAAGGTGAAGCTAAAATCACATTCAACGGCCAGTTCGGTATCAGCAATGTAATCAATAAAATAGAGTCGCTGAATGCCGCTCAATATACAGAGTTGCAAAATGAAATCGGGATGATTTCGTTACCGGATAATCTGACCGATCAGACGGATTGGTTTGATGAGACTTACTCTACGGGAAACAATCAGAATTATCAGGTTTCTATTTCAAAAGGAACAGATAAGATGCGCTATTTTATTTCGGGAGGCTACCTGAATGAAAAAGGGGTGTTGGATGTTTCTTATTTTAAACGCTACAACTTCCGTGTGAATGTGGACAGCGAGGTTAGAAGCTGGCTGAACGTAAGCGCGAATGTTACTTATTCTGATTATACGAACAATGGCGCAGGAACAATGGGTGCGGGTGCGAATCGCGGAGGAGTAATCCTTTCGGTGATCAATACGCCTACTTATGCCCCAATCTGGAATCCGGAAAAACCGGAACAGTATTACAATAACTTCTATGGTATCGGAAATATCACGAACCCATTGGAAAACATGGAGCGTGCGCGTAATAATAAAACACGTGAAAACCGCTTACTGGCAAGCGGAAGCGCTTTGGTTAAGTTTATGCCTGAACTAAACTTTAAATCGACATTGAGTCTGGATCGTCGTAACGCGATTGCAACTACTTTCCTTGATCCTATAAAAACAGCTTGGGGACGTAATCAATATGGAGAGGCTTCGGATAACCGGAATATGAATACGATTCTGACATTCGATAATGTATTGACGTTCAATAAGAGTTTTAAAAAACATAATCTGGAAGTGATGGGTGGTTCGTCATGGACCTCTTCCGACTATACAAACAGCTGGATCAACGGGTCTCATTTCCGTGACGGTACTATTCAGACATTAAATGCAGCCAATAAAATTTCATGGACCGGTACGGGATCAGGTGCTTCACAATGGTCTATCCTGTCGTTTTTCGGACGCGCTTCTTATAATTACGATAGCAAATATATGCTAACGGCCAATGTAAGTAGCGATGGTTCTTCGAAATTACATCCGGATCATCGTTGGGGAGTATTTCCTTCGTTCTCTGCGGCATGGCGTATTTCATCTGAAAAATTCATGGAAGATCTGACATGGATTGACGACTTTAAGATTCGTGCAGGTTGGGGGCAGACCGGTAACCAATCGGGCATCGGTGATTATTCTTATTTGCAGGGTTACAATATTAATCGTGTACCTTGGTTTGAAGAGGGTAATTCGAATGCTCTGCCTACTGTCAGTGTGGCGAATTTGCGTACGAAAGACTTGAAATGGGAAACGACCACCCAGACCAATGTGGGTATCGACCTGACTGTCTTGAAAAACAGATTGACTGTAGGGTTGGATTATTATTATAAGAAAACAACCGATATGTTGATGTACGTATCGTTGCCGGAAGAAGCGCAGGCGCCATCTTCATCCATTATCCGTAATGAGGGGGAGATGACAAACAAAGGGTTCGAATTCATGGTCAGCTCGCGCAATTTCGAAGGAGCATTTACATGGACAACCGATCTGAACGTATCGATCAACCGCAATAAACTTACACATCTTGCTTTACAGCAGGTTTATTATGACGCGGTTACCAGTGATAACCTCAAAGAGTATGCGGTTCGTAACGAGCCGGGACGTCCTTTGGGTAGCTTCTATGGTTACATTAGTGACGGAGTGGATCCTGAAACCGGAGAATTGATGTATCGTGATTTAAACAAGGATGGTAAAATTTCAACATCCGACCGTACTTATATCGGTGATCCGAATCCGAAATTTACATACGGGATGACGAATGTATTCTCTTATAAGAATATCAACTTAAGCATCTTTATTCAGGGTGCGTACGGCAATGATATATTCAATGCGTCGCGTATTGAAACAGAAGGTATGTATGATGGTAAAAATCAATCGGTACGCACTTTAAGCCGTTGGAGAATTCCGGGGCAGATCACGGATGTGCCGAAAGCGAACTTCGATATGAAGAACTCGACCTATTTTGTTGAAGACGGCAGCTATTTACGATTGAAAGATATTTCATTATCATATAACATCAGCCGCCCTAAACTGAAAAAAGTAGGGATCAACCGTATTCAGCCGTACTTTACCGCAAGCAACTTATTGACATGGACGAAATATTCGGGCATGGACCCGGAAGTAAACCAATGGGGTAACAGTGGATCGGTGCAAGGAATGGACTGGGGTACATACCCTCATTGCCGCTCTTTCGTATTTGGATTAAATGTTGAATTTTAAAAGACTTGTATACTATGAAACTCAAATATTTATTACCCGGTTTCGGGATCGCGCTCGCCTCATTGGCAACTACCTCATGTTCACTTGACCATGAACCGTTGGATCGGTTTTCGGACATAACGGAGGGGGAGTTACCCACCGGTGAAAAAGTTGTGTTCAAAGACAAAGCGGCTGTAGCGAGCCATTTGAAAGGTATGTATCAATTGATGCGTGACCGCCAGGAACATTGGTTTGTGGATTTGCTGCTTATTTCGGACGCTCATGCGGATAATGCATATGGAGGAACTACCGGAGCAGAAGTGATCCCTTTTGAGAATAACTCTGTTGATGGAGCCAACTCTGTTCTGGCCCGCGACTGGCAACGGTATATGTCGGATATGGGGGTGGCTACCCGGCTTATCTGTAATGTGGATTCTGTAATCGACAGCAATTTCTCACAGGAAGAGCGAAACAGCTATAAGGCTCAAGCCCTGATTTTCCGAGCGATGGTAATGTTCGACGTAGTGCGCCTTTGGGGTGATTTTCCAATCGTAACGCAAACTCCGGGTGATATTACCGAAGATAACATCGAAGAGATGTATCCGGTATACTTCCCAAAACAGAATACGGAGCTGGAAGCGTATCAACAGATAGAAAAAGATTTGATGGAAGCATTGCAATATGCTCCTGAAAATAATCCGGCGGACAAAACCCTGTTTACAAAATCGGTGGCCCGCGCATTGCTGACTAAAATTTATGCTGAAAAACCGCTGCGTAATTATGAAAAGGTAATAAGCTATGCGGATGCGGTAAAGGCTGACGGCTTTGAGTTGGTAAACGATTTTAGCGACCTTTTCGGTATGAACGAGGCGGTTACGGATGCGAAGATGCGCAATACCAGTGAGTCTATACTTGAGGCCCATTTCTTTTCGGGAAGCGGAAACTGGGCTACATGGATGTTCGGAATGGACTTGACCAACCCGAATAATAACTGGACCTGGGCAAAATGGGTTACCCCTTCGCGGGATCTGATCAAAGCGTACGAAAATGAAGGGGATGAGGTTCGCTTCAGAGAAGCAATCGTTTTTTACGAATGTGACTGGAGCAACTATTATCCGTCAAACCATTATCCGTTCATGTATAAACTGCGGTCGGCATACAGCAGTATCATCAAATATCGCCTTGCGGATATTATGCTGCTAAAAGCGGAAGCACTGATCATGAAAGATGCTCCCGAATTAGAAGAAGCTGCCAATATTATTGATGAGATCCGTAAAAGAGCCGGATTGGGAAAACTGCCGAATGCGGTACGATCGGATAAGGATCAGATGGTGGACGCATTGCTGAAAGAGCGTCGGTTGGAACTTGCCTTTGAAGGACAGCGCTGGTTCGACCTGGTACGTTTGAATAAAGTAGAAGAGGTAATGAATGCGGTTTATCGAAAAGATAGCGGCCGTAAAGCGCAGGTTAATCCATTTAATAATTATTCTTATCGTTTGCCGATACCACAGACTGTGCTGGATAAAAATGAAAATATGGTACAGAATCCGGGGTATTAATAAAAAAGAATTAAGCATTTAGAAAGTAAAATATGATGATGTATCTAAAAAAAATAGCAATGATTTCAGTAGGTGTGTTAGCCACATTTGCTGCTTGCAGTAACAGTGATAGTCCGTCTGATGGGCCCGAAACGCCTTCTGTTGAAACAGGGAAAGATGTTAGGATTCTGGTGACAACCAATACGCGAAGTAAAGATCTGGCCCGCGAAGGGGTGGACTTCAGTAAAAAAGATAATATGTCGCCTACAACGATTACGCTTGATCCATCGGTACGTTACCAGGAAATGGACGGATTCGGAGCAGCTATTACCGGTTCGAGTTGTTATAACCTGTCACAGATGAATGAGGCGGCCCGGGCTAATTTTCTAGAGGAAACGTTTTCGGAAAAAAATGGTTTGGGGTACAGCTATGTGCGTATTTCAATCGGGTGTTCCGACTTTTCTTTGAGCGAATACACTTGCTGTGATGAAAAAGGAATCGAGAACTTTAAAATCGAATGGGAAGATGAGAAGCTGGTGATACCGACATTGAAGGATATTCTTGCCATCAATCCCAATATAAAGATTATTGCAGCTCCATGGACTTGTCCGAAATGGATGAAGGTGAAGAGTCTAAGCAATCCTGTTCCGTTTGATTCGTGGACCAGCGGTCAGCTTAATCCGGATTATTATCAGGATTATGCTACTTATTTTGTGAAATGGGTGCAGGCTTTCGAAGCTCAGGGATTACCAATCTATGCGGTTACGCCTCAGAACGAACCGTTAAACAGAGGCAACTCGGCATCTTTATTTATGGGATGGGAGGAACAACGCGACTTTATCAAACAGGCGCTGGGACCACAGTTTAAGGCGGCTGGCCTGACAACGAAGATCTATGCGTTCGATCATAATTACAATTACGACAATATGGCCGATCAGCAGGGATATCCTGCTAAAATGTATGCGGATGCCGAAGCTTCGCAGTATATCGACGGAGCAGCTTACCATAACTATGGAGGCGACAAGTCGGAACTCAAAAATATACAGGCTGCTAATCCGGGAAAAGAATTAGTGTTTACGGAAACTTCGATCGGAACATGGAACGATGGCCGTAACCTGAATGTACGTTTGCTGGATGATATGGAGCAGGTTGCTTTGGGTTCTGTAAATAATTGGTGCCGTGGGGTGATTGTATGGAACCTGATGCTTGATCAGAAGGGAGCGCCGAATCGTCCGGGAGGTTGCACTACATGTTATGGGGCTGTGGATATCAGCAATGATTTTTCAAAAATTACGCGTAACTCTCACTACTATATTATCGGCCACATGTCTGCCGTAGTGAAACCGGGAGCGGTAAGAATCGGTACGAAAGGGTATACTGCCAACGGAATCATCTATTCGGCATTCGAAAATACCGATGGTACGTATGCAATGGTGTTGCTTAATAAAACAACGGATGCCAAAAAAATTACATTAAGCGATGGCAATAACCACTTTACATACAATGTGCCATCCAATTCGGTTGTTTCATACAGCTGGGATAAATAAAATGTTTAACTCTAATGAAGATTAATCATGAAAACCATGAAACATACATATTGTTTTCTTGCCTTATCGGGGCTAATTGCATTGAATTCCTGTAAGGATGACGATCCGATTTCCGGAAATCCGGTAATGGATTTCAAAACAGAAGCTGCGGATGCCTATTTTGGCGATAGCTTACCGTTTACAATCAATGCGACAGATGTGGACGTGCCTTTATCCACATTGAAGGCCCAACTTTATTTCGGCGAAGAGATGGTATCGCAGACTGTCATTCGCACGAAAGTAAGTGGAGAGGATTATACAGGTAAAATTTATATCCCTTTCCATGCTAATATCCCGAATGGAACGGCTACACTGAAATTCATTCTTCAGAATATAAACTTTACGATTACGGAGAAAGAACAGGACCTGTACGTGTCACGTCCGGATTTTCCATACATGACGCTTGTTACGAGTGATGCCGAATACCGGATGAATCGTATCGCTGTCAATGAATACGGGGTTACGAAAAGTTTTCCGTCGCAGGTAAAAGGATATCTCAAATCACCTAAAATGGGTGATAACGGAAATGAATTAAATTTCGGCTGGAGTAATGGAGGTATCGTGGAGCATGAAACTGCCGCTATTCCGTTCTCGAATTCAAAAGCCGGCAGATATGCCATCACATTCAATTCGTATTCGTATGAGGCGACTCCGTTTATTAAGTTTAAAGTAAACGGCCAGGAGATGGAGATGCTTGATGAGGCTAATTATATGGTCGATATGAATCTTCAGCAGGGGGCTACGCTTTCGATTACCGGTATTCCGTCGTTCGATGAGTGGTGGATGGATACCGATTTCTTTGAGAAACAGCCGGATGGTACTTTCCGTTTTGTCCCTGTAAGCGGCGATTACCGATTGAAAGCGAACTCTGTAAATAAATATTTTGTCGTAGAAGCCATGAAAGGTACCGAACCTGCTACCTTACAGGCGGATGGTACGGGTGCCATGTGGGTAATCGGCGACGGTATCGGAAAACCATCGCTTGCTGCTAATGAAGTTAGCTGGAATACGGATAAAGCGCTGTGTATGGCACAGGTTGCTCCGAAGAAATATCAGATTACGGGCGTGGCCGGGAAACAGCTCAACGCTAACAGCATCAATTTTAAATTCTTCCATCAAAAAGGCTGGGGGGGTGAGTATTCGGATAAAACCCTTACTACAGCAAGTAACCTTGTTTTTGTGGGGGATGGCGAAAACGGACGTGATAAAGGAAATCTTGGATTACCGGAAGGCACTGCTCTTGAAGCCGGATTTTATTATCGCTTTACCGTAGACCTGTCTGCCGGAAGAGATAATGCCGTATTGTCTGTTGAAAAAATGGGTGAAGAACCTGCCGTAGAGCGTAATCCTCTTTTTGATGGGGCTCCGATGATTCAGGTAGATGAAAATAACTTTAAGGTGGAACGTGATTTTGTGCCGGGCAATGAATTTACAATTGGCGGAGATGTTATTCTGTCGGACTGGTGGCTTGATTCTGATTATTTCGAAATGAGTGGAGATAAGATCAGATTTACGGCTGCTGCCGGAAAATATCGTATCACGGCGAACTATACGTTTAAATATCTGCAGGTTGATTTGATGGATGGTTCATCTTTGGCGTCCCTGAAACCAGACGGATCGGGTGCGATCTGGATTCTGGGCAACGGGATAGGAAAGCCTTCATTCGATAATGCTCCGGCATGGTCGGGAAGCAGAGGCGTATGTATGGCACCGGTAGCACCGGGCAAATTTGCCGTGACGTTAGAGCCGGGTGTACAGCTTTCTGTTACGAATCTGGATGTTAAGTTTTTCCATCAATGCGGCTGGGGCGGTGAATTTACTGCCAAAACATTATCGACAGATAGTCCGCTGCTTGAAATTACATCAAGCGGTAATGTCAATCTGAAGAAAGATGCCGTATTGAATGAAGAGGCTACTTATATTCTGACAATGGATGTTACGGCAGGGAATGACAATGCTGTATTATCGTTGACTGAAAAATAAGAATCGATATAAAAAGAGAATTAAGTTTTAAGGTAAGAATGTTGAATATCAATCACATTATGCGTATTAATTATATAAGAACCCTTTTATTGAGTACCGCGCTCCTTGCAATGACAGGACGGGCTCAGCAAACCGCTCCGTATCTTGATGTAACGCGTCCGATTGAAGAGCGTGTAGAAGACGCCTTATCACGGATGACAACCGAAGAGAAGGTGGCATTGATTCATGCCCAGTCGAAATTTAGTTCACCGGGCGTTCCCCGTCTTGGTATTCCGGAAAACTGGCCTACTGACGGCCCTCACGGAATACGTGCCGAAGTATTATGGGATGAGTGGAACGGCGCAGACTGGACGAACGATTCTTGTACGGTATTTCCGGCACTGACAAGTTTGGCTGCTACCTGGAATCCGGAAATGTCAGCCATTTATGGGAAGGCAATCGGAGAGGAAGCTCGCTACCGTAATAAAAACATACTGTTGGGGCCCGGTGTGAATATTTATCGCACACCGCTCAACGGACGTAATTTCGAATATATGGGTGAAGATCCGTATCTGGCTTCGGTAATGGTGGTTCCCTATATTCAGGAAGTTCAGAAAAATAATGTGGCGGCTTGTGTAAAACATTTTGCGCTCAATAATCAGGAGATCAGACGTGACCATGTGGATGTGAAAGTTGATGATCGGGCATTGCATGAAATTTATTTGCCTGCGTTTAAGGCATCGGTTCACGAAGGTGGCGCTTGGGCTATTATGGGGGCATACAACAAGTATAAAGGAGAACATGCGTGCCATAACCAATACCTGCTTAACGATATCCTGAAAAAAGACTGGGCGTTTGACGGTGTTGTAGTGTCAGATTGGGGTGGAGTGCACGATACGGATCAGGCTATCCGCAACGGACTTGATTTAGAATACGGAAGCTGGACTAATGGATTGAATTGGGGTGCAAGCAATGCATATGACAATTATTATCTGGCAAAACCATATTTGAAATTATTGAAAGAAGGCAAGGTTTCAGATACGGAGTTGAATGAAAAGGCGCGTCGTGTGTTGCGTTTGGTATTCCGTACCAATATGGCGAAAGAAAGAAAATTCGGATCGTTCGGTACTCCCGAACATGGGGATGTTAGTTATAAAATCGCTACGGAAGGTATCGTGCTATTGCAGAATAAGAACCAATTGCTCCCTCTCAATGATAAGGAGTTGAAGAATATTCTGGTCGTTGGTGAGAATGCGGTTAAAATGATGACTGTGGGAGGAGGATCTTCTTCTTTGAAAGCGAAATATGAAATCTCTCCGTTGACCGGTATCCAGAATCGTTTGGGTAACGACGTGAATGTAGCGTATGTAGCGGGATATGCTTCGCCGGCTGTAAAAGAGCAGGATGTGAAGAATGCGAAAGAACCCGAAAAACGTGAAATCAATTTGGCGGCAATGCGTGCGGAGGCAGTAGCGGCAGCCAAGAGTGCTGATGCCGTGATTTTTGTAGGGGGATTGAATAAGAATCCGAAGCAGGATTGTGAAGGGGATGACCGTGAAGAATTAGGGTTGCCGTATGAACAGGACCAGCTGATTGCCGAACTGATACAGGCGAATCCGAAAACGGTTGTTGTGATGGTCAGTGGCAATGCGGTGGCAATGCCATGGGTGAAACAAGCTCCGGCTATTGTCGAGGCTTGGTACAACGGATCTCATAGTGGAACGGCGCTCGCCGCAGTATTGTTTGGCGATGTGAATCCGTCCGGAAAACTTCCATTCACGTTCCCTGTTAAACTTTCAGACAATAGTGCTCATGCTTTGGGTGAATATCCGGGAAGCAATGATGAGGTAACTTATAATGAAAGCATTTTCGTAGGGTATCGTTGGACCGATAAAGAGAAAATAAAAACTCTGTTCCCTTTTGGACATGGACTGAGCTATACTACATTTAAATATGGTAAACCGCGTGCCGATAAGAAAGTGATGGGTGATAATGAGCAAATTACATTCTATGTTCCTGTAACCAATACCGGGAAACGAGCGGGGGCAGAAGTGGTACAGTTGTATATTGCTGATAAGAAGTCTTCATTGCCGCGTCCGGTAAAAGAGTTGAAAGGCTTTAAAAAGGTGTCATTGCAACCGGGTGAAACTCAGGAAGTGGCTATCACGGTAGATAAGAGTGCTTTGTCGTATTATAATGACCAATTGCACTGTTGGGTAGCGGAGCCGGGTGCATTCGAAGCGATTATCGCGGCATCTGCCGAAGACATAAAAGGTAAAGTTGCCTTTGAACTGAAATAAACGCATTATCCGTTTGTCAAATTATTAGTCTTGTAATTCGGACGTTGTAAATTTTATGGCGTTTTTGAATTACAAGACTTTTATTTTTTTATTAGACGGTTACACAAACGTTTTCGTAAATTATTTCGGACATTTATGGCTGAATAATCCGTTAAAATGGGCTCCCTCGCTTATCTTTAACGGAAATTTTTTAGAATAACCCGAATATTTAAGATAATCAGATCAATGAGGACAATTATTAAATCGATTTTTTTAGGTTCACTGGCCATGCCGCTTTTCTTTTCGTGTCAGCAGCCGCAACCGCAACGTGTGTCGGAAATGCGACCAAAACAGAAGCCGGTTATTTATCAGGTAATGACGCGTCTTTTCGGGAACGATTCGTTACAAAACGTATATAACGGGACGATCGATCAGAACGGAGTGGGTAAATTCAACGATTTTACCACCACCGCATTGGATTCGATACGAGCCATGGGATTTAATCATATCTGGTATACGGGGGTGATCGCTCACGGCTCCAAGACTGATTATTCGGCTTACGGCATTCCGAAAAATCATCCGGGGACCATAAAGGGAAATGCTGGTTCGCCCTATGCGATTCGCGATTATTATGATGTAGATCCGGATATGGCGGTAGATGTGGATAACCGTATGAACGAATTCGAATCACTGGTGAAGCGATCGCATGAAAGCGGATTGAAGGTGATTCTTGATTTCGTGCCTAACCATGTGGCGCGCGAATATAAATCGATCAAAGCTCCGGAGGGAGTGGTTGGCTTGGGCGATAACGATGATACGACCAAAGCTTTCGATGTACGCAATAACTTTTATTATTTGCCCGGACAGAAACTACGGGCTCAATTTGATACGGAAGGATATGTTGAATTGCCGGCGAAGGCTACAGGCAACGATGTGTTCTCGGCAACCCCTTCGCGCGATGACTGGTATGAGACCATCAAACTTAACTACGGGGTGGATTATGTAAACGGTAAAACGACTCATTTCGACGAGATTCCGGATACATGGACCAAAATGCGCGATATCCTGCTTTTCTGGAGTGCGAAAGGTATCGACGGGTTCCGTACCGATATGGCCGAAATGGTACCGGTAGAGTTTTGGCAATGGGCTATCCCGCAGGTCAGAGCCAAATATCCGGAAATGGTTTTTATCGCCGAAATTTATAATCCGGAAGCGTATCGTGCCTATATCAAACAGGGCGATTTCGATTATCTCTATGATAAAGTGGGCTTGTATGATACGTTGAAATATGTGATTCAGGGCAAATCGCCTGCGTCGGCTATTCAGGTAAGCGTAGATAAACTGGGCAGTCTTCAGTCGCATATGCTTAACTTCCTTGAAAACCACGACGAGCAGCGCATCGCAAGTGCCGACTTTGCCGGAGTGGCTGAGGCCGGTATTCCGATGATGATTGTCTCCGCTACTTATAACGATAGTCCGGTAATGGTATATTTCGGACAGGAGTTGGGTGAAGAAGCTAAAGGAGCGGAAGGATTCGGCGGTGATGACGGACGCACTACGATTTTCGATTACTATGGTATTGATAAAATTAAAAGATGGCGTAACGGTGGCAAATATGACGGAGGCCAGCTTACTGCCCGGGAAAAATCATTGCAGCAATTCTACAAGCATCTGCTAAATACACTGAATGCCGAAAAAGCAATTACCCTGGGTTCGGTTACCGATTTGACCGAAGCCAATCGTAATAATCCTGATTATAACGCAAAAACTGATTTTGCCTATATCCGTAAACAGGACAATGAATTGATACTGGGTGTGGTGAATTTTTCGGATCAACCTTCTTCACCGACTATTTCTATTCCGACATCCATATTCAAAGAACTGGGTATTCCTACGGATGCTAAATTAAAAGGAATCGATTTGCTGAGCGGATCGAAAGAGCAGTCTGTTCTTTCATCGACTAAGCCTTTTAAAGTTACGCTTCAGCCTTATTCGGGCAAGTTGATCAAGTTTGTATTTTAAGTTTAGAAAGACATATATCCTTCAAATCAGGTAAGGTAAAAAAGAAGATTCCGTGAATTGCTTTTATTGGCTTCACGGAATCTTTTTTATGTTAAATAGGTGGATACGTTTAAAGTCGGTGAAATTTGTATCTTTGGCAAAACACACATTTTTTATCGATACATCATGATTGCACGCATTTTTTTCTTGTTTTTTTTAACTATAAGTTTTACCTCTTCTTCGGCTGTTAATCTTGATTCTTTATATCGGGAACTTGATAAAGCTATTCATGAAAGCCCAAAATATGTAGCAGCCCGCCAATCAAGAATTAAAGAGTTGAATAAGCTTTTATTGAATTCGACGGAAAAGGAGTATAAGAAACGTTATGAGCTGAATAAAAAGCTAAGTGACGAATATAAGGCTTACCGGTTTGATTCGGCTATTTATTTTTTGAATAAGAATCTGGAAGTAGCTTCTGTTTACCAAAATGAATTGTGGCGAGCCGAAACAAGCATTTATTTGTCTTATTTGTTGGCCGCGGCCGGGATGTATAATGAGGGGGAAGAGATGCTTGCCACGGTCGACCGCTCTGATTTGCCTGTTAAGCTGATTCCTGATTATTTTAATAGTTGGAGCCACATATACGGTGAACTCGGATGTTATACGCATTATAAACCTTATCAACAATCTTATTTTAAGAAAGCGGATGCATATAGGGATTCTCTTTATCATATTTTGCCACCGCTTACCAATCAGCATGACTTTGTTTGCGAACAGATTGCCCGCGACCGGCTTGATTTAGAAACCGCTATGCGGTTTAATGATCAGCAAATGGGGCGTGTGGAAAAAGATACTCCTGGGTATTCCATCGTAACGTATTTCCGGGCCGCTAATTATAAAGGGTTAGGGGATCGGGAAATGGAGAAGTATTGGCTGGCGATCTCTGCAATTTCGGATATTCGGTCGGCAGTAATGGATCATGCCTCCTTGTGGACGTTGGCGGATATACTGCGAAGCGAAGGCGATATCCAACGGGCTCATAAGTATATTCGCTTCTCCTGGGAGGAAACCAATCGGTATAATGCCCGTTTGCGAACATGGCAGAGTTCTGAAATTTTATCGGTTATCGATTCTGAATATCAGGACATGAAAAAGAAATCGGCCGACCGGATGATGTTTTTCTTGTTAGTGATCAGCTTAATGACATTTATCCTGATTGCCGGAATTTTTTATCTGAATGCCCAGAAAAAGAAACTGTCGCAAGCGCGTAATAATCTGAAGAATACAAATGATCAATTGTTGAAGCTAAATCAGGAGTTATCTGAATCGAATCAAAAACTGGATGTCGCCAATAAGCAGCTTTCCGAAACGAATCACTGTTTGTCTGAAACCAACCGGATTAAAGAGGAATATATCGGGCGCTTTTTGGGTCTGTGCTCGGTTTATATTGATAAACTAAATAATTTCAGGAATCTGGTAAATAAAAAAATTGCTGCAAACCAGATATCAGAGTTGCATAAAATCACTAAATCGGCAGATTTTCAGGAAAAGGAGTTGGCTGAGCTTTATCATAATTTTGATAGTGCGTTTTTGCATCTGTTCCCTAATTTCATTACAGACTTTAATGACTTGTTGAAAGAGAATGAGCAAATCAGTCCCTCTAAAAACGAATTACTGACAACAGAGTTACGTATTTTCGCCCTTATCCGGCTGGGAATTGAAGACAGTTCGCGTATAGCAGGTTTCCTTCATTATTCGCCGAATACGATTTATAATTATCGGGCCAAAGTAAAGAATAAGTCCCGAATATCGCGGGATGAATTTGAAGAGGTTATAAAGAGGTTAGGATAGTAAATTTTTTATACTTTTGTATCTCTTGAAAGCTGCGGTCAGAATGGCTTTAATTATTTAACACACGAATTTTATGTTTGAGAATTTAAGTGAAAGATTAGAACGATCATTTAAAATATTAAAGGGTGAAGGTAAAATTACCGAAATCAATGTTGCCGAAACCCTGAAAGATGTGCGTCGCGCATTGTTGGACGCCGACGTAAACTATAAGGTTGCAAAGACTTTTACTGACACGGTAAAAGAAAAGGCACTTGGAATGAATGTATTGACCGCAGTAAAACCAAGCCAGTTGATGGTGAAACTTGTTCATGACGAGTTGGCCGCATTGATGGGTGGTGAAGCTGTAGATATTGATATCAAAGGAAATCCGGCTATTATCCTGATGTCGGGTTTGCAGGGGTCGGGTAAAACTACCTTCTCGGGCAAACTTGCCAACATGCTGAAAACCAAACGCAACAAAAAAGTGCTTTTGGTAGCAGGTGACGTGTATCGTCCGGCCGCGATTGAGCAGTTGAAAGTATTGGGTTCTCAGATCGGAGTTGAGGTATATGCCGAAGATGGCAGCAAAAATCCGGTACAGATTGCTGAGAATGCAGTAAAACACGCCAAAGCCAACGGCTTCGAGGTGGTGATTGTCGATACTGCCGGCCGTTTGGCGGTAGATGAGGCGATGATGACCGAAATCAAAGCAATTAAAGATGCTTTGAATCCACAGGAAATCTTGTTCGTTGTTGACTCGATGACCGGTCAGGATGCTGTAAATACGGCGAAGGAATTCAACGACCGTCTGGATTTCGACGGGGTGATCCTAACGAAACTCGATGGTGATACACGCGGGGGTGCTGCTCTTTCTATCCGTTCGGTAGTAAACAAGCCGATTAAGTTTGTAGGTACGGGCGAAAAGATGGATGCGCTGGATATTTTCCACCCGGCTCGTATGGCCGACCGTATTCTCGGAATGGGGGATATCGTATCGTTGGTAGAGCGTGCTCAGGAGCAATATGATGAAGAGGAAGCAAAACGCCTTCAGAAAAAGATTGCTAAAAACCAGTTCGATTTCAATGACTTTATCGCACAGATCCAGCAGATCAAAAAGATGGGTAACCTGAAAGAGTTGGCATCTATGATTCCAGGGGTTGGTAAAGCAATCAAAGATATCGATATCGACGACAATGCTTTCAAGAGCATCGAAGCGATTATTTTCTCGATGACGCCGGAAGAGCGTTCTCGTCCTGAAATTTTGGACGGTAGCCGTCGCGCACGTATCGCGAAGGGTTCGGGTACGAATATTCAGGAAGTAAACCGATTGATCAAACAGTTTGATGAAACGCGTAAGATGATGCGTATGGTAACACAGGCGAAAAATCCTGCCAACCTAATGCGCGGTCTGAAACGTCGTTAATCAGGCAAAAATTATAATGAAAGCGGGCGGATCTGATTCGCCCCTACGGGGAGGATGATTTTTATATTTTCGTGACCTTGTAGGGGCGAATCAGATTCGCTCTTTCTTTTTACATCTTAATTAAATAAGAGGGATATATGGAATTAATCGACGGAAAGGCAGTCGCCTCGCAAATAAAACAAGAGATTGCGCAAGAGGTAATGCGCATCAAGGAAGCCGGTGGGAAGACTCCCCATTTAGCGGCGATCTTAGTGGGGCATGACGGCGGGAGCGAAACTTATGTGGCTCATAAGGTGAAAGCATGCGCGGAATGTGGCTTTAAATCAACATTGATTCGTATGGAATCGGATGTGACGGAAGCCGAATTGTTGACAAAGGTAGAAGAGTTAAACCGCGATGCAGATGTTGACGGTTTTATCGTACAGTTGCCTTTACCGAAGCATATTTCCGAACAAAAGGTGATCGAGGCGATCGATTACCGGAAAGACGTGGATGGTTTCCATCCGGTGAATGTGGGGCGTATGTCGATAGGGTTGCCTTGTTTTGTATCGGCCACTCCGGCCGGGATCATGGAATTATTGAGTCGTTACGGGATAGAAACCAGAGGTAAGCATTGTGTGGTATTGGGCCGAAGCAATATTGTAGGAAAGCCGGTGGCGATGCTGATGATGCAGAAGGCTACTCCCGGAAATGCAACGGTGACGGTATGTCATAGCGCGTCGCTCAATCTGAAAGAGATTTGTCGCAGTGCCGATATTCTGATTGCCGCTTTGGGTTCGCCTGAATTCGTAACTGCGGATATGGTAAAACCGGGTGCGGTAATTATAGACGTGGGCACTACCCGCGTGCCGAACGCTACGGCCAAGTCGGGATTTAAACTGACCGGAGATGTGAAGTTCGACGAAGTGGCTCCTAAGTGTAGCTATATTACTCCGGTTCCGGGGGGTGTAGGGCCGATGACTATTTGCTCTTTAATGAAAAATACATTGCTGGCCGGTAAAAAAGCAATTTATCAATAAAAAAATAAAGATATAACTTGCATAAAATCAATGTACTTTGATTTTTTATATTAATTTTTTGTTGCAAAGGTATTGCAGGAAGCAGAAAAGCGATATCTTTGCAACGCAATTAAGCAAAAACGGTGATTGTAGCTCAGTTGGTTAGAGCGTCGGATTGTGGTTCCGAAGGTCGTGGGTTCGAAACCCATCATTCACCCCTTATCGAAAGGGCATCTCATATTGAGGTGCCCTTTTTTATGTTCTGTTGGCCTGGCTTTTGTGCTTTTGATAGGGGATACTACCCGGCGGAATAGGGATAGATGTAGGAAAAACAGGATAAAATTGATGCAATAGTAAAATATTTTATTGCTTAATGGATTGAAAATAAGCATGTGTTTGGGGTGTTTATAGTTTTTAACTATATGTAAGTATTGACAGAATTAAATATGTTACTATCTTTGCAACGCAATTAAGCAAAACGGTGATTGTAGCTCAGTTGGTTAGAGCGTCGGATTGTGGTTCCGAAGGTCGTGGGTTCGAAACCCATCATTCACCCTTATCGAAGGGCATCTCATATTGAGGTGCCCTTTTTTTATGTTTAATTTTTAACTTGATCCGATGCCTGCTTCTCCCTGAATTTGGAAGGAGTGAACCCGGTAGCCTGCTTGAATACAGTGCTAAAGTAGCGCTGATTACTGAATCCGCATTGGTTTGAAATCTCCTGAATAGGGAGCTCCGAATGAATCAGCAAATGGCTCGCTTTCGAAATACGCAGTTTATTGATATAATCGTTTACGCCCAAACCTACCAGCTGTTTTAATTTACTGTAAAGGGTTGCCCGGCTCATACCCATCTCTTCTGTAATGAATTTTACGTCGAGATCCGTATTTGTCAGATTTTGATTGATAATATCGTTGAGTTTAATGATAAACTGCTCTTCCACATTGTTAAGAGGGGTTTCTTCAAGTTCCGCATTGAAAGCGTATTTCTTATAGCGTGCTTTCAGGCTGTTTTTGCTCTTCAGCAGGTTGATGATACGTGCTTCCAGAATATCCATTTCAAAAGGTTTCGCCAGATAGATGTCGGCCCCTGTCTTATAACTGGTAAGCATGCTTTCTGAATCGGTTTTAGCCGTCAGTAAAATAAACGGGATGTGGCATAGTTCCGGATTCTCTTTTACCTTTTTACAAAGCTGTAGTCCATTCATACGGGGCATCATGATATCCGAAATAATGATGTCGGGTAAATGCTGGCGGATGATGCTCAATGCGTCCATCCCATTGTTTGCTTCATAAATAGTACCGAATTTTTCAGACAACGCCTCTTTCAAGAACCTTCTCAGGTCCGGATCATCCTCTACAATCAGAATCGTACTGTCGTAAGTGGCATTCGGGTCGAGTGCTGTAATATCTTCGGGCGTATGTCCGAACGTATCGTTGAGCAGGGTTTTCTTTTCATGACACACTTCGCCCATTTCGATATGTAATGGCAAGTCGAAATAAAAGGTAGCTCCCGGTTCATTTTCGTTGTTAAACGCTCCGATAGTTCCATGATGCATGTCAATCAATGTTTTTGCGTATGAAAGTCCGATTCCGGTGCCCAACTGGTCATGATTTTCTCCCTGATAAAATCGGGAAAACAGTTTTTCCGTATCTGAGTCCTTCAGTCCGATACCCTGGTCTTTAATTGCTATTCTCACATAATTGTCGTGGATAGCAGTAGAAAGGGTAATCGTGGTTTCTGGGTTGCTGAATTTGAGCGCATTGATAAGCAGGTTTGATAACACTGTTTCGCATCTTTTGCGGTCAAAATAGATATTCGAAATATTATCGTCAAAATTGTAGTGTAACTCAATCTCTTTCTCCTGAAATTCATGTCGGAAATCTTCGGCAACAGATTGTACCCATTGATTGAGCGCGTGTTCATTCAGATGCAATACATTTTCGGCCACCTCCATTTTCCGCATGTCCAATACCATGTTGATGATATTTTTCATCTGTTTCGCCTGCTTGTAGATACGACTCAGTTGTTTATCCGTTTCCGGGCTTACCGCCTGAAGGTCGAGCATTCGTTTTAACGGCGCATAAATCAAAGTAAGGGGTGTGCGCAACTCATGGCTGATATTGATAAGAAAGCGCACCTTCTCTTCATACGCCTGTTTTTCGTGTTCTTTCATTTCCCACTTCATACGCTCCTCTTTGCGATGGATAATCCAGGCCGCAATAAGAACCACCGAGCCAAAAATCAACAGCAGCGTACCGAATACCACCCACTGATTTTTCCACCAGGGAGGCGTTACCATGACGGTAAGAATGCATTTAGGTTTGCTCCATGAGCCATCTTTGGCGGTACACGATACTAAAATATCATATTCGCCGGGCACGAGGGTGTGCAAATTGAAGGACTGGTCATAAGATTCATTCTGTAATCCGTTGATTCCGGAAATATGATAGCGGAATATCTTTTTGCGGAAGATATCTTCTTTTTGCGCAATGCTTTTAATGATCAGCGAAGTGTAATCCCATGGAACCGTTACCTGCGGTTTGTCGGTGTTTATAGTCTCGTAAATAGAGGTTCCGTTCAGAATGACGTCCGCCAATTCAATAGAAGGCATCGAAGAGGCCTCCTGCGCCGGCATATTTTTAATGCGTACCAGTCCCATTACGCCCCCCAGATAGAGTTCGTTCGATTGGGAGCGCAGTACCGGTTTGCTCAGAAATTCATTCGGATACATTCCGTCGGATTCGTCGAGAATAGAGAACCGATTCTGTAAAATGGTATATGTAAATAACATTCCCTGGGCCGCAATCCATAATCGGCCTTCCGGATCGCACGTCAGGGACGAAACTTCATGAAAAAGCTTCGTCGGTACTTTTTCTGTAATCTGCAGTTTGGGATTATGATGAAAAAGGCCGGTAGAAGTACCAATCCAAAAGCTGCCATTGTGTGCACATACCGTATTGATCTGCCCGTATTCTCTGTTTAACGTGAAAAAGGGAGAGATGTGATTATCCGAATGGTCAAGCATGAACATGTTTCGCTGACTGTATAAGAATGAATGGGTATCGGTAGTCGTAATGTGTTGTAATGAAGAGGTCGAAAGGTATTTATCCGATTTTAGGCGAGCTATTTTAAAAGACTCGTTCGCCGGATTATACGTATATACATTATCCGCCATAAATATATAATGGTTTTTGGACACTCGTACGATATTAACCGACGACCCCGAATGGAAGATTCGCATGTTGTCAGCCTCATTCAATAAGGGAAAAGGTCTCATTTTACCCGAAATTTTATTAAACAGATACACCCCTTTACTGAAAACAGATACCAAAAGCTCCTCTTTATTGAAGTTAACAATACTCACGATTTTTTCTTTGTAAGTACTTGGGTAATGGCGGAACGTTTCTGTTTTCGGATCAAAACGATTGATTCCGCCCCCGTCCGTGCCGATCCATATTGTCTGGTCGGTATCCTCGCAAAGCGACAGGATGGTTTTGTCGCTTAATCCGTACGGACTGTTTAAAGCCACATCTTTATAGGTTTTGATAAATACCCGTTTAATACCGATCAATCCGCCGCGAATAGTTCCGGCCCACATATTATCCTGTGGGTCTTTGTACAGTTTACAGATTGAGTTTACCGGGAAAGAGTAGATATCTCCCGGGATATGTTCGATGACAGAGAATTCTCCGGTTTCAGTATCGAGCATGCTGATTCCGCCACCATCGGTAGCAAGCCAGATATTGTTCTCCTTTTGTTCGATATCAAGAATGATATCATTGCTAAGAGCCGAATTCCGGGTGTCATAGCCGGCTATCAGTTTTCCGTTTGAGGAGAAGCATTGCACCCCTTTTCCATAAGGCGATATCCACACTTGTTGTTTCGAGTCGATAAACAACGACATAATATCTTCGCCTATATAGAATTCTGCTTTTTTGATCTCTTGTTTTGCGGGATAATAAACCCATAAGCCCTTCCATCTGCTGCCGATCAGAATCCGTTGTTCATCCCATTGGAGTAAAGCATTGAAGAATGTGGAAAGGGGCTTGTCTATGGATATTTTTAGCTTCTCAATTTTTTCGGTCGCATAGGTGTATTTGAAAAGGGCATCCGTGCCGCAAAACAAGATACCATCATCCTGCAACAAGTAATCGCCTGCATAAATTTGTTTGTTATTCAGTTTTACCGCATGAAAAGTACTATTCCCCCGATTATAGCGGGCTAATCCTTTATTTGTGGATATCCATAAATTCCGCAAATTATCTTCGGCGATAAACGTAATCCTATTACCCGGTAGCGATGTGGTATCTTCCGGGTTATGGACAAAGTTGATCAGTTCATTTTGGTCATACCTGTTTAATCCCGATTTCGTACCGAGCCAGATATATCCTTTATGATCTTTTAGAACAGACAAAACGGTAGACTGTGACAGTCCGTTTTCCAGTGAAATCTGTTTGAAATAATAATCGGTAGATCCGAATGTGCATAATGTGGTCACTAAAAATAGTAAGGTTAACAGGCATGTTTGCATGGCTGACAAAGTGCGATTAGGTGAATGTAAACTTGATACAATTGATTTAGGAATTTCAAATATAGCGCCATAATTCATTTTTATATAATAAATAAGAAATTTTTTATATCTGGATGATTTTAGATTATGTTCGATTTTGTCTTGAATCATGTTCAGAATTATCTGAAACAGAAGAAGGGTAATCTGATTAGACGATTACAGATTTTTTACAAACAGGAAAAAACATCCTTCGAAAACCCTACGGTTACTTTTGCTTCAAATCAAAACCGGGTTTTTCCGGGCCAGTCTAACACAAAAACAATTTATCATGAAAAGAAATTTACTATTTGCCTGTATGGCTACTTGTATCGGATCTGTAAGTATGAATGCCGAAAATCAGACACCTTCAAGTTTTCTGTTTCAAAATTATCCGGTCGGAGCTTTTGAAATTTCCGCGGCCGGACCAGGCGCGAATCCTACCGGTTTATTAGATACTCCCGGACATACCGTGGTGGCATGCGGCCCGGCTGTAGCTGATCAGTTTTTGCCTGCGTTGAGAGAGTGTGCTTCTATCGTGTCGAGTAAATGGGGAAATCTTTTGATGATAAAAGGAAAAGATTCGTCTGTTTCGGAAGGAATCGCAGCAAGTGGTTCTTTAAATACCGGATGGTGGAACTTCAATTTTATCGGACCTAAATCTACAGTAGCACAAACTTATCGTGGTACTATTCAGATGAAACTGATAACGGATATGGCACCGAATGAAGAGAAAGTGGTAAAAGTAAACTATGTGACAGGGGGCGGAAATAATGTTTCGTTAGGTACAAGAGAAACATTATATCTGGGCGACGAAGGATGGTTTCAGACACAGATTCAAGGGACGATAGGAACAACCGATGCTGCTCGTTTGCGTATTGAATTACCTGCAGGAATGATGGATCAGTCTGCTTTGTATATCTATGAAGTACGTTTCGAAAAAAATCCGACTGAAGAACTTTTTAACTCGCCTAACGATGGTACGCCGGGAGCTGATAAGCCGTACGGAGCTATTGAGACCTCTTTAAACGGAGTGGGCGCTCACTCAGAATCGTTTGTAACTTGGGAAACAGGAAAAATATATATTAACCAAGCTGCTGATAAACAGGTTTCTGTTTATGCGATTTCAGGTCAGAAAGTGAAAGACTTTGTTGCAACCGAAAATCTTGTAGAATTATCGATGAATACCGGTGTATATGTTGTGAAGATTGATAATCAGATTACGAAAGTAGTGCTGTAAAATCGACAGGAGAAAACCGAATATATACTTTTTTAATAACACGAACAGATGAATATCAGAAATACACTTCTAACACTTTGCCTTAGCTCAGCAAGTCTGAGTCTTTTGCAGGCACAATCTATTAATAAGGCTTTGCGCCTCAATGAGCAAGAGGAGGTAACCTGTGGTGTCCTTTCCGAAATGGCGGGTCAGACAGACTATTCGATTCAATTTATGCTTGCTCCCGAAAAATGGAATGGTTCTGCTTATGTCTATCGGGCAGGTAACGGGACGAATGAATTTTCCGCCCGTTTATCCGCTACTGCGGGCGAAGTTATTTTCAGATCGGGAAATGAAGAGTTTACGGTTCGTGGTATTAAAAAAGAGGGGTGGAGCCAGATAACATTGGTGGTGACTCCGCAAAATATACAGGTCTGGGTAAATGGCGTTTCATCGCAAATTAACCAGGCGAACTTCGAGGTGCCGACTCAACTGCAAACCCTTGTTCTAGGAACTGGGTTTGCAGGGCGCATCGATGAGTTCAGAATCTGGAATGCCGCATTGTCGGCAGATGATACTGATCTGCTAATGTTGCAGAATACAGTCAATAAGTTCCATCCGCAATGGAATCAGCTTGCGCTTTATTACAAATTCGATCAGGATCAGTGTGCCGATAATATCGTGGATTACAAATTTACCCACCACGGGGTAATGAAATCGGCTATTCGCAGGGAAGAGGTGAAGGATAACGATTATTTCCGTTATCGCACGGTGAGCGGTTATTCTGACTTTAACCGTCATTGCGATCGTTTGCAAATTGATCGCGATATGCATTTAATGACCAACGACTTAATCATATTGAATGCTTCGGTAGACGGCTACACCGGAGAAATCAGTATGAAAGCTGCAGATAATGCGGTTTTGTCGGGAGGTTGCAATTACCTGGAAAGTCACGCCAACCGCAACGGGGTATTAAATCTCGATGGAAGCGGAGTAATGAGTCTGGGTGACTATATGGTGAAGCCGGGAAGCCCGGCAGGTGAAGCCCTGACTTTCGAAGGTTGGTTTAATATAACTGAATGGAAAGAGGGAGCCTACCTATTCAAAAAAGAAGAGAACGAAAAGAAACGAATTAATATACGGCTCGGGAATGCAACCCGACAAGAACTTATCGTAGAGGCCGGCGAATGGAGTGCTGTTTTCTCTAATCAGCTTCAGCCGCTCAATACATGGCAACATATCGCATTCGTTGTAAATCCGATAGCGGGACGTAATAAAATTCGGCTCTATGTAAATAATGTAGCGAAGTCTGCTCCTGTTATTACAAAACCGGATAATCAGACCAACTTCGAAATTATGAATGTCGAAGCAAATTCATTTATCGGAGAGTCGTTTGTTGGCATGATGGATGAAATCATGATGTGGAGAACAGCAAAAACAAATTTCGCATCCGATATGGATGGCTCTAACACGGAATTGAAATTCCCGGGAGGAGGAAGTGGTTCTATTTTTCTGGACGCTTACTGGAAGTTTGACGATGCAAAAGATTTGGGACTCAATTTAAGAGGCTGGAAAGGGATGTTGAAGCAGATAAAAGATCAATATGCCGGATACAGGGGATATAAAATCCGATTGGGATTAATCACTCCTACTTCGTATGCGTCGGGAGGGAAAGTGTGGCCCGATTATATCGGAAAAGCAGAATGGCGCGAAAACCTTGCTAAAGGGGTGGAAGCGTTGATTCCTTATTGCGACGGAATCGATGTCGATTTCGAATGGCTCGATAACAATCCGAATAACCCGAAATGGAAGTCATACGGAGAGATGGTGAAACGATTACGCCAGGTAATCCCTTCAGATAAGATATTGAGTGTTTCGTTACATCCTGTCTCATATACATTGCCAACAACCCAAGATGTATTGGGGGCGATCGATTTTATCACTTATCAGAATTACGGCCCACGTCCTACCAGTCTTTATTACGATGCTTATAAAGATTTCTATACGAAAGCCCTTAATTATGGAATTCCGGCCGAAAAAATCCGCTTGTCCATGGCTACCACCATTGTCCGCACCGATAACAGTGCGAAAAATGTACGAGGATATAAAGATCTTGACTTCTCAAAGATTACGGCCGACTCGAATCAGGCGATGATGGGCGAATTCAGCTACACGTTTAACGGGGTGAATGAGGTGAAAAAGAAAATGCGTCTGATGGTGGATAAAAATACCGGCGGATGTATGTATTTCGATATGGGAAATGATATTTCTGTTCAGGATGAGTTGTCATTGGTTCGGGCAGTAAATACTGTTATCGCATCCAATGTAGACACGATTGTAACTCAGGTGCCTCCGGTAACATCACTCGACCAACTGACACAGTATAAGAAAAGTGGATTGACAATTTATCCGAACCCGGCCAAAAACCATATAACGGTAAAGGGCGATTTATACGGCCCGGAAATGAAATATGAAATCTGTTCGCTCAACGGTCAGTTATTAACCGCAGCGAGCATCTCAGATACTCAACGGGAAATCTCGTTAAATCATATTCCGGCCGGGACCTATTTCTTGCGATTGTTTAATTCGGAAGAATCGTTTACGGAAAAAATCCAAGTGAAAGAATAACCTACATAATTATAAGTGAATAATAAAAAGGATTTATGAGAAACCATGTAAAATATTTGTCAGCTTTTCTTCTTTTTCTTTTTTGTCCGTTGTTTGCGGTGATAGCCCAGATTACGGTAAAAGGAAAGGTCAGCGATAAGACCGGAGAAAGTATTATCGGAGCCAATATCTTAGTAAAGGGTACCACCCACGGTACAATTACGGATATCGACGGGAACTATTCGATTAATGTGCCTTCAGAAAAATCAGTTCTTGTTTTTTCATATATCGGCGCTCAGAATCAAGAAAAAGAGGTGGGCAAACATCGGGTGATTAACGTTACGATGGATGAAAACACGGAGGTGTTGGATGAAGTGGTGGTCGTTGGTTACGGTACCGTTCGTAAAGGTGACCTTACAGGTGCGATCGCTTCGATTAAACCCGACGAAAATGAAGCCTCGAAGGTTGTTTCGGTAGATAATCTGCTTCAAGGTAAAATAGCAGGTGTATCGGTTGGTAATGCAGTGGCTGCTCCGGGTGCGGCATCTTCGGTTACAATCCGTGGTGCGAACTCATTACGTGGTGATAATCAGCCACTGTATATCATCGATAATATCCCACAGGCTTCTACCGGCGAATTTGCGGCAAGTGCTTTCGGTGGAAGTGACTTTCAGATTGCTCAAAATCCGCTTACCAGCTTGAATCCGCAGGATATCGAAGATATTCAGGTATTGAAAGATGCTTCAGCTACAGCCATCTATGGGTCGCGTGGAGCAAACGGAGTTATCATCATCACTACTAAAAAAGGGAAAAGCGGTAAGGCAAAAATAAACGTAACGGCCAACTTTACGGTTTCTACGCCAACGAACCTTAAAAATATGCTGAGTCTGGAAGATTATGCCGGTTACCGGAATGAGCAGGCTGGTAAAGCGCAACAGTATTTCCCGGTAGATGGAGAGATGCGCTATATTTTCTCGGGCGCTCAATATGATCCGACAGATCCTTCTACTTACCGTATCCTGTCGTATCGTAACTGGCAAAAAGAGATTTATCGCAATGCTTTCTCTCAGAACTATGCCGCTACGGTAAGCGGAGGGAGCGATAAAACGACTTATTATATTTCTGCCGCATTCAAGAATATTGAAGGGTTAGTGAGCAAAACCGGATTGAAACAGGGTGACTTGCGAACCAATATCTCTACCGATCTTTCAAAGAACGTTACGTTAAAACTGGCTTTGAACGGATCGATTAAGCAGAATGACATGATGTCGGGGGGAGATACCAAAGGGGGTGCTACCGGATCGGTAACGCGTACGGCAATCGACTCTGCTCCTTATCTTATTCCGGATGACGAGCCAAACTTGTCGGCCGAGCAGCGTACTACGGTATGGAGCTGGATCAATGATTACGACGATATTACGAATGAAAAGACGTTCCGCGGGTCGATCGACTTGAACTGGAATATCAATAAGTATTTTTCGTACAATGCACGTGTCGGGGGCGATATCTTTATCCAGGACCGGTCAAGATGGTTTGGCCTTCAGCTCTTCAGAGGGCAGAACGATAACGGTTCATTAGGATTGACAAACCTGAGTAAAGATCATTATACGGTAGAAAACCTGTTGAACTATAAAACAAGTATCGAGCGTATCGTAAACATCAACGCGACAGTCGGAGTAACTTACGATGATTATTCATTCTTAAATAAAATCACTACGGCCCGTGATTTCGAGAACCATTCATTCCGTACCAACGGTTTGCATATGGCAGGCGTAATCAATCAGGACCAGCCTATTCAGAAAGATTATCAGTTGCTTTCTTATCTGGGACGTCTGAACTTATCTTTCGCTGAGGGAAAATACCTTGCTACGGCTACCTTCCGTGCCGACGGTACCAGCAAATTCGTGAAATCAAATCGTTGGGCGTATTTCCCATCGGTGGCATTGGCTTGGCGTATAGAGCAAGAGCGCTTTATTCGTGACAATGCGGAATGGATCGATCAGTTGAAACTTCGCTTGGGTTATGGTCAGACCGGTAATCAGTCGATCGACCCGTATAATAGCTTTTACGACTATAAAAAGAAAATCGATTATGCCGTTGCAAACGGAAATAAGGAACTGGCACTGGCTGTCAGTAACTTGCAAAACGCTCATTTGAAATGGGAAACGACCACTTCATATAGCGCCGGACTCGACTTTGGCTTTTTGAATAACCGTTTGTCGGGAGCTTTAGACTGGTATTATAAACAAACCAACGACCTGCTTATCGAACGTTCGGTGTCTTTCACCGCAGGTTTCCCGAATATCCTGATGAATCAGGGTGCGCTGAGCAATAATGGGTTCGAAGTAAGTCTGAATGCGGATATTTTCCGTACAAAAGATCTTACATGGACTGTATCCGGTAATATCGGTATCAACTCCTCTAAGATTAAGAAATTAGGTTTGCCGGTATCTAAATATGGTAACCAGGAATATTGTGCATATCTCGGAAACTCGATCGGCGATCACTTCGGAGTTGCAAATATCTTTATCGAAGGTAAAGCTCCGGGCTTATTCTGGGGGTATAAAACAGACGGAATTATTCAAGAGGGCGATAATGTTGTAACCAATAAAGTTTCTACAGATATCACCCCGGGTAATATCAAATATGTCGATTCAAACGGCGATGGTATAATTACAGAAGATGATAAAGTGATTTTGGGTAATCCGAATCCTGATTTCACATACGGATTCCAAACTACGCTTAAATACCGCGACTTCTCGTTTTCGGCAGCCTTCAACGGGGTGCATGGAAATGAAATCCTGAATTCAAATATTCGCTATGAAGAGATGCCTTCGCGTCAGACGTCGAATATGACACAACGTGCCTATGCGGGAGCGTGGCGCAGTGGAATGACAGATGCCCGCTATCCGTCGGTAAACAGTACGATCGCCTCACAGGCCGTACTCGACAGATATATCGAAGACGGAAGTTTCCTTCGTTGTACAGATATTACATTAAGTTATTCTGTGCCTAAAAAGATTACAAGAAAGATCAGTTTTGAGTCGGTAAATGTTTTCGCATCAGTGAAAAACGCTTTTACCCTGACTAACTATTCAGGCTATGATCCGGAAGTGAATACGTTTGCGTTCGACGGATTAAGACGTGGAATCGACATGAACTCATTCCCACAGGCCCGTTCATTTATTTTAGGTCTAAATGTAACATTCTGAGATTTATAGCCGTATGAAGCCGCTATGAGTCACCGATAAATAGCTGCTTCATACCTTGGTGTTAAAAATAAATTATATATAATCTAAATGAGAAGATCAATCTATATATCCCTGTTGTCCGCTCTTGTTTCATTTTCATCTTGTCTGGATGAGAATCCGCTTTATTCACTTAACAGCGAGAGCACTTTCGAAGATATACGTACGGCCGAACTGGCTATGAAGGGTTGTTATGGCTATATGACTACCTATGATTCATACGGGCAGTCGGCGCAAGAACTACTGATAGGGGCATCCGGGTTAGGATGGGCCCAAACCAGTGGGGGTGATCAGGACCGTTTTGCATCGCTCGATGCATCTTCGGCTTGTGTGATCTCCAAAATGTATTGGGGCGGAATGTATAAAACAATCAGCGAGTGTTGTTTTTTGATAGCCAATGTTGAACGATCTCCGTTGGCAGAAGAGCAGAAAACTTATCTGACCGCACATGCTAAATTTTTACGCGGACTGGCTTATTATAACCTGGCTACCACCTTTGGCGGAGTGCCGTTGCGTATTGATATTCCTACGGCATCAACATTGTCTATTCCGCGCGCATCCGAAGAAGATGTATATCTGCAAATCGAAAAAGATTGGCAGGAATCGGTTGCGGGATTGAAGATCGACGAATCGAAAGGGTTGGCAAGCCGCTATGCCGCGCATGCTTATCTGGCAAAATTATATTGGATGCTTGGCTCAAAACAAAATGATCCGTCATCACCTTACTGGAAAAAAGCGCAGGCTCACTGTGATTCGGTATATCAGAAAGGGGGCTATGCACTCGAAAATAAGTTTGAGAACGTATTCGCAAATCATTATGAGGCAAATGAATCGATTTTTCAGCTAAACTTTTCTACCACCTCTTCTACTACCGGAAATCGTGGAAACTGGCTGTTTGCGCCTCAAAATTCCACCCAAAAAGGTATTTCATGGGGACGTATCAGAGCAACCAAAGCATTTCATGACCTGTTTAAGGGTACTTACCCGGCCGACCCGCGGTATGATGTTACCTTCCTGACCAGTTGGACCGATCGTGGTAATGGCGAAGTGAAGTATGCCTATCCTTTTATCTCGTATAAAGAGGGGCGTAAGGTGATCGTAGAAAATATCGATTATACCAAACTAGCTGATCCAACCAACCCGACCATTGATGAATTGTCAGACAAACAGAAAAACCGTTTCTGTGGTCCGAAGGGCGAAAATAATGGCTGGGCTTATTTTAAGAAAAGCTATGATTATGTATCGGAAGCGCAGAATTGTAATAAGAATGTCGTACTCTATCGTTATGCCGACTTCCTGCTTTTAATGGCAGATGTTGAAAACGAGTTGGGTAATACATCAAAAGCAATCGGTTTGGTAAATCAGGTGCTTTCGAGAGCCCGCAATTCCGTATCGCCGGCGGCAGCCGACCCGGCCGACTGGTCTGCCGACCTGACGCGCGAAGAGGTACGCAAAAAAATCTATTATGAACGTTTGTTCGAGTTAGCCGGCGAAACCACCATGTACATGGATGTGCGTCGTCGCGGAACTGAGTTTATGAAAGAGATTGCTGAACTAAATAATAAGCATCACATTACGGTGGCTTTCGCAACTTCAGATACGGTTGGTGTGCATAAGTTTAGAGATCGCATTTTCAATAATGGAATTGTCGATGCTGATTTTTTGAAAAAAAATCTAATTTTACCAATACCACAGGAGGAGATGAACACCAATGAGATGATTACGGTAAAAGATCAGAATTTCGGATATTGACCATTCGGAATATTATAAAAATATTTTCCCTCTTTTTAATATGAAACAAGTAATTCGTATGCATTCCAATTATTCTTTGTCATTGTGTTCTCTTTTAGCACTCTCTGCGTTTAGCAGTTGCAGGGAGGAGAAGAAAGAAACAGTTAAGCCAGTAAATATTTTATTTATAATGACGGACGACCATACGGCCCAGATGATGAGCTGTTATGATAAACGTCATATCGAGACTCCTAATCTTGATCGTATCGCAAATGACGGAATACGCTTTACGAATAGTTTTGTTGCCAACTCCTTGAGTGGTCCCAGCCGTGCTTGTATGCTTACCGGCAAACACAGCCATGCCAATGGCTTCGTAGATAATACGACCTGTGTGTTCGACAGCGCTCAGCAAACCTTCCCTAAGCTATTGCAAAAGGCCGGTTATCAGACTGCGGTTGTCGGTAAATGGCACTTGGAGAGCCTCCCTTCGGGATTTGATTACTGGATGGTTGTACCCGGACAAGGCGATTATTATAATCCGCACCTGATTACCCAGCAAAACGATACTATTCAGAAAAGGGGATATCTAACCAACCTCATTACGGATATGAGTTTGGACTGGCTCGAAAATAAGCGTGATAAAGAGAAGCCGTTTTGCTTATTGATTCATCACAAGGCAATTCACCGCAACTGGATGGCCGATACTACTCATCTGAGCTTATATGAAGATAAGGTGTTCGATCTGCCTGCCAACTTCTATGATGATTATAAAAACCGTCCGGCTGCCGCTGCACAGGAAATGTCTATTTCCAAGGATATGGACCTGATTTATGATCTGAAAATGAATCGGGACGGTCAAAAAAGCCGCTTGAAAGGAACTTATGAAGCGATTTACGGTCGAATGAATGAGGCTGAAAAAGCAGCGTGGAATCGTGTTTATGACCCGATTATCGAAGATTTTTATAAGAAAAATCCGCAAGGGAAAGAGTTGGCCGAATGGAAATATCAACGCTATATGCGTGATTACGCCAAAACGGTAAAATCGTTGGATGAGAACGTTGGCCGCGTACTCGATTATCTTGAGGAGAAGAATATGCTTGACAACACGTTGGTGGTATATACCTCCGATCAGGGATTCTATATGGGCGAGCATGGCTGGTTTGACAAACGTTTCATGTATGAAGAGTCGATGCATATGCCATTGGTAATGCATTTGCCAAAAGGCCTTAGTGCGCGTGGCGAAATCTCCGAGTTGGTACAGAATATCGATTTTGCACCTACCTTCCTTGATATTGCGGGTGCTGCTATTCCGGGCGATATTCAGGGTGTATCCTTATTGCCGCTGTTGAAAGGGGAGAAAACGGATTCTTGGCGCAAAGGCCTTTATTATCATTTCTATGAATATCCGGCAGAGCACATGGTGAAACGTCATTACGGAGTGCGTACCGACCGGTATAAGTTGATTCATTTCTATAATGATATCGATACATGGGAACTGTATGATCTACAGGCTGATCCGAGCGAGATGAACAATTTGTACGGAAATCCGCAATATGATGCCGTAACCGCCGAGTTGAAAGAAGAATTAGAAAAATTGCAACAGCAATATAATGCGCCGGTATAAGCGACCGACGTTTGAAAAAAATCAAACAAAACAACCTCATATCCGAGTTTGAGGCAATGTGTCCGGAAGCTATCCGGGTTTACATTCAATTATATAAAGAAGCGATCTTTCAAAAAAACTCCTTTAATAAAAGATGTAAACTCTGATAGCTTCCTTTTTACATAACTGATCTTGAGGTTAAAAAATAAGTTATATGCAGATAAAAAGTATTACCACTATGATAGGGTTGATTCTTTTGACTGTTTTATCCGGGTGTGGAAAATCCGCAACCGAAAAACAGCCTTCAGGAATTATACCTGCACCTGTTAAAATAGAATACGGAACGGGCAAGTTCGTTCTGACGAAAAATACGGTTTGGAAAGTCGAGACTACCGGGCAAGAAGCGATTGCGCGCCAATTGATCGGACAGATTGAAAAAAACTCCGGGTATGCGCTCGCGGTAAGTTATGAAAAAGGAGATATCCTTTTTAAAACAGATGCTGCTCTTGCGCCCGAAGCATACACACTGAATGTAACTCCGGCGACAATCGAAATCACGGCCGCCGGTTTGCCGGGATTTTATTATGCCACACAGTCGCTCCGCCAGTTATTGCCGGGTATGATTGCGGATTCATCCTCCAAAGAGGTATCCGGATGGAGTATTCCCGTAATGTCAATTGCCGATCAGCCCCGTTTTGAATATCGCGGTTTAATGCTCGATGTGTCGCGCTTCTTTATCCCAAAAGAAACCGTGATTAAGATCATCGATGCGGCGGCTATGATGAAAATCAATAAGTTGCATATGCATTTGGTGGATGATAACGGATGGCGCCTTGAAATTAAAAAATACCCTGAACTGACGGAAGTAGGGGCATGGCGCGTCGACCGGAAAGATTATTTTCCGGCACGTAAGAATCAGCAGCCGGGCGAATCGGTAACCAATGGCGGCTTTTATACGCAGCAGGAGATGAAAGAGATTGTTGCCTATGCGGCGGCTCGTCAGATTGAAGTGATACCTGAAATTGAGATGCCTGCCCATACCAACGCATCTTTGGCCGCATATCCCGATTTGGCTTGTCCGGTCGCGAAAAAACCGATTACCGTACTGCCCGGCATCGGTGGGAAGAACTCGGAAATAATTTATTGTGCCGGCAATGAGCGCGTATTTGAGTTTCTCGAAGATGTAATCGATGAGGTTACCGAAATATTCCCGTCCGAATATATCCATTTGGGGGGCGACGAAGCCTCTAAAACGCATTGGAAAGCATGCCCCAAATGTCAGGCTCGGATGAAAGCGGAACGAATTCCGAACGAAGAGGAGCTGCAGAGTTATTTTATGAAACGGATGTGTAAATACGTACAGCAAAAAGGGAAGAAACCGATGGGCTGGGACGAACTTACAAACAGCGAACTTCCCGATGGGGTTACTATTTTCGGTTGGCAGGGATTTGGAAACGCAGCTTTAAAAGCGGCCCGTCAGGGACACCCTTTTATCATGACTCCTGCCCGTATTTTATACCTGGTACGTTATCAGGGGCCTCAATGGTTTGAGCCGAGAGCTTATTTCGGAAATAATACATTGAAAGACGTGTATGAATACGAACCTGTACAGAAGGAATGGCAACCGGAGGAGGCCGCATTACTCAAAGGGATTCAGGCTTCTCTTTGGACTGAATTCTGTAATTCGTCCGAAGATGTAGAGTACATGATTTTCCCTCGTCTGGCCGCACTGGCCGAAGCTGCGTGGATACCGGTATCCGGAAAAGACTGGCCCGGATTTCTGAGCCGTTTGGATCATCTTACTGGTCACTGGGAGCAAATGGGCATTAATTATGCACATTCGATGTTTAACTTAGATCATATGGTGCTTCCTGCCGAAAAGGGGCTCAAAGTAGCGATAAGCTCTATCCGTCCCGATCTGGATATTCGCTTTACAACCGACGGATCAGCGCCTGACGCTCAATCCGCAAGCTATACAGATACCCTGATGATTGATAAATCGGTTACACTTAAGGCTGCTACATTCCGCAATGGCAAACAAATGGGACAAACCCTTACGCTTCCGTTGCAATGGAACAAAGCTACCGGTAAAAAAGTGACTGCCCGCCCGAATGCCGATCGCCTTTACGCGCTTACGAATGGAGTAAGAGGGAGTGATAAACATTCCGACTTCGAGTGGTGCGGATGGTATGATACTGATTTCTCTTTTGTCGTTGATTTGGGTACGGCGCAGACAATCAATGAGGTGAAACTCGGATCTGTCACGAATCATGGAATGGCAGTACATATCCCGGCCTCTATCGAACTATTGGCATCAGATGATAATCAATCATTTTCACGCATCGGGGCGAAGAAATATAATCAGAATGATATTTTTGCAGAAGGAATTTATGTAAGCGATCATCACTTTATGGATCTTAACGCCAAAGCGCGTTATATAAAAATTGTCGCAAAAAATCCGGGCGTATGTCCACAGACGCATGTCCGTCCGAATCAGAAAATCTGGGTTTATTTTGATGAAATAATTATTGAATAATATAAAATCGTTTATATGAATCGCATCATTCAAAAGGTTTGTTTAGCCTCTTTTCTTGCATTTTCAATGTCGGCGATTGCCGACGAGTTGCCCGAATGGCAAAGTCAATATGCCATCGGGTTGAATAAACTCGAGCCGCATTCGTATGTATGGCCTTATGCCAACGAAACGGCTGTCGCTAAGCGTGAGCATCAGTCATCGCCATACTATCAGTCGTTAAACGGTACATGGAAGTTTCACTGGGTTAAAAACCCCGACAACCGCCCCAAAGAGTTTTACAAACCCTCTTTTTATGTAGGGAGTTGGGCGGATATTCAGGTACCCGGTAACTGGGAGCGTCAGGGCTATGGCACGGCGATCTATGTGAATGAAAGCTATGAGTTCGACGATAAGATGTTCAATTTCAAGAAAAACCCGCCGTTGGTTCCGCATGCCGAAAACGAGGTGGGTTCTTATCGCCGTACGTTCGAAATCCCGGCCGATTGGGACGGACGCCGCGTGGTGTTATGTTGTGAAGGGGTAATCTCTTTCTACTACGTGTGGGTGAACGGCGAATTGGTGGGATACAATCAGGGGTCGAAGACTCCTGCCGAATGGGATATTACCGATAAGCTGCGCAAAGGTGAAAACAGCGTTGCCCTCGAGGTATATCGCTGGAGTGCCGGTTCTTACCTGGAGTGTCAGGACATGTGGCGTCTGAGCGGAATCGAACGCGATGTTTATCTATACAGTACGCCTAAAACGTATATCGCCGACTATAAGGTGAATTCATCTCTTGAAAAAGAGCATTATAAAAACGGAATTTTCGGTCTCGAAGTAAAAGTTGACGGAGCCGATGTCTCTGCGCTCGAATATACGTTGCAGGATAAAAACGGCAAAGCGGTGTTGCAGGGCGAATTGCCGGCATCTGCGAAGACCGAAAACGGCATGTTGAAACTTGCCGACCGACAGTTGGATAATATCCAGCCATGGAGCGCCGAACATCCCAATCTGTACACGTTGGTGTTGCAGTTGAAAGATCGTCAGGGGAAGGTTTCTGAAGTAACCGGATGTAAAATCGGATTCCGTACCTCCGAAATCAAAAACAAACAATACTGTGTCAATGGGGTGCCGGTACTGATTAAAGGGGTGAATCGTCACGAACACTCGCAGTTGGGCCGTACCGTAAGCAAAGAGTTGATGTTGAAAGATATTCAGCTGATGAAGCAGTACAATATCAATACGGTGCGTAACTCGCATTATCCTACTGATGCCTATTGGTATGAACTATGTAATGAGTATGGGCTGTATATGATTGATGAGGCGAATGTCGAATCACACGGTATGTTCTACGGACCGGAGTCATTGGCGAAGGATTCAACCTGGCTGCCTGCTCACCACGACCGTATCCGCCGCATGTACGAACGCTCGAAAAATCATCCGGCCGTAGTGATCTGGTCACTGGGTAACGAAGCCGGCAACGGTATCAACTTCGAACGCACGTATGATTGGATGAAATCGGTTGAAACGAGTCGCCCGGTACAATACGAACGTGCCGAGCAAAACTATAATACCGATATCTACTGCCGTATGTATCGCAGCGTAGAGGAGATTCAGGCTTATGTAAATCAAAAAGAGCCCGAAGTGTACCGCCCGTTCATCATGACCGAATATCTGCATACGATGGGTAACAGCGGTGGTGGTCTGAAAGAATACATGGAAGTATTCGAAAACGAACCGCTTGCGCAGGGTGGCTGTATCTGGGACTGGGTGGACCAGTCGTTCCGCGAAATCGACGATAACGGAAAATGGTACTGGACCTACGGAGGCGATTACGGCCCGAAAGGAATTCCGAGCTTCGGCAATTTCTGCTGTAACGGACTGGTAAGCGCCGACCGCGTGCCGCATCCGCATTTGCTTGAGGTGAAAAAATGCTATCAGTATATCAAATCGCAGCTGGCCGATCCGAAACAGATGAAGGTGGTCGTTAAGAACTGGCATGATTTTACCAATCTCAACGCATATACTTTATTCTGGGAGGTTAAATCGGACGAAGGTGTCGTGTTGGCAAGTGGAGAGAAAACTGTCGATTGTGCTCCGCACCAATCGGTCGAAGTGCAGTTGGGCCGTATCCCGTCGGGTGCGAAAGAGGCTTACCTGAATTTATCGTGGCGTCATAAAGAGGCTGCTCCGTTATTGACCGAGTGTCATGAGGTGGCTTATGATCAGTTTGTGTTGAAACAGGCCGACAATTTCTTTGCTCACGCTCCGAAACAAAAAACAGCGGCTAAAATACAGATCGATCCGCAGAGCGGCGCGCTTACCTCGTATGTGTGTGACGGCGAGGAAAGACTGGCTTCGCCAATCGTATTGAGCTTATATCGTCCTACAACCGATAACGATAACCGTGAGCGTAAGTTCGGTAACAAAGCCTGGAAAAAAGCGGGGCTGAATAATCTGACTCAGCGTGCAGTATCGGTAAAAACCTCTTCGAAAGGGGGCAAATCGGTTGTTGAACTGGTGAATCCGTCGGATGAGGTAGTGGGAAGCGCACAGATCTCCTATGATCTGAATTCAAAAGGTCAGTTGGCCATTGCCGTTTCGTTTACGCCCGATACGGCGATCGTAAAAGCGCTTGCGCGCGTAGGGCTTACCTTTACGATGCCCGACGGCTTTAAGAACGTAACTTACCTGGGTCGTGGAGATCACGAAACCTATATTGACCGTAATCAGTCCGGTAAAATCGGAATCTGGAACACGGATGTAGATCGTATGTTCCAATATTATGTGCGTCCGCAAGCGTGTGGTAACCGTACGGATGTACGTTGGGCCACTTTATCAGACGATCGTAACGCCGGATTCTTCTTTGCCGGAAATCAGCCGTTCCAGTTTAGTGTAAGCCCGTACACCGATCAGAATCTTGATCAGGCCGAGCATATCAATGACCTGAAACGCGAAGGGGTGGTAACCATCCATCTGGATGCAGCCCAGTCGGGTGTAGGTACGGCTACCTGTGGTCCGGGCGTATTGCCTCAATACCAGGTGCCACTTACCGGATATACCTTCCGGTTCCTGATTAGTCCGAAGCAATAAATCTCTTTTATCTGTTTTTGATTTCAAATACTATTCCGGCATCCGTAAGCGCATGTAGCTTGACTCATACATGCGCTGGTACGGTGCCGTACACGGGCGCGTCCCACTCGGGACGTGGGCACGTACGGCATGGGACGCGCCCGTGATTTTGAAAACCTGAACGCATAAAAAAGAAAAATAGCTGGCGCTAAAAGCAGAAATAGCCCGGAGGGGAAAGCAGAAGAAGGCTTTCGGAAAAAAATATTGATTATTGCAAAATGCGTAAATAGTTCATAATGAATAATGAAGTTTTTATTCAATTATTTTTAACGATTGAAGGGTATTGCTGAAATGAAATATGTTGCTATATTTGCAGTGCAATAGCAAAAACGGTGATTGTAGCTCAGTTGGTTAGAGCGTCGGATTGTGGTTCCGAAGGTCGTGGGTTCGAAACCCATCATTCACCCTTATCGAAAGGTTCTGTATCGAAAGATGCAGGACCTTTTTT
>JAVVPN010000015.1:46146-47680 GCA_036655755.1 Bacteroidales bacterium | reverse complement strand
TTGTATCGCTGGACGGTGTCGATTTATATTTAATGGGAAGGAGTTTGAGTTACAAAGTGGCGATGTAATGATTGTTCGTAAAGGAGAGCTAATAGAAAAAATTCAGCCATCGGATGATTTCTGCATAAAAGTTATTTACGTTACACCCGAGTTTATTGAACTGTGTACTCCACAAAGTAATTATGGAATGAAGGGACAACTTTCTCTATTTCTTAATCCGATAATGCGACTTACGGCTAGACAACAATCTGTTTGCTACAAAAATTTTGAGATTGTAGAATCACGACTTAAAAACGCCAATCACCATTTCCATCGTGAAACACTTATAAATGCAATGCAGATGACTATTTTGGATTTCTTTGATTTCCATGCATGCCTGTATGAAGATAATGGTAATATAACAAACCAATCAGCTTCTATTATGAGTCGCTTTCTACAAATGCTAGAGGATAGAACTTACCGCAACCATCGAGATGTATCTCATTATGCATCTGAACTTTGCGTAAGTCCTAAATATTTATCAGAAGTGAGTAAAAGAGTAAGTGGCTATGCCGCTAATTATTGGATAAACCGATATACCATTTTAGATATCTCAAGGCTATTGCGAAACAAGTCTATGAGCTTTGTTCAGATTTCTGATTTATTCAATTTCTCTTCCCCTGCTTACTTTAGTCGTTATGTGCAACACTATTTAGGACTTAATCCTACTGATTATAGAGGTCAAAATTAAAGAAATTGATAACTAGAAAAAGACTATCAATTATTCGGTAAAAACAGCAATTTATACCGAATTTTTCATATCACACATTCCAGATCAATCGTCTACATTTACTCTTCAATCAATAAAATATAAAATAATATGAGATCCTTAATCATTACATTCTTATTATTCATATTTGTAACTATAAATTCTAGCGGGCAACCTGCGCAGGATACTTTTACGCAAGATGAACAAGCTATCATAGAGTTATCGAATACAAAATGGCAATGGATGGAAAATAAAGAGGTAGAAAAACTATCGACTCTGTTCCATGAAAATGCTCAGTTTGTACATATGGGTGGGTATTGGGGTAAACAAGAAGAACTCGATATTATCCGTACGGGGAGTATTTGGTATAAAAAAGCAGAGATTCATAATGTAAAAGTGAAATTTGCTACAAATATTGCTACTATTTATAGCCAAATTCATCTAAATTCAGTTGTAGGAGGAAATTCAGTCAGATTTCCTTTTATTGTAACAGAAGTTTTTATTAAGGAAAAAGGACAATGGCAACTATTCTCTCTTGTGTTTACAAGACTCCTTGGTGAATGATTTTCCAGAAGGATTTTTGAAATTCCATTTCATGAATAATATTTTTAAGCATTAAATAAATAGAGTCAAAACAAAGCCATATAAATCTGAATAACAAATACTTATTAGAAGTAATAATCGCAAATAACAATGATTTATGAATTATTCATACAATCGAATACAAACAGTAAAGATATATATCCTAATTTACACTTATAACTTATTTCCATTCAGCCTATTTTT
>JAVVPN010000015.1:26040-46136 GCA_036655755.1 Bacteroidales bacterium | reverse complement strand
ATATATTTTATTGCAAAAATATAAATTTATAAATAATTATTAATTAAGGATAGTTTAAATTATTCAATACACAGTGTATTTAACTATTAGGCAACTACCCTATATCGTTTTTTTTCCTGATTACAAAGCTTATTACGACATAATCCCTAATTTACACTTATAACTTATTTCCATTCAGCCTATTTTTAGTATATTTGTATATAAATTCTAATTACATAGTATATGGCAAACGAGGAATTAATCCGCGAAGTAACCGCGAAAGCACAAAGCTGGTTGGACGAGAGCTATGATCTTGACACCCGCGAACAAGTGAAGAAACTATTAGAAAATGCTGATAAAACAGAACTGATCGAATCATTCTACAAAGACCTTGAATTCGGTACAGGTGGATTACGTGGCATCATGGGTGCCGGCTCAAACCGTATGAACAAATATACAGTGGGTGCTGCTACACAGGGATTAGCCAACTATTTGAAAAAAGAATTTGCCGATAAGAAAGAAATCAGTGTGGTAGTGGGTCATGACTGCCGTAACAACAGCCGTTTGTTTGCTGAAACTGCTGCTGCTATCTTCACAGCAAACGGAATCAAGGCGTATCTTTTCGACGATATGCGCCCTACTCCGGAAACTTCTTACGCTATCCGCGAACTAGGTTGTCAGAGCGGTGTTATCGTAACAGCTTCTCACAACCCGAAAGAATATAACGGATACAAAGTATACTGGAATGACGGTGCTCAGATTATCGCTCCGCATGACAAGAACATTATTGCCGAGGTAAATAAAATCCGCTCGGTAAAAGATATTAAATTCAATGGTAACCAGGAATTGATCGTGCCGCTTGGCGAAGAGATGGACCGCAAGTTTCTTGAAAGCATCAAAACGCTTTCTTTAAGCCCGGAAGCTATTCAGCGTCATGCCGACATCAAGATCGTTTATACTCCGATCCACGGAACGGGTGTAACAATCATCCCTGATTCATTGGCAAACTGGGGATTCCGCAATATCATCCACGTACCTGAACAGGACGTTCCGAGTGGTGATTTCCCTACCGTACACTCTCCGAATCCGGAAGAGCCTGCTGCACTTAGCATGGCGATTGAAAAAGCAAAAGAAACCGACGCCGACCTGGTGATGGCTTCTGACCCGGATGCAGACCGTATCGGTATTGCAATCAAAGATGACAAAGGCGAATGGATTCTTGTAAACGGAAACCAGATCGTAATGATCTTCTTAAACTACATCATCGCTCGCTACCGCGAACTTGGATGGTTGAACGGAAACGAATTTATCGTTAAAACAATCGTTACAACCGAACTGATCAAAACAATCGCAGAGCGTAACGAGGTGGAAATGTACGACTGTTACACAGGATTCAAATGGATTGCTGCGGTAGTACGTGAAAACGAAGGCAAAAAGAAATATATCGGTGGTGGCGAAGAAAGCTACGGATTCATGGCTGAAGACTTCTGCCGCGATAAAGACGCCGTTTCGGCTTGCTCTTTGATGGCTGAGATCGCTGCATGGGCTAAAGACAATGGCAAATCATTGTTCGAAATGATTCAGGATATCTATTTGACTTACGGTTTCGGTAAAGAAAAAGGTATCTCGGTTGTGAAAAAAGGAAAATCGGGTGCTGAAGAGATCGAAGCGATGATGATCAACTTCCGCAATAATCCTCCAAAAGAGATCGCAGGTTCGAAAGTGATCACTATCAAGGATTATGCTACGTTGAAAGGTCACGATATGATCGAAAACGAAGTATTCACACTGGATATGCCAACTACATCGAACGTACTTCAGTACTTCACAGAAGACGGAACAAAAGTTTCTGTTCGTCCTTCAGGTACTGAACCGAAAATCAAATTCTATGTGGAAGTACGCGGCGAATTGAAAGATCGCGCCGATTACGATGCTGCCAACAAAAGAGCAGATGAAAAAATTCTGGCGGTACTTACTTCTATGGGAGTATAATACAGACAGAAACTAAATACCCAAAAGCCCTGAAAGCGTCACAGACTGCTTTCAGGGCTTTTTTATGTTTTTAAAACAGCGTTTGCGGGAAGATATGTACTTACAGTTGGCGAAGTGCTTTGGCGATCTGATCGGGACAAGAGGTGCCACGACCACGACAATCGATTCCTTCCATGCGGATAATCGCTTCCTTTACATCCATACCCTTCAATAAAGCAGCCACTCCTTGCAGATTTCCGTCGCAACCACCTTCAATCACTACCGTTTCTATTTTACCGGCAACAGCGTTTACATGAATTTTTTTTGAACATACCCCGGTAGGGATATAGCTGATCTGTTGTTTTTCCATTATTTCTATCGATTCAAAAATTTTTGAATCGCAAAGATAATGGAATGATACCTAACCGGAAGTGTTCGGAAAGCGATATTTCTTACTTCCGCAAAAAGTGTTAAGGGTAAATTATTATAACACTTTTGTAATAATTTCATGTTAAGTTTGTACGCAAATTACTAATAAACCTAACCTATTTATGAGTAGAAGACTACTTTTTTTAATTTGCATTTTTTGCTTACTTCGTGTAAACCAGATTATTGCCCAGCAATTTTCGCCAGTTTTCATAGAAACTTTCCAAAATTACAGGTCAGAAACAGCAGGAGGCAATTTCTTTGCGGAAGCTGAGAAACTGAATCTTGACCTTAAGGCCGACAATAAAGGATGGAGCAACTTTCAAACCTATGAAAGTGAACGTGCCCTGAAAATGGGGGATAAAATAAATGAGGGACGCTTGACTACCCCGGCACTTGTGTTTGCTGATCAGAATACGGGCGCCACCCGCATTAAAGTTTCTTTTCGGGCTCAGGCATGGGCTAAAGACACCACTGCCATTCAGGTATCAATCGACGGAGAGCCCACTACCCTACAATCCATCATTCTTGACCGCAATACCATTTCCGACCGCTCTCTTACTCCTTATGTAATTTTCTTCGATGCGGTAAAACCTAACGCCAAAATTAAATTCGCAAGTGCAAAAAACTCTTATGCACGCTTCTTCATCTCCGAAATCGTTATCAGCGAATTACTCGATACAGCAAATCCACATCTTACACTTTCTACCAACTGGCATCAATTCGGTGATTGCATGACTACCGAAACACCCGCGTCTTGCCATATTTCGGTAGAAGCAGTTGGTCAGCAGCAACCTATCCGTATTGAACCGACGGCTACTCCGTCGCATTTCGATATTGAGAAAATTGACTGGAGTCCGCTTACAGGTGGGACATTGAGACTTTCATATAATCCTCAGTTTGCGGGGAAACATGAAGAAACCATTCAGGTGATTGATCAGAACGGTTTTATCTATCCGATCGTATTGCGGGCTAAATCACGATTACCTCAAATGGAAGCTACTGAAGCAGATTTAATTACCGATCGGTCATTCCGTTGTAACTGGTTGCCCTTGGCTAAAGCGGAAAGTTATGATCTGCGCGTATATTCGATTGAAGAGAAGCCATTGGTGGCAAGTGAATTGTTTTTTTCAAAATACATTGAAGGAGCAAGTAATAACCGCGCTCTTGAAGTTTATAACGGAACCGGACGCAATATTGATTTAAGTGAATATGCCATTTACATGGAAAACAATGGATTGGGAGGTATTAATAAAAACCGGTTTACATTTCCAAAACGAACACTTGCTCCCGGAGAAACATATTTGTTGACAGATGGCAATATGAAAATCGCGGAGGTAAAAAACGCGGCGGATACTCTGATCGGATATGCCCCTAACGGATCTATCTTCTATTTTACTGGAAATGATGCGATCGGTTTATTTAAAAACAATACTTTGATCGATTTGATAGGTTATGAAGATCAGGTTGCCGCATGGGGACAAGACCGTACTTTCTATCGCAAAGCGGGGGTGTATGCGCCGCAACCTAAATTCTATCCGGAAGAATGGATTGAATACGGGAAAGATCATGGAGAAAACGCCGGATCACACACGATGAATGCCACGGGAGATGTTCGCTGTGCTGTGATTTCGGAACGACTAAGCGGGGATATACACACTTTTGATGTTACGAATCTCGAAGCGGATAAAACTTATTATTATAGCGTGATGGCCTATTCGGGCGACCTGACAACTTCGTATTGCACTCCGATACCGGTGCGCACGCTGATTGCGACAAGTATAGATCGGAATGTATCGGAAAAGGATATCCGTGTTTCCGTAATTGACGGAGAACTTCGTATTGAGTCGGACTACCCTCAACAGATTACCATCTGCCAAATGGATGGAAAAATCTGTAAACAAGCCTATCTGCAGGGTGCGTCCTATACTTTTTCGTTGCCGACTCAGGGAATCTATTTAATCAAATCAGAACAGAATACCATAAAGATTAGATATTAAACTGATTAAGAGGAGAGATCCCATATCATAATAATCGCCCGCTCTGTCGGTTGTTTTCCGGATATTCATCTGGTCGCAACTGACAGAGCGGGCGATTTCACATATGTCTTTTAAAGATCGCAATCGGCGCCACAGCTGTCGGCACCAAGTATATCTCGTTCTAAAGTATGTTGTAGGTAAAAGTCGAACATCTGGCTGCGCACCTCATTGCAAGCTGTCTGATATTCGGCATCGATCAATTCAGGCGGACCGCTCTGACGTGAAGGATCGGGCAAAGCGAAGCCTAAACGGGTACCGATCCATCCGGTAAACCGAATATCGGAAAACAGTTCCTCTCCCTCTACGGAAATTACAAAATCCCAGTTATCGGATAAAAAGCCCTCAATCGTATTACATGCATAATTCGCGATATCAATTCCCGCGGCTTTCATGACGGCTACCGCCCGAGGATCGAGCGTGCCGGCTTTGCAAACACCCGCGCTGTACACGATGAGTTGCGGATCAAACCAGCGTAACCAACCGCAAGCCATCTGAGCGGTGCAATTGTCTTCGGATGCTAAAACCAATATCTTCATAACTTTATTATTTAGAAAAATAGAGGGAACTTCATCCTCTCCTTTTGAGTTGAGTAAATCTTCTCAATATCGGAGCTGAATGCGTATAGGTTTGTAAGCGGTCGCTCCATATACCCTGGTCAGTCAGTTTATCAATATGCACATCGCCCGAACAATGGATAATCGTTTCGGGAGTAAGCACGATACCCACATGGGTAATTTTACCGTCGGGCTTCGCAAAGAAGGCCAAATCGCCCGGATAAGCGTCGGCAAATGAAGCGACAGGCTCACCATGCAGAATTTGCTGACGGGCATTGCGCGGTAAATCGATACCATGCATACGGTATACGATTTGTACGAATCCCGAACAATCGGCACCAAAGATACCGCGTCCTCCCCACAAGTAAGAGGTGTTTAAGAAAAGCTCGGCCGTGCGTAACAAGGCGCGTATATGCGAGGGTTGTACCGGCATCGCCATACGCGGAGCAACGGTAAAAGTAGTGTCGTTTACAACAAAGGTGGAGGTTTGCGGATCGTAACCCGGCAATACCGATCCGATAGAGATACGAAGCGGACGCTTTTCACCTTTTCGATGCAGATCGGTAATAGGCTGACGCGCTACGAAAAGCGGTTTTGCCTGTAAGGAACTGACGAAAGATTCATCTACCAAGGTAGCCATCTTCCGGTCGATCCATCCGGTATCGCCATCAAACAGATTTTCTACCAGATACCAACGGGGCGACTCTTCGATAATCCGGAAGGTATCGCCAAAAAGAAGCTGATTTGTCATTTCGGCATCTTCGGCTGCCGAGGCCCGCATGGGGATAACCGGGGTAAGAGCAATTCCGTATTTCATAAATCACACTGTTTGGGATTACTTAAAGCGTTTGGCCACTTCATCGTTCGAAATAACCGACAGAATCAGTTTGCCATCGGGTGTATAATTCGGCGAAGAGGATGCGAACAGGTCATCTATCAGCTTCTCCATCTCATCCATGTTCAACAACTGCCCGTAAGGAATTGCGGCTACTTCAGCTAATGACAAAGCAATCAACTCGTGGATGTCGGTTTTAATATCGCGTCCTTTTTCGCGGGCGGTATCCACCATTGAATGGAGCAGGTTTGATACATCCAAACCTTCGATACCTGCAGGGATACCGTTAATGGCATAAGTGCAGCCTCCCATATTGTTCAGATCGAATCCGAGGAAATGAAGATCGTCCAAAATTCCTTCAAGCACAGGAACATCGGCCGGAGCGAACGTGATCATTTCAGGAAAAAGCACGCCTTGCGAAATACCCTGTTTGTTGGTAATATTTTCCATATACTGATCAAACAATACACGCAGGTGCGCACGATGCTGATCAATCATCATCAAACCTGATTTTACGGATGTGAGAATATATTTTCCTTTAAACTGATAATGCTCGCCATCTGCATTCTTTGCGTTGCCAAACACCAATGACATGGAGGATGACATTGACGAAGAAACCGGATCGGAGGTAATTTGCGATTCGAAACTGGTTGGTGCAACTCCGGCGAAAGAGTTATCATCTTCGGCCGACGAAGGGAACACCGCATCCGTATGGAAATAATCAGGGTCACCTTCGAATTCAACATCTGCCCCCGGAAGAGACTCCGGAAAATCAGCTAACGACTCCGTAAAACCGGAAGTTGACGATCCCGAAGAGAAAGCCTGAGCCGAATCTCCCCCATACAATTTTTGCCAATCCGGATCCGGACGGCGATTTGTCGACGGCTGTTGAATGGTTCCTTTATTTTGCTGAAACGGATTATATGAAGAATTGAATTGTGGCTGCGGAGGTTGTACGGTTTCTGTTTTAAATACCGGTATTTCGGGTGCATCCGCCATATCGAAATCAATCGACGGCACCGCACTGAATTTGCCTAACGCTTCTTTTACGGTAGCGCTGATAATCTGCCACAAGAAAGTTTCGTTTTCAAATTTAATCTCGGTCTTTGTGGGGTGAATGTTCACATCGATATTGGCCGGATCAACATTGAAATAAAGGAAATAGTTGGGCATCTCTCCAGACGGGATCAATTGCTCGTAGCTTTGCATTACCGCTTTATGAAAATAGGGATGGCGCATGTAGCGGCCATTCACAAAAAAATATTGAAGGGCGTTTTTTTTACGCGCGGCTTCCGGACGACCGATATATCCGCTTACGGAAATCATCGTAGTATCTACCTCTACGGTAAGCAGCTGTTGGTTAAGGCTTTTGCCGAATATATTAATAATGCGCTGTCGTAAATTAGTGGCAGGCAAGTTGAGCACCTCGTTTTCATTATGAAACAAGGAGAATGAAATATTCGGATTAACAAGCGCAATTCTTTCGAACTCGGAAATTATATTACTTAATTCTGTTTGATTCGATTTCAGGAACTTACGTCGGGCAGGTACATTAAAGAATATATTCTTCACTTGAAAACTTGATCCTACCGGGCATGAAACAGCTTCTTGTCTTTCGACTTCACTACCTGAAATAAAAAGAGCCGTACCTATTTCATCTTCTTCACGACGGGTGCGCAGTTCGACCTGGGCGATTGCGGCAACCGAAGCCAGCGCTTCACCTCTGAAGCCCATGGTCTGTAGAGAAAATAAATCATCTGCTTTCCGTATTTTAGAAGTAGCATGGCGCTCGAAAGCCATACGGGCGTCTGTCATTGACATCCCTTTTCCATTGTCAATCACCTGTATGAGCGTACGTCCGGCATCTTTCAAAATTACCTGTAGGGAAGTGGCTCCTGCATCAATGGCATTTTCCATAAGTTCTTTCACAACCGAAGCCGGGCGTTGAATCACCTCTCCGGCGGCAATCTGATTGGCAACAGAATCAGGTAAAAGCTGAATGATATCGTTCATTATTTTCTTTTTTTATGCGAAACGAAGATACAAAATTAAGAGGATAAATAAAAAAACGAGGGTATCGTGTTTACAGAATACCCTCGTTTATTATTTAGCGTATGTAGAAATAATACAATAGAATCAACAGAACCGCCAAAATGATTGCCAGGCGAATATTTCGCGAAGAAGATGATTTTTCTTCTTGCTGCTGACGCCGACGCACATGCGAAGTCTGATCTTTGAAGGCACCTTTCAGATTTGGTTTATACTCATCTTCCGATAATTCACCCATTTCTCTTTTCACTTTACGGATCCGCTCCTCGAGTTCCTCTTTATGCGGATCGAAATAAATCGGATCATGACGGAATTGACGCGGTTTGCGTACATTAAAAAACAGTCCCATAGTTTATTCGGTTACAGGTTTCTCAATTGTTTTAACAGTATCGTTTGGTATGACCGGCCGTCCGGACAAAGAATCCGGTAAAATCGGTTTTTGCAATAAGCTATCTTTTGCTACTTGTAATTTCAAAAGACTATCCACCTCTGCTCTATACTCTTGCCGCTTAATTGGTTTTGACACCGTGCGAACCGTTTGTTCAACTTCAGGTAGATCAACATCGCTGGTTCCTTCCAATTCTTCTTTAGAGAACAGACGGGTATTGGTTACGATATCTTCTTCCTTCATTTTTACCTTACGGAAAATATCCTCTTTATTTTTCGGACGCAAATCGCTATACCAACGGAAAGAGGGCAGATAAAGCAAATCAGGGGTAAGCTTAGGCAACGGCGTTAGCGAACCGGTTACCTTAGGCCACATAGCGAGCTTATCTAGTTTTTGTTTCGAGAAAAAGGCATTCAGGAAACTACTTTCAGCCTTATTCAATCCGATAAGCGACTTATCACTTTCTTCGGGATAGAAGATCGTCTGCACATTGCCATCCATCTGCATCTTATGTAATTCGCCATTCTCAAACCAGGCATTCATAACCTTGCCTGTAAGCTGATCGTAATATTCGTCTGATTTGAACTGGGCCAGAAACGCAAAGTCCTTTACCAGGGCGTGGCGAATCGTTGAGTCATTCATCTCGATAAAGATGGTATCTCCGAAAATCTGATAATTCAGATTCCATATTACAGGATTGCGATACATCACCAGGGTAGAATCGAGGGTGGAGTATTTCAATGAATCACATACCCCTTGCGCGTCGGTACGATAAAAGCGGACTCCGTGATATGCCTCCAACTGACGTTGCTGATCAATCACTTCCGACTTTAATGTATCGGCATGCAGGTATAACGAATCTGCCGTAGAATACTCGATTGCCTGTGGAACTTTCGTTACAAACGCATATTCTGTCAATTCATTATAATACCCGTAATCACCTTCTAGGATAATTTTCCGGACACTATCGTTCATAAACATATTGCCGAATACTTCGCCATATCCCGATTTGCGGTCATAGTAAATCGTATCTCCGGTCAATGTTTGTCCTTTACTCACCAAGCGTGAGCGATTAAGCAACATCGACAAGTCATTACGGGTATCGTACCAACCCAAATCCGAATAGATGGTGTTACTATCAGATACAATTACCGACTCGCCGAGAATATCGGCAATGCCCGTATTGGTATTATAACGCAATGTGTCTGAATAAAGCGTGTATCTAGGATTCTGCAATTCTACATTTTCCTGGAAAATAGCATACTTCGTATCCGGACTATACTCGCCGTATAATGAACTCAAGCGATTTTCGAGGTCGGTGATAATACCTCCTTCAAAGAAATAGCCGATATTAACTACGCGATCGTAATTCAAACTATCGGTGGTCAGTGTTACATCCCGGTTGATCATGCGCACATTATCGCGCAGGCGGGCCAGACCGCTGTTTCCGTTATAAAACAGTACATCGCCATATACGAAGAGCGTATCTCCCTGCTCCATCCGGACATTCCCGAATGCGTCGAGCGAATTGGTTGCTTCGTAAAAATAAGCACTATCACAGAACATGTAGGCACTATCCTGACGGAAACGCACGTCGCCACGCAAAATCTGAAAATCGGCATTAATGCTTTTATCGTAATTGAGCGTATTGGCGTGTAACAAAAAAATACGATTTGTTTTATTACCCTCCGGATCAGATGGTGCCGGAGTTTGGTTTACCGCATAGGAAAATGCGGAAAGTGCGAACAGGCATAAGACACCCGTAAGTGTCTTATGCCTGTTAATCAATGAATATGTTTTCTTATGTAACATCAATCAAATAGTATCAATTCTTAACCCATCCCGGATAAAGGAAATCACAGTTACGCCATCCTTCTTTAATGCGGATGTACGTTTCAGCTTGTTTCTGCTTAATGAAATCCTGAATAATCTGATCTTTCTTTTTGGCTTCAAGCATCCCTTTTAGTTCCTGATAATCATCATAAATGGTTGCTTTATGCCCCGGTGTACGGCTTTTAAGTTTAATCATAGCAACTACGTCGCGTCCGTTTTTCTCATTTTTCATGATAAACGGAGCAGAAATCTGATTAACCTCCATCTTATCAACTACACGAGCCACTTCGGCCGGGAGTTGTTCCATTTGAAACTGGGATGTTCCTGTATGCTGATTCACCATCAGACCTTTATTATTTCGGGTCGATTTATCATGCGATAAATATCCGACAGCCTCTTCAAAAGAAAATTTAGCTGAATCGAGATCTGCTTTCAAAGAATCCATTCGCTGCATGGTTGCAGTAAGCTCTTTATCCGACACTTTTGGCGTTAACAGGATATGACGCAGATTGGCACGATCGCCTCGCTTTTCGATAAGCTGAATGATATGGTAACCAAACTCGGTTTCTACAATTTTCGAAACTTTTTTAGTATCGTTCAACTGGAATGCCACTGCAGAAAATTCCGGTACGAATTCGCCACGACCTTTAAATCCTAGCTCACCGCCATTACGGGCCGAACCCGGGTCTTGTGAATAAAGGATAGCAAGAGTTGAAAACTCAGACTCCCCTTTTTGCACACGTTCAGAATAATCACGCAAACGTGCCTTGATATTATCAATTTCGTCCTGTGGAATCTTAGGCTCGAAAGTCAGCACCTCAACCTGTACCTGAGTAGGAACAAAAGGAATACTATCCTGAGACAAAGACTGGTAGAAGCGACGTACTTCGGCAGGTGTTACCTTTACATTTTCAACCAGCTTCTGCTGCATTTGCTGTACCGTACCCTGGTCTCGCACCGCTTCGCGCAATTCTTCACGCAATTGAGCCGCCGGTTTGTTAAAATACTCCTCCATCTTCTCTTTCGATCCGATTTGAGAGATATAAAAATTCAATCGGGATTCAACCTGCTGAATCACCTGTTGCTCTGACATCTCAATACTATCGAGTTTTGCCTGATGCAAAAACAACTTTTGAATAGCCAGCTGTTCCGGTATCACACAATACGGATCACCATTGATTTTTTCCTCTTCATATTGCATTCTCAAGCGTTGTTCTTCCACTTGAGATTTCAGGATGGCTTCGTCTCCTACAATCCATACCACTTCATCAACTACATTTTCTTGTGCGAAAATAGTATTGATTGAAAACAGAGCCAATAAGAGAGATAACCCTTTAAATAACTTACGCATCGATTCTTCTTAATTTATATTTTTACTCGGTTCCGCTGCCGGAACCGTCCCGTAATACTTGATTTTCTGATCACGTAACGCCTTGTGATATAATTCGTCTTCTACCGACCGGATAAATCCTTTCTTCTTCTGATTGAGAAGTACTTCGCGAATCTTTTCACGAGCATATTCATAAGGTTGTACATGACCCGCAGGAAGATAATCCTGTATAAAAAGATAATACCAGAAATCATTCCGTGTTACCTCCAATGATTTATTCTCCCGCAAAAAACGATTACCGTTCGTCACCTCATAAGGAATGTTCTTCATCAATTCGTCCAATGATTCCCAACGATCAAAAAAATATTCATATACCAAAGCATTTTGAAGCGAATACTTTTCAATCTTTTCAAGTGCCGTATCATCCACCTTCTTCATCCATTTGCGAAGATCCTGCAATTGAGGAGCATCTGCCGGCACTTTCAAAAACAAACCTTTTACGATAGGTTGCTGAAGCACAAAATCCGCACGATGATTTTGATAGAAGGTTTCCATTTCTTGCTCACTCAGTTCGGTAGCAAGTCGCTCGTTCACTAATTGCTTTTCATATTCAAAAACAATCAGCCGGCGCCGATATTCCTCCGCTTCCCGGTCAATTTCTTGAAGATTGCCGATATTCTCTTTTGCTTTCTCAAACAGAAGTTGTTCTTTCACCCACTTCCGAACAAACAAATCAGCTAATAAAAGACTATCTTCTGATGAAAGATCCCGACTGAGGACCTGGTTAATGTCGTCGCGCCGTAATTGATAATCACCAAATTCAACTATCACATTCTCTTTTCCTTCGGAAGAGGTATAATTACAGGCTGTGATAACACCCAAAACCAACCCCGATATTAAAAAGAAAAAATAACGCCGCATATTTATGTGATTAATCTTATACTCCACTAAAAAGTGGAGTAAAAATACGATAAAAAGATGTGTATTAAAGAGGCTTAACCGTTTTTAAAACATCTTCGTTTATTTCAACGCTGTTTTTCTTGCGCAAATTAGCAATCCATGTCTTTTCAAGATATGTCTGATAGTCGGCTGTCACCAATCCACGGACGTCATCGTAACACTCGGGCCCTTTTTTAAGTTTTTTCCCTTTTACAAAAGCTACCGGAAAATGCTCATTAGCAACAAGTTCTCCAGAATCGTAATTCAACACATCTACAATCGGATTTTCGCCTTCGGCAAAAAGACCTTTTTGCACGCGTACAAACTGAATAGAGTCATTATTCAACTCTCTGCGCAACCAAACGGCAGCAGAATCGGCAGGTGCTTTCTTCAAAATGCGACGGGCAGCCTCGGCTGTTGCATCGTCTTTACATTCTACCACAAATCCTTTAAATCGTGGTGCATCCCAACGATAATTCTTTTTATGTTTTTTGAAGTAGCGCTGCAAGCCGGCTACATCTTGCGATGCTTTTTCCCACACCTCCTTATTACTTACTTCAAACAACAAGATACCATCACGGTATTCGCGCATCAGATTGCGAAAATCCGGATATTTCTGCTCCAACTGTTTGTCTTCATAAGCAATAATCATGGCATCAGTAAATGCTTTTTTCTTTTCAGCCAAAATAGCATGCGGTGTATATTTCCCGGAACTTTTTTGGGAGCTCAGATAATTTGCAAAATCGGCTGTAGTATACACTTTTCCGGCAAATGTCATCAACGGCAAAGCCAATGTAGTTGCTTCCTTCTGGAAAGCAGAATCCAAAGGCGAGTATTTTCCGGCCAATACCTTAAGCATCTCTTCGGTTGCATTATCTGCTTGGAAGTTATAATCTTTTTTCAAACGAGCTACCAGCGCGTCATGCCCCTGCGATCCACGCTCATCGCGTGTAATGCGACGCATAATCTCAGCCTTTTTATCTTCGAAAGAGTCAATCCCTTTCCGGTCGATCAATTTTGCAATGTGCCAGCCATATGGCGAACGGAAAGGCTTTGTATAGGTTCCTTTTTCCTCAATTGCAAAAACAGCATTTTCAAATTCAGGCACCATGCGTCCGGCTCCAAACCAGGGCAATGCTCCTCCATTTATCGCAGACCCTTTATCGTCCGACATATTTTTTGCCAATTCGGCGAAATCGGCACCTTGCTGTAGCTGTGAATAGATTTCATCGATTGCCTTCTTTATTTCAGCCTCAGTCTTTGCATCTGCATCCGCTGGGGTCATTTTCATGATATGAGCTGTCAATACCTCGCCCGGATCCTGGCGACGCTGATGCACTTTTACCAAATGGTATCCGAATTGCGTACGAACCGGCTCACTGATTTGTCCTACCGGTGTTTTATAAGCAGCCGTTTCAAACGGATAAACAGTCATGAATCCTGAAATATACCCCAGATAACCATTATTCTGTTTGGCCGAAGGATCTTCAGATACTTCTTTTGCCAATTTCGCAAAATCGTACCCATTGTCCAGCTTTTGTTTCAGCGAAATCATTTTATCATAGACAGCCTTCACCTGTTGGTCGGAGGCATCTTGATTTAGCCGCAACAAAATATGACTTACCTCTACGTTTTCTTTTAACCGGTCATAAGCTTCCTGTGCCAATGATTCGTCCACACTCTTATCTACCAGATAAGGTTGAGCCAATTGTTTCCGATAACCAGCCAGTTCCGAAACAAATGCCTGCGTAGTATCAATGCCTCTGGCCTCTGCCTCCGCTACTTTCAGTTTGAAGTTAACAAACAAATCCAGGTATTCATCCAGGTTTTTTTGTTCAGCCATCTGTTGCTGACTATTTTTATAGTAGATATATTCAAACTCAGATTTTCTGATATCCTGACCATTTATTTTCATCAAGACAGGATCTTCCTCACCTCGCACAGGCATTACAAGTGCAGATAAAGCCAATGTGCCTACCAGAAGTTTTGTTCTCATTCTCGATTATATTTTTAGTTATATTAGTTATACATAAATTAAATCCTACTAAATAACGGGCCAAATATAAAAAAATTATATCATTTAGCGTGTATGTTAACAAAGTATTCAAAGGCATATTTCTGCCATTCATAGGCTTAGAGATATTATTAAGACAAAAAAAGGCCTCCGGTAAACCGAAGACCTTTTAATATTCTGTTTTTTTATTTTATTCTCCACGACTATAGTTCGGAGCTTCACGCGTAATCGTTACATCATGCGGATGACTTTCGGCCACACCGGCATTTGTAATACGGGTAAATTTAGCCGTATCATGAAGAGTTTCAATGTTTTTAGCACCACAATATCCCATACCGGCACGCAAACCACCAATCATCTGATAGATTACTTCAAACAAAGATCCTTTGAAAGGCACACGGGCTGCAATTCCTTCCGGAACCAGTTTTTTCACATCCACCTCATTATCCTGGAAGTAACGGTCTTTGGAACCTTTTTCCATCGCTTCCAATGATCCCATACCACGGTATGATTTGAATTTACGTCCGTTATAAATGATTGTTTCACCCGGCGATTCTTCTACTCCGGCCAACAAACCACCCAACATTACGCTATATCCACCGGCAGCAATCGCTTTTACGATATCACCCGAATAACGGATACCACCATCAGCAATCAAAGGCACCCCTGTACCCTTCAAAGCTTTCGCTACATCATAAACAGCAGACAACTGTGGCATTCCGATACCTGCCACAACACGAGTCGTACAGATAGAGCCCGGACCGATACCCACTTTTACAGCATCAGCACCAGCTTCAACCAAATATTTAGCAGCTTCGCCTGTAGCAATGTTACCAACCACAACATCTAGATTCGGATATTTGGATTTCACCTGCTTCAATACGTCCACAACTCCTTTTGAATGACCGTGAGCCGTATCGATAACAATCGCATCAACACCGGCCTCAACCAAAGCATCTACACGTTCAAGCGCATCTCCGGTTACACCGACCCCTGCAGCAACGCGCAAACGTCCTTTGGCATCTTTACATGCAAACGGTTTATCTTTAGCTTTGGTGATATCTTTGTAGGTTACCAAGCCGATCAGCTTGTTATCTTTATCTACAACAGGAAGTTTTTCGATTTTATATTCTTGAAGGATTTCGGCAGCCGCTTCCAGGTCGGTCGACTGTGTGGTAGTGATCAGGTTTTCTTTTGTCATGACATCGTCAATCAAACGTGTCATATCTTTTTGGAAACGCAAGTCGCGATTCGTTACGATACCTACTAAGTGACGTTCATCGTCAACTACAGGAATACCGCCAATTTTGTATTCAGCCATTAGCTCAAGCGCATCCTTTACGGTTTTGCCACGCTGAATAGTTACCGGATCATAAATCATCCCGTTTTCCGCACGTTTCACGATGTGCACCTGTTTGGCCTGTGCCTCAATCGGCATATTCTTATGAATCACTCCGATTCCCCCTTCACGAGCAATCGCAATTGCCATTTTCGCTTCTGTTACCGTATCCATTGCTGCAGATACGATTGGAACATTTAGCGTGATGTTACGTGAAAATTTCGTCGAAAGGTCGATGTTACGAGGAAGGATTTCTGAATAAGCAGGGATTAACAATACGTCGTCGAAAGTTAATCCATCCATTACTACTTTATCTGCAATAAATGACATGTTGAATATGCTTTTTAGAATTTATTGCGTGCAAATATAGAAATAAAACGGCAAAAAAACAGCCAAACAACGGAACTATTTTCACATTGTTTGGCTATATATTCTTAAAAAGGAGAATTAATTACCCATTTCAGAAAGGAACTTGATACGCACCAAGCGAATCTCTTCTTCCGAGTAGTCTCTTCCCAATTCCTGATAAGCATTTTCAAGGTTATCAGACTCTGCTTCTTTAAAGTAATCAAAGATATCCTCTACATGATCTTCATCAATCACTTCATTCAGGAAATAATCAATATTGATTTTTGTACCCGAAAAAACGATTGCCTCAATTTCATCCAAAAGATCGGAAAACTCCAGCCCTTTTGAATCGGCAAGTTCATCCAGTGCAATTTTTCTATCAATACCCTGAATGATTGAAACTTTCATTTTCGATTTATTGGCAACCGTACGAACACGCAAGTCTTCAGGACGCTCAATTTCATTTTCCTCACAATGAGTCTTAATCAATTTAAGGAACTCTTCGCCATAACGTTTCGCTTTTCCGGCCCCTACACCCGGTATATTCTGAAGCTCATCCATTGTAACAGGATAAGTAGTAGCCATTGCTTCGAGCGAAGGATCCTGAAAAATCACGTAAGGAGGCAATTCCAGTTTTTTCGCAATTTTCTTACGCAAATCCTTCAGCATGGCATAAAGCCCTTCATCCGCAGCACATGAACCAGCAGCTTTTACCTGAGTTTCATCTTCTTCTTCATCAAACTCGTTATCTTCCACGATTTTGAACGAAACTGGTTTTTTCAGAAACTGTTGCCCTGCTTTTGTTACCTTCAGCAAGCCGTAATTTTCTATATCTTTATCGAGATAACCTGCAATCAAGCCCTGACGAATCACGGCACTCCATGTTTTCTCATCTTCGTCCTGACCACATCCGAAAAGTTCAAGGTCTTCCTGCTGATACGATTTGACCTCTTCTGTTTCTTTTCCGATAATTACATCAATAACGTGTTCTGATTTGAATTTTTCTTTTAATGCGATTACTGTTTCTATAACCGCGCATAATAAATCTTTAGCTTCCACTTGTTTCTTCGGATTTAAACAATTGTCACAATTTCCACAATTTTCTTCCTTGTATTCCTCACCAAAATAATGCAACAATGATTTGCGTCTGCAAACAGAAGATTCGGCATATCCTGCCGTTTCCATCAATAATAATTTACCTATTTCCTGTTCGGCGAGCGGTTTGTTCTGCATGAATTTTTCTAATTTCTGCAGATCTTTATAGGCATAGAAGGCAACACATTGCCCTTCACCCCCGTCACGCCCGGCTCTACCGGTTTCCTGATAATAGCCTTCCAGGCTTTTCGGTATATCATAATGGATTACATAACGAACATCCGGTTTATCAATTCCCATTCCGAAAGCAATCGTGGCCACAATCACATCTACCTTTTCCAACAGAAAAGAGTCTTGATTCTGGCTGCGCACACTCGAGTCCATTCCGGCGTGATATGCCAACGCATTCACCCCGTTTGCCCGCAGAATTTCAGCAAATTCTTCTACCTTTTTTCTACTCAGACAATAAATGATACCCGATTTACCCTCTTGCGACTTAATAAACCGAATAATATCCTTGTCTACATTTTTTGTCTTCGGACGTACTTCATAATATAGATTTGGTCGGTTAAAGGAGGATTTAAATACCTGCGCATCCAACATACCCAGATTTTTCTGGATATCATGCTGAACCTTAGGTGTAGCAGTTGCTGTAAGAGCAATCAAAGGCTTAGGCCCGATCTCATTGATAATAGGACGGATCCGTCTGTATTCAGGTCTGAAATCATGTCCCCATTCAGAAATACAGTGCGCTTCATCAACAGCATAAAACGAGATATTAATTTGCTTCAGGAACTCAATATTATCCTCTTTTGTGAGCGATTCGGGTGCCACATAAAGTAATTTGGTCTTACCCGAAAGAATATCCCGGCGAACTTGCTCAATGGCCGACTTATTTAATGAAGAATTTATAAAATGAGCTACCCCATCATCCTCACTAAAATTACGCATTGCATCCACCTGGTTTTTCATCAGGGCAATCAGTGGAGAGATCACAATTGCTGTCCCCTCCATCATCAATGAAGGCAACTGATAGCAAAGCGATTTCCCTCCTCCGGTAGGCATCAACACGAATGTATCTTTACCGCCCATCAGATTTTGAATAACAGCTTCCTGATTCCCCTTAAACGTATCAAAACCAAAATGAGTTTTAAGGCTTTCGACCAGATTTACAGATTTTACCATACAACTAAAATAGATTATCAAATAGAGGCCACATATCTTTTTCCGCGCCGCTACCCTATAAACAAAGGTATACAGAAGTTCTATATACTCGAAAAATTTCAATTATATTTTTCGTCTTTTAAAACCTCCGAAAGTGATATTTTTTACATCAAATGAGTATTATTCCTGACGCAGACGATCCATATTCGCTTTACCCAGTTTTTCACGGGCATAATCAAGCGTAACATGCAACTTTTTATCCTCTGTCGACGGCATTTCAAACATAGCATCCATCATGATTGTTTCGGCTATCGAACGCAATCCGCGGGCACCAAGCTTAAACTCCATCGCTTTCTCTACAATATAGTCGTAAACCTCTTCATCAAAAACCAATTCAACCTGATCCATCTCAAACAATTTCACGTACTGACGGATGATAGAATTCTTAGGTTCTGTCAGAATCCGGCGAAGGGTCTCCTTATTTAATGGATTCAGATAAGTAAGAATTGGCAAACGGCCAATAATTTCAGGAATCAATCCGAATGATTTCAAATCAGTTGGTGTGATATACTGCAATAAGTTTTCACGATCCACCTCTTTATGATCGCGGCCTGCAGAATAGCCTACAGCACGCGTATTCAATCGTTGCCCGATTTTCTTTTCAATACCGTCGAAAGCACCTCCACAAACAAAAAGAATATTCTTGGTATTTACCGGAATCATTTTCTGATCCGGATGCTTACGTCCACCCTGAGGCGGCACATTCACAACCGATCCTTCAAGCAGCTTAAGCAATCCTTGCTGTACGCCCTCCCCACTTACGTCGCGGGTAATAGAAGGGTTATCCCCTTTACGCGCAATCTTATCTATTTCATCAATAAATACGATTCCACGCTCTGCAGCTTCCACATCATAATCGGCAGCCTGCAACAAACGGGTAAGAATACTTTCGATATCTTCACCTACATATCCGGCTTCCGTCAAAACGGTTGCGTCCACAATCGTAAACGGAACATGAAGTAATTTAGCAATCGTACGCGCCAACAAGGTTTTTCCCGTACCCGTACGACCCACCATGATGATATTCGATTTTTCAATCTCCACCTCATCGTCCGACATATTCTGCAACAAACGCTTGTAATGATTGAATACCGCTACCGAAAGATATTTTTTAGCGTCATCCTGACCGATCACGTACTGATCAAGAAAGTTTTTAATTTCAACAGGCCGCGGCAATTCTGATTTTGAAAAGCCAAGACTTCCTGCCTCGTGATTTACTTTGGAAATAGACTCTTTCACAATCTCCGACGCCTGCTGAGCACACTCCTCACAGATATTCCCGCTTACTCCGGAAATAAGGAGCTTCACCTCCCGGCGCGAACGACCGCAAAAGCTACATTTATCTAATTGTTTTGCCATCTTAATTATTTATTTTTTGCGCGGGTCAACACCTCATCGATCATACCATACGCTTTTGCTTCTTCCGCCGTCATCCAGTAGTCACGGTCAGAATCACGCTCAATACGCTCATACGGATTATGCGAATGGTCTGCAATAATCGTATAAAGCTCTCTTTTTAGCTTCTGTATCTCACGCACTGTGATCTCCATATCCGAAGCCTGTCCCTGCATGCCTCCCAATGGCTGATGAATCATAATTCGTGAGTGCTGTAATGCAAAACGTTTTCCCTGCTCACCCGATACCAATAGCACAGCTCCCATTGAAGCGGCCATTCCGGTACAAATGGTTGATACATCACTCGAGATATACTGCATCGTATCGTAAATACCCAA
>JAVVPN010000015.1:5741-26030 GCA_036655755.1 Bacteroidales bacterium | reverse complement strand
CGGCGAATTCAGATAAATAGAAATATCTTTGCCCGGATCAGCCGAATCAAGATATAACAACTGAGCCTGGATGACATTGGCAGTATAGTCGTCGATCTGCGTTCCCAGAAAGATAATACGGTCCATCATTAAGCGCGAAAACACATCCATCTGAGCTACGTTCAACTGACGCTCCTCGATAATAGTGGGCGAAATATAACTGCTTGTTACATCCATATACTTATCCAAAGCATTACCATTCATATTCAGATGCATGGTCGCAAATTTTCTGAAATCATTCATAGTTTTAATTTTTGATGTTCCTTATCTATACAAAGATATATTTCATTTTGTTTGTTTCAAAAACCGAATAAAAATAATCTATATAACATTCCTAAAAACACGTAGAGACGTCCGATACCGGACGTCTCTACCCTATCTTATGTTAAAAATAAATTATTTATTTTCAAACATCTTCTGGAAATCTTCAACGCTGATCTCTTTTTCTTCCAAAGAAACAAGACCTTTCAATGTAGCGATGATTTTATCTTCAGTAGCGCGTTCAATCAGATTGCGAGCAGTTTCTTTGTTCTGCAACATCTGTTTTGCATAGTTTTCAAGCAAATCAGCAGGAACGTTAGCCATTCCGTACTGAGCGAACTGAGCCTGAGTTGCTTTTTTAGCAAGATCCAAAAGATCAGCTTCTTCTACTTTAACTTCGTAGTTTTTAACCAGCTGTTCTTTGATTAGGTGCCATGTCAATTCAGGAAGCATGCGTGGCATTTCTTCCTCAACCTGAGCTTCAGTGCGGTCTTCACCTGTAGCAACCATCCAACGTTTTAGGAATTCAACCGGCATTTCCAACTCACCAACTTTAGTTTCGATCAACGTACGAACGTCCAAACCGAATTTATAGTCGCTTTCCGGAGTTAGCTGCTCAGCGATAAGTTCTTTCACTTTCGCGTCGAACTCTTCAGCTGTTTTCACCTCTTCACCGAATACGTTTTTGAAGAACTCTTCGTTCTTTTCAGCCGGTACGAAGTGAGAGATTTCGTTGATTGTGAAACGGAAGTCTGCGTCTACACCGGCAGCATCTTCTTTTTTCATTTTCAGGATAGAAGCAAGTTCAGCCTCGTTTCCGTTAGAAGCAACTTTCGGGTTGAAGTCGATAGAAGAAAGTTTTTTCGCGTCAGCGAATTTTGCTTTCTGCTCGTCGTTCTGGAAATAAGATGGCATCAAAGCAGCACCTTCTACAAGGATACCACCCTCTTTGATGTTACCTTCAGCGTCAAGCTCAGCAAGATCACCTTTCAGCATATCTTTTTCACCTGCAACTTCTACTTCTTCGTAAGTTCCGAAACGACCCTGAAGAGCTTCAGTCTGCTTAGCGATCATTTCTTCTGTTACTGCGATGTTATAGAAAGGCACTTTATCTTCTTTTGAAAGCTCAATTTTGATTTCAGGAGCCAATGCGATATCGAATTTGAAAACGAAATCTTCCTGAGTATCGAAATCGATGTTAGCTTGCTCTGCGCTTGGCATTGGTTCACCAAGAACATTCAAATTGTTCTCACGGATAAATCCGAACAATTTTTCAGAAACCTGTTTGTTGATTTCATCTGCTACAGCCTGTTTTCCAAACATTTTCTTCACCATTCCTGCCGGAACCATTCCTTTACGGAATCCTGGGATATTCGCTTTCTGGCGATATGTACGAAGGGCTTTATCTACCTGTTCCTGATAATCAGCTTTTGTAATCTTAATTGTGATTACTGCATTAACATTGTCAATGTTCTGTTGTGAAACGTTCATTCTTTCGAATTATTATATGATTAAAACTCTATTCTTCAACTCAAGACCTCTCAAAATTCAACAATCTGATACTACGAATAGTTTAAAACAGATGTGTTTGAGCGGATTTTAATTCGGAATGCAAAAATAGTGTGATTATTTTGATTAACAAATCTATCAGAAGATTTTTGCTTTTTTGAGGAATATCCGTCCCCTTTTATTAATCGAATTTTTCCGTCAATAATTTCCCGATCTCTTGTGCCCAAACCTGATAACCATTGGCACTCAAATGAATATAATCGCCACCATATAAACCTTCTCCGATTTCGCCGGTTTCATCGACAAACCAGGATGTGGGATTTACATAATCCACACCTTTTATAGATTGTTTGCTTAATAAATCATGAATCCGATTACATTGTACCCGTATCGCATCTTGAATCTTTTTCCCCGCCGGAAGTGGCCCGAGCAAAACAATACGGCTCTCCGGAAATTTCAGGACCGCCTCCCGTGCCAGACCCAGAATACCTTCAGCCACCTCTTCCGGTGTATCCGTTTCCCCGAGCAGGTTATTAATACCGATACTGATAATCACATTTTCAGGCTGACACTCTGTGTAGTTACCAAAGCGTATACGCCACAACAAATTTTGTACACGATCGCCCGATATGCCGGCACTCTCCCACTGATTCACACCAATTTGATTATCGAGTATCTCTTTTCCCGGCTTATAAGTTACATTTTTTCGATTTCCTCCCCAGCCTTGCGTAATCGAATTACCCAACAACAATAGCTTCAACCGACGCCCCTCAACCGTCTGAGAAATATCCTCAGCCACAGCATGCCATTCACATCCCTGTTTCCATCCTGCTGCGGCACGGAATTCGTTCCCGGGGGCCGCTATCGTACATGTATTGATTTTACGGCCTGTTGCACCAAGTATATAATCCACAATTGGTTGCGGATTATATAAGGAATGAGGATGATGCCCAATTCCCGGTTTACGAATCACCCGAATGGGAGCATTCAATGCCATCAGTTCTTTTTCGAAAAGTGCAGTATTTTCCGCCACAGGCACTATTTCATCCGCATCCCCTACTACATGCAATACCGGAATACGATGTTTGGCTATAATTCCGGCTCGATCTACGGGGTTGCGATTCCAACTCAAAGCCTCCTTTTTATCCTTAAACTTATAAGCAGCTAAAAGACGTTCGGTATCTTTTGCAGAACCGGCACTTTGCCCCTCACCCATTGGCCAGCTTTTTATATCCAAAACCGGAGCATCCGCATAAATACAAGCAACCTTCTTCGGGTTTTCGGCCGCCCAATTATATACGATTAATCCGCCGCGGCTCATTCCTTCTAGTACGACCCGTTCGTTAAAACCAGCCTTCCGCATACGTTTGTAAAATTTATTCCATCTCTTTACGGCTTCCGGCGAACCGTACAAATCGGCAACATCGCAATAAGCAATATGAAATCCGTTCTCCAGAAGTGCAATATCCGTTTGCGGCTCATGTCCCCAAAAACGGGCACGCATCACCCATGGTTTTCCCTCAGCTTCATAGCGGGGCTTAACCAAAAAACACTTCGCTCCCTCATTGCGGAATGATCTTCCTTCATAACCATGAAAATTAAAAAAAGAATTTTCTGTACCGCTCATCTCCTCCCCGGATGCTGAAGCCACCTTATTTGCCTGCATAAGATAAAGTGCGATTTTACGTGCCATCACCCCCGCTCCAATCGACGACGGATGCAATTTATCCGGGAATAATTCTTTCTGCCACTCTTTACCAAACGCATTAAACAAATTGATTACCTCCAACTGATTATCAAAAGCAATCTTCTCAACCAGCGGACGCACATCATTTTCAATAATCTGAGCACTAATTGTCGATCCGTCGGGCAAATAGCAACGTACCGGAGTCAATAATATAATCCTTGGTGCAGACTCCATCTTCCGGCATGTATCAATAAACGCTTGATAGTCGCGTAAATATTCTTCTTTATAACACCAGTTTTGAGGCTTTGTATCGTTCGTCCCCAACTTAATCAATATAATCTGGGGCTGAAATTGAAAGATTTCCCGGTAAGAAGCTGTCGCAACATAAGGATGATCACCTTTTGCAATCATGGTAGTACCACTCACCCCCAAATTACGCACTTCGTATTTATCTCCCATATACGCCTGCAATTGGGCCGGGTAACTATTCTTTTCCCGATTATGAATATTAGCTCCATATGTAATGCTATTGCCTACACAAGCAACCCGAATCTTCTCGCCCGCAAAAACATAAGCAACAGACAGATATAACAAAGCAAATAGCAAAAGGAAATGTTTCATGATATAAATAGGATTTAGTTAATTCGCTGCAATAATAAGAATTATTTCGGTCGTAACAAACGTATATTTAGCTCTTGATATTAAGAATTTAGGAAAACATATTCGACATAAAATTCAGGTCATAAAAAACAGCTTCCGGATTACCGAAAGCTGTTAAAAAAATTCTTTTCATTTCTTAGGACGAGGTGGATTATTTCCCCGGCCGCCTCCTGACGGATTCCCTGTCGTACTAGGTCCATTTACAGGTCTTGGTGCAGATTTCGCCATGATAATTTAATTTAATCAATGTATCATAATCACATATTAACACCTCTAAAATAACACTTTACAAACAAAAAAAGAAGCCCAAATAAAAAAAGTTATATCTTAAAATCAATATTAATTATAAAGCTTCACCCCCACATAGAAAGTGCGTGGCTGCGTGGGGCCGTAAAAGTATTTCGAATCACGAAACTCACCCTTGTCATAATCCTTCTGACGGCTGTCGAAAATATTCTGAACCCCGGCGTTGAGCTGTAGGTTAAGTTGCTTCACCAATTTGAAATCGTAAGCTGCTTTTAAGTTGAAATCGAAAAAGCGCGGAGTATGTTTCAGCTCATCTTTTTCGATGTAACCGGCAAAATGCGAAACCCACATCCGACCCGTGTAAGTACCATTTGCCACCAGTTGCAATTTCTTCCATGGATTCACCGTAAGCGTCATGTAGCCGTAGTGGTCGGGGGTGCGGAGCATATTGCGTACCGGCGCCACCGTTTTATCCTCCGACCATGCGTAGGGTTCTTCGTAGCGACTGCGCTGCACGGTAAATCCCAGCTGAAGCTGCGCCAGGTTTCCATAGGCTGCCTTCCCATCGAGATTGACACCATACACCCTAGCACCCTTTCCGTTGCGACGCTCAAGCAACTGTACGCCGTCTATTTCATTCGATAGCGGTTCGAGTACAAATACGTTATGCAACTGAGTGTAGAATGCTTCCGTAAGGAGATTGAGCTGCCATTTGCCTACGTTATGATACAGATCGACCGATCCGCTATAGCTGTATGAGCGCTCCTCTTTCAAATTGGATGCAAGCACGATTTTCTGTTTTTCGCCACCTACGGCCGCCACGTGCAAATCTTCATCGTATGCCTGCGGAGCCCGGAATCCCGAAGAAAACGTAAGGCGCCCCTGCACCGCTTCGCTCGGTTTATACAACAGATTGACGCGCGGGCTCACAATAAGCGATTTGATCAGATTGTGCTTATCCATACGCACGCCGGCAAGCAAGCTCAGATAGCGTCCTTCCCACTCACTCTGCAAGAACCCTCCACCGATGTGTACCTCCTGATTCATATCGTGCGGCTCCTCGCCTTCTGGAGCATATACCTGTTTATCTCTCAGCGAATTCGACTGATATTCGGCTCCATAAGTCAGGGTAGCGGGCGAAACGAGCAATTTATCGAGTTTATTCACCGCCATCGCACCGGCTACATAAGTCAGGTCGTTGGTTTTACCGTAAGCATACGGATCGCGGCCGGCTCCATAATAGCTTTTACGCCCGATGTGCTGCATCGAGCCGTAAACCGATAGTTTGTGCTTGTATTCGTCGAAAAAATAATCGTATGTAATACCACCGCCGTTAATATTATGGTCGGTCTGTTCGCAGATATTGGTTTCATGGGGAGGCAAATCAAGCAGGTTTCCGCCACGGCGAAACTCCTGTGTGGTGCTGTAATCGACCGAAATACGGCTCATTCCTGTGGGACGTAGGTAGCCGCGGAACCCGAAATTACGCGCGTTGAGTTTACCCAGCTCTGTATAGCCGTCACCATCCATATCCACGCCGTGACGGTCGCGGAAAGACTGAAACACCGCAAGTCCGTATTTATTGTCGGCTCCGACAAACGATGCATTGCCCGATATGGAGGTCTGATACCCTTTGCCCGAAATATTGCTCAGGGTGCTGTTGATCTGAAAGGAGTTGCTCACGGGGTCTTTGGTAATCACATTGATCGTTCCCCCTACGGCATTCGAACCGAAAAGGGCCGACCCACCCCCACGAAGCACTTCAATACGGTCGACCATATTGGCCGGAATCTGCTCAAGGCCGTAAACACCGCTCAACGCGCTCAAAACGGGGCGCGAATTGATCAATACCTGCGAATATGGGCCATCGAGTCCATTGATGCGCACCTGCGGAAAACCACAGTTCTGGCAATTGTTTTCCACACGTAACCCCGACTGATAATTCAGTCCCTGGGCAAGGTCGCACGAATTAACCGTTTCGAGCATTTTACCGCTCAAAACATTCACCACTACGGGAGCCAGTTTACGGCTCGTCTCGTTGCGATTGGCAGAAACCACCACTTCGCTCGTGGCAAAGACCTGCTCTTCGAGCGCGAAAGCAAGCGTTACAGGATATCCGGAGCGGATCTCAACGCGTTGGTTAGACCCTACATAACCCACTCCCTGCACATGAATCTGATAGATCCCGTCGCAAAGTGATTCGAAACGAAACTTGCCGGTTTCATCGGTCATTGTACCTGCGTCGTGCGAATGAGTATTTTTATCGTTTGATAAGTCTTTTAAAATAACATGCAAATAAGATAGGGGTTCCCCATTGTTTTTATCGGTCACCGCACCGGTAATAATTCCATTATTCGCCATCGCCGAGAGCGATAGCAACCCCAGCACTATAAAAAAAAGTGATCTCTTCATCTTTTCCTGTTAATCAATGATATGGTTTAAATACATAAGTAGCTTAGGCTACCCTTAGCTGGCGTATCTGTACAAACAGACACGACGGTCTAAGAATAACCAAAGAGACATTTGTTGAACTAAAAAATCAGTATGTATTTAAACAACAGGAGGGGCGCGCAAAGAGATAAAACGAAATGTCTGATACGTATATAAGCGCACGACACTTGCTTGCAGGACCTCCTCTACCTTTAGGAAAGGAGTAAAATCAAAACCATCAGAAAAAGGGACATCCGCAATAAAATAACTGATATTTGCCACGAGCAAAAGCTCTGTCTGCGTATGCGAATCTTTTTCGTGCCCTGTCTGGTAAGGATGTGAATGGACAATTCTGACACCATCTATTACGTGAACATGACTATAACCAAATATACACGACAAGTAACCTGCAAATAAACAAAGCAGGAATAACACGCCGGAATATTTTCTTAAGAGTGGGTTAGAATGCATTTTCTCGTAAAAAATAGCTATGTTTTATATAACGGGTGTAAAGTTAATTGATTAAAACAAGATATTAAATCCCCAAAAACAGGGATTTAATATCTATTCGCTTAAAAAAGATTATTCATTGATATATCTTAATGTTAGGGGAATGCACCTTTAGGGAAATTATGGTGTTTTCAATTATCTTTGCAAACACTCAATCATTAATCATTAACAATAAAAAAACATGGTTTTTTTCAATCATATCATGGGTAATGCTACCCAATTAACCCCGAATGAAATTTCAGATAATTTTGAAGGAGTATTGTTTCAGGAGGAAGTTCCGGAAGCGGCTTTTAAAATTTACAGAGACAAATGGCTGTTTACAAACAAGCGCCTCATCATGCTCGACGTGCAGGGTTTAACAGGATCTAAAAAAGAATATCACTCTATCCCGTACAAGTCAATTTATCATTTTTCGGTCGAAACCGCAGGTACGTTCGATATGGATTGTGAATTAAAGATATGGATAGCCGGATCGTGCGAGCCGCTGAAAAAGGAGCTTAAAAAAGGAGTAGATGTATTGGGGCTGCAAAAAATATTAGCCTATTATGTTTGCAACAAATAATATCAGACCCCGGTTATCTTGATTTTGAAATATTGCTCCGCGTCCTCTTCAATCCACTCTTTCACCGGCACAGCGTCTGCCGGTAGCGTTACAAGTTCGTAACTGACCGACGCAAATGATGCCTTGAAGGTAAAAACGGCCGATGGATGCTGAAGGTAAAAACGGCCGCTCCCGGGAGTAATGCCCGAAACAAACAGGATACCGTCTGTCAAAGCAGAATCCGCAGGGACTGAAAGTGAAAACAGATCATTTTGCCAGCCCCGGCTGCGGCTCAATTCCATAAAATGGAGAGCGGCCATTACGCCAAGCGCCAGACCTGTGGTAAGCGTACCGGTTAGTTGTCCGGCTTTTATCCACAACAGATAAGGGGTATGATTGCGTATATCATATTGAATATCATGGCGCGGATTCTGTAATAACACCGAGCGGTGAATCAATTGTTGCTCCTGCTCGGAAGTGTCGGGACATTTCAAATCAAAAACCGGCGACCCGTCGGCTGCATCCAGTCCCTGCAATGTTAAGAGAGTACCCTCTACTTTTAAAAGGCGGCAGGTAGTGATGCCGAGCCGGTTGGGCCGATATTGTGAGCGACATGCGAAAATACCACACCGTCCACCCAAGGCAAGCGGTTCGGTAAGATGAATCTCCTCTACCCGGTCTAATCCGAAAACAACCGTCAGCCAAGCATGCTTTTCGATTCCCTCCAACCCGGGTAAATATTCATCATATAGTTTTATCTCTGAAATTTGCTGTTTGATACGTCCCGGACGCAACCGGATAGAAGCCTGATTATGGACAAAACCCACCGGCTCTAATATAAAGGATGAAGCCATAGCCTGATTTATTTTATGATATTTTCGGGAATCACGAAAATCTGATCCTGTAAACAATGAATGGAGGCATGAATATCATACAGATGCCGAATATTCTCTTCGGAAAACACCGAACTGTCGCCGCAATCAAACACCTTACCGTCGCGAAGCATCACTACCTTTGTGGCGTAACGCGCCGCCATATTGATATCATGTTCGGTAAGAATCACAATCATCCCCTCCTGCACCAACTGTTTCAATAATTCCATCACTTTCAATTGATGATAGATATCGAGGTTGGCCGCCGGCTCATCCAGCAATAAAATCCGGGGTTGCTGGGCCATCGCCCGCGCAATATACACCCGTTGCCGTTGACCGCCGCTCAAGGTAGCTACCGAGCGAAAAGCCAAATCCTCCAACTGAAAACTACGCATCAGCGCTTCGGTTACCTCCAGATCGTTGTCCGTAACATTCCATCCGATATAAGGCTTCCGCCCCAAAAGAATCGTATCGAATACATTCAGTTCCATAGCCGATACCTCGCTCTGCGGAATATACGCAATCAGTTGCGATAAGGCGCGCGCGTCATACATTCTCTGAGGTTTCCCATCAATCCGTATCTCCCCCTCCTGTACCTTCAGGATCGAAACCATACATTTGAGCAACGTGCTCTTTCCCGAACCGTTCGGCCCGAGAATCGTCACCAAGTCGCCCGATTCCATCATCAGATCCACATCATCGAGCACCTTCTCTTTCTTATAGGCATAGGATATATGATCGATTTCTATCTTCATAACAGGCTTTTATTCAATGTAGATTTTTTCGCAACAACAGGAAAAGAAAAATCGGCACCCCCACAAACGAAGTGATGATACCCACGGGAATCACGATCGGAGAAAAAACAGTGCGTCCGAGCGTGTCGCACAACAGCAGGAAAACCCCTCCGCACAATGCCGTAACGGGTATCAACTGATCCTCATTATTGCCGATACAGGCGCGCACGATATGCGGAACCACCAATCCGACAAACGCAATCACCCCGAAAAAAGAAACGACGATCGCCGTGCAAAGCGTACATCCGATCAAAGCAAAACGGCGCAAACGCACCGGATTCACCCCCAGGCTATAAGCATATTCATCACCCGAACGGAGCGCCTTATAATTCCACCGGTTCAGATAAAAATAGATGATGAGCGGGATGCACACTACGCTTACAATCAACAGGCGGGTCCAGTTGGCACGTCCCAGATCGCCGAACGACCAGAATACGATGGTAGACAACTGCACCTTGTCGGCAATATATTGAAGCGCGGAAATACCCGCGCCAAACAACGAGCTGATGATGATACCGGCAAGAATAATAATTTCAGAATTGGATTTACGCAACCGCGCGATATAAAGGATAAAGAAGAGTCCGAGTAGTGAACAAACAAAAGAAAACAGGGCGATCACAAAGGGATTATCAAAATAAAAGACCGTGCCGCTTTTGCCGACAGAAGATCCGCTTCCAAAAAGCACGATGGCAAGCGCCGCCCCGAAGGCCGCCGATGAAGAGATGCCTAACGTATAGGGCGAAGCAAGCGGATTCCGTAGAATAACCTGCATGATCACACCCGATATAGAGAGGGCTACCCCGGTAATGATAGCCGCCAGAATACGTGGCAAACGGATATTCAAAAAGATTTGTTGCGCCATTTCGGTATCTTCCGATCCGAAAATCCGAAAAAAATCACGTCCGGTCAGCTCACTTCCCCCGGTAGTGAATGCGTAATAACTTACAAGTAACAGACACACAAACAGCACCAGCAGAAAGCATATCCGCCTCCACCTACGCTGTTTATATTGCCTGATCAGAGTATCGCTCATAATTCGTTTGTTACATTCCGACCCCACCCCCATTGCTGAATCAGCGAATCAGTCACCGCTTTTCCCACAAATTGCCCGAGTATCTCGTCGGCCTTTTCACGCAAATCCACAGAGGCGAACCGTTCGGGATACATCACTTTCCCCACACTCCACGCATTAATCAGCATCGCTTCAAAATTCGAATGAAACATATAATAGGGCCACAGTAAATAGATTTGCTGTTGCTTGTAGCAATTCAGTAATTGAGATAACGCTTTAAAACTACGAAAGTTTTCCTGTACCAGTTTGAATCCTCCCTGATCGACAAACAAAACCTCCGGATTCCAGCGCAAAAGGGTTTCCATATCAATGGTCAGATTGGCAAGTGACGGGGTCAGCAACGAATCGACTTGTCGGGCTACGTTGGGAACGTGTACCAGATCAAAGGCCGCGTAATGCGGATCGGTAGAAACGATGTCATGACGCCCGCGGTAAGAGATACCGCCCAGATAGGCACTCCGGGCATGTAAGCCGGCAGTAAGCCGTTCTAATTCGGCTACTTCATGCTCAACAAACCGAATCAGCGAATCGGCTTCCGCGCGGTGGTCGAGCAAATCGCCGGTCATCCGCAAGCCGTCAAAAAACACTTGCCGCTGACTGCTCAGATTTCCGTACGAAATCACCACGACGGGAATTTTTAACCTGCCCTGCATCTCATCCGCTTCGGCCGCACTTAAGTTAGAAACCACCACCACATCCGGATGTTGCAGCATAATCAATTCGGGATCACCCCCAAACATGGGCCCGATCATCGGTTGGCGGCGTAATTCGGGATGAGCGAAAATATGGGTGAAAGCTACTCCGCGTAACTCAACATCCTCGATACCACATACCCGGTCGGCACCTTTTACATAACAAACCATCCGCATGGTCGATTCATTCAGCGGAATAATACGTCGTATTGAATCCGGGACGCTCACCTGCCTTCCCAACACATCGGTAAAGAGGCGCCGGTTGGTAGAGGCGGGATGTTTTTTAGATTCACATCCCCAAACAAATAATCCTATCAGAAAGAAGAGTAGATATCGCTGCATCCGTTAATATTTATTTTGTTCCATGAGCGGGTTGGCATCCATCTCGTCCTGCGGTATCGCCCATTGCCAGCGCGGGTCGGATGCCGGAGCCTGCAATATCATACAAAAACCCGCATTGAAATTAGAACCGGTTCGGTCGAGCGGCTCATTCAGTCGTTTTAAATCATAAAAACGAAAACCTTCCCCCCAAAGTTCAATCCGTCGCTGAATCATAATCTCATTTATCAAGGCCTCTCCATGATTGTTTTTCGGCTCATATGCCGGATCGCGGGTCAAGGCAAAGCGAGTCAGCACCTCTTGGGCCGACACGTCGTCGCCACTCCGGGCAAGCGCTTCCGCCTGCATCAGATAAAGTTCGGCAAGACGCATAAAGGCTACGTTCCCCACGACATCCCCTGTCGAACGGGCCGTGAATTTTCGTTGCGAATACGGATACGCCTTAAAATTGGCGGTAGGCAAAGGCAGTGTGCCCGTCTCGTCCCACCAACCCCGACGCAGATCAGTAGGTGCAATTTGCTGATAAAGGGTGCTGCTGATTTGCTTCACGCCGGTACGTACCGGTTCCGAATTATAATTCCAACTCATCAGTGCATAAAACGAATAATAGTTTACCGTCTGATCGTTGAGCGTCAAAGCTGCCCATAAAACCTCTTTTGTCTTGTCAGAGATATCGGCAAACCCGTTATAAAGCTCCTCACCCTCCATTAGTTTGAAGCCCCGTGCCTCTGCGGCGGCTATGGCAAGCGCCGCGTTTTGAGCCGCCGTCGCATAGTCTTGCCGGGCCAGTGCAACCCGGGCCCTCAACCCATACGCCACTTCCTGTGAAAAATGGCTGACACTTTCGGGCACATACCCGGCCAGCAAACCGATCGCTTCATCCAAATCGCGGATAATCAACCGATAGCACTCCTCTACACTATTGCGCGCCATCTTTTGAGTCCCCGATTCCAACCGGTACGGTACGCCCGGCTGCGAATTTTCCATGCCGGCACGATAACGCTGTCCATAAGTCTGTACCAACATGAAATGCGAAAAGGCGCGAAAACACAACGCCTCCCCTTTTACCTGACGCGCTTTTTGGGGAGCACTATCCATAAAATTATCAACGTATTTCAATATCAGATTGGTATTCAGTATGAATTCATAATAAGAGAGCCAGATAGTACGCGTAAACTTACTTTCCGGCAACGATTGCAGTTGCCATTGATGGGTCGTTTTAAACTCTTTGTCCTGCGCCCACGTCATATCATCGGCGCTTGTTTCCATACAGATCATAAAGCCGGGATAGCCCCCCAGATATTGCACGGCCATATCCTGCGACACCATTTTACGGTGTATCCCATTGATCGCCATATAAAGATTGTCGATCGATTTCCCGATCAATGCTTCCGAAACCGAAGTAGAAGGTGCGGTATCCAGATAATCGGACGAACAACCCGAAAGTAAACTACCACTTATTCCCAAAGAAATCACCATCACGAAAAGAAGGATTCTATTTTTCATAACACAGGCTATTAAAAGGTCAGGTTTATGTTGAACGTAAATACGCGTGACGGCGCATATAAGTTGTAGCTATACCCCTCAAAGTTCGAGAGGGCGTTCAATCCGCGCCGATGATTCCATTGCACCAGATTCTCTCCGCAAACAGCCAGGGTAGCCTGGCGGATATGTGCTTTCGATAATAATTGACGCGGCAAATCATAGCTTACCGAAAACGACTGAAAATTCAGATAATTACCATTCACCAGGAAGCGGTCCGAAACCAGTGCATACTCACTGCTTTTCGAAGCGTCCAGACGCGGCACATTCGTTTTATCACCGGGTTGCTTCCAGGCATTCAGGGCATCCCGGTGCATGGCGAATCCGATTTGATTCGTCATCAGGTCGGCATAGTTCACATCGTAAATTTTGCCGCCCAATCCATACGAGAAAGCCAGATCCAACTGAAAATTCTTATAACGAAGCTGCGTCCCGAATCCACCGTAAAACTTCGGCACCGAACTGCCACAATAATGATAATCGCCCAATAGCTGATCGCCTGTTTCAGGATCGACCCCCTGATATTCACGCAACCAAAAATCATAAATCGAATGCCCGGCCGATACTTTCATGGTGGAACTTACGATTTCGGGCAATCCGTCGGGCATCGATTTCACCCTGTTCTTCAGCCACGTTCCGTTTATATTCAATACACCGGTCCAGTCACTTGTTTGCAAATAGTCATATCCCAAATCGATCTCCATCCCGTTGTTCGATACTTTCCCCAAATTTTGCCAAATCGATGCCACTCCCGAAGAGAGCGGAACAGGCACATTGAAGAGCAGGTCGTTCGAATTCTTCCTGAAATATTCGATCGATCCCGAAAAACGGTTGAACACCCTAAAATCCACCGCCACGTCTGCCGATTGCAATGTTTCCCATTTCAGGTTTCCGTTGCCGTATACACTGAAATAAACGCCCGGCTCTTTACTGTTGTTAATCCCCGTATTATAGAGTGTCTGCCACGGATAATAGCTCGGCTCCCCTTGTTTAAGAATTCCGTCATTACCCGTTTCACCATACGAGCCGCGCAGTTTCAACGAGTTAATCCAGGTTAGGTTTTTCATAAAACGCTCTTGGTCGATTCGCCACGCTCCCCCAACCGACCAGAAATTCCCCCAACGGACATCTCTCGAAAAGCGGGAAGATCCGTCGCGCCGGAAAGAAGCCGATAAAAAATAGGTATCCCGGAAATTATAATTTCCACGGGCCAGCCAACCCTCCTTTTTATACCGGTCGGTCAGCGATGTGAGTTTACTGAGCGTCGAGAAATTCTCAAGCTCATAAAGCCCCTCCATAATCTGCTTCTGCTTATATACATATTGGTACTGATAGGTATAGTCGTAGTTTTCATGTCCGAGCAACAGTTCGGCATTATGATCGCCAAAGGCTCGCCGGTATTCAATCAACTCATTAAAGGTATAGGTATGAAAACGCTCGTTGGTAATCTGAATCCGTCCTGCCGGAGCACCATCGGCCACAATGGTATTGTAATAAACCTGCGCCCGGTCGTTATCCGAATTTAAAGATCCGTTTACGGTGATTTTAAGCCCCTTAATCGGATAAACAGCTACATACGCATGGCCCGTGTAGGCATCCCGTGTATAGCCCCGCTTATTCCACAGGGCCTCCGCAATGGTATGGCGACCGGATAATGAGATACGGCTGCTGGTATAGTCGTAAATTTTATTACCCCGCTCATCAAGCTTGAAACTGCCATCCTCATTGTGCAGGTAAACCGGATAGATAGGAGCCATTTTTCGCAAAAAGCTCGTCATGTTTCCTTTGGCGGTCGTAAATGTCATATTCGTCATCGGGGTAGAAGCCTTCGCATAGGTAATCGACAGGTTGATGCCCGATTCGAACCATTCTACCGGATGGATATTGTAATTGATCCGACCGCCATACCGTTTATATCCGGTACTGATCATGGGCCCCCGGTCATCCAGGTAATTGAGCGATGCATAGGTGTCGCTTTTATCGGTACGGGTAGAGTACGAAAGTGAATATTCCCCCCGGTATCCGTTGCGATAGGCCGCTCCGGCCCAATCAAAATCATTATAGAGTAAAGAGGTTGCCAGCGGATTTAATGTCCCGTCAGATAACACGATCGCGTCATTCGGCACATTTTTAAAGATATTGAATTTACCCAGCTGGGTATAGAGGTTGGCAGTGGCATTAGCGGCGGCAAGGTCAGGAGACTGTTCCGATCCGTGAATATATTGGTTCTTCAGCATTTCCCATTGCAGTGGGTAATAATCCCATACACCTACACGGTCATATTCGGGAATTCCTCGCTGTGAAAAACCCTGAGAGATGCGCAGGTTTACCCGGGTATCGTTTTCACCCGACGCCCGCCGGGTGGTAATCTGTACTACTCCGTTTCCTGCACTCGATCCGTAGAGGGCGGTAGCGGCGGCGTCCTTCAAAATCGTAACCGAAGCTACGTCCGCCGGATTGATATTACTGATCGGTCCGGTATAAACCGTTCCGTCCACTACATACAACGGCTCGTTCGAGGCATTGATCGATCCAAATCCGCGGATACGCAATCCGGGTGATGAACCCGGTTGTCCGTCTGATAAGGTGGACTGTACTCCCGGGGCTTTCCCTAGGATGGCCGACGTTACAGAAGCCAACGGCCGGTTTGCAATCTCTTTGGGTGAGATTACCGAGGTTGCCCCCGTAAGAGCGCTTTTTTTACCGGTTCCGTATGCTATCACGACCACCTCTTCCAACTGTTTTGAAAGCGAGGCCGTATCACTATCGTTTCTTTCCGGCACACCCGCTTTTCCGGTCGGAAAAGAGGCCGAAAACAGAGTAATAAAGAGTATTGGTTTCAGATTCATAAACAATCCCTTTTACTTATGCTACGTATTTTAATCAATAAAGCGCAATCAGTGTTACGATTTACAATTACAATAACACAGAGTTAAAAGAAATGTTCTGAACTTAATATTTATTCGTGTGGATATACGGACTTTGTATTGTTTACAAATCCTTCATAGACAAACCGACATACTTAATTTCGTACCCTTTCAATTCTCCGGAAGCTTTTAAGAAGGTAATTCCTTTTTCCTTGAGGATTTCCATATCTATATTAGCCTCATTCCTTTTAATTTCAGCAATCACCGCTTCCTTACGAATTTCCGATACGGCAATCAAATCAATCTCATTATGCCCTTTACGATCCCAGAAACTTCCGATTCGGGTATAGATCTGTTCTTCCGCAAATTTCTGATAAAAATACTTTTCCAGTATCCGACCGCTGTAAGTAGGATAATCCCGCTTTATTAGTTCCCGTAGCTCGCCGTATGCCCCGACTTCCAGAATATACCCGTATTTATAAATAAACCGGAACCAGAAGGTCAGAAAATTATCGGATAGCTCATAGCGGACATTCTTTGATTCTACTTTTGAGAATATGGGCGTTGTTTTCTTGATTAAACTAAAGTCCCGTTCCAAACGCGTTAGATAACCACCGATCTCTTTTTCAACAACTGCTTCGATCTTGGCCCGTGTATTTTCTCCGCGTGCTATTGTGGCAAGAATTGTAAAATAGATGGTATATTCTTTTCCAAACTCTTCCACTAGCATATTCTTTCCTTCTCCGATAAAAGTGGAATCCTCCTGAATCATATATTCAATGATCCCCTCCATGGTAAAGGCCTTGTTATCGATAAGCACCTGAACATATTTTGCAACTCCTCCGGTAAACGTATAAAGAGCCAGAAGATCCTCTTTGGTATAATCAGGATGGTATTCGGCAAGAATCTCCTTTAACGTAAATGTTCTGAAAGGACGTACCTTCATAAAGTTGGTGGCACGGCCGAATAAAGGTTCTTTAGCTCCTTCAAATATCTTATGCATCAAAGAATATACCGATCCGCTTAAAAGTAGGTTTATCTTGCTTTTGTCCTTGTTCAAATCCCATATCTTCTGCATATCGCTGTATACAGACGGATTGACATTATAGAACTCTTGAAACTCGTCAATAATAAGATTGAAAGGTTTTTCGATTGATAATTTCATCAAATAATCGAAAAGTACCGAAAAGCTGGTGATCTGTCCCATAATGGGAACCTTCAATTTCTCGGCAACCTCCCTTTGGAAATCTTCACATAAAAGAGGTTCAGCTTTCCTTGCCACGAAGAAATACAATGTAGTCTCTCCTTCGGTCGCTTTCAAAAGCAACTGGGTCTTCCCAATGCGTCTTCTTCCGGTTACTACCGTCATTTGAGCATTCTCAAGTGAACGCTGTTGGATACCGTGAAGCTTATCTATTTCTTTTTCCCTATTGAAGAATCTCATACCATCATTATTAAAATACCAATTATAGAAATGGCCAGTTCCGAACTGGCCATTTCGGAACTGGCCATTTCTATAATTCAAATTTAGCGATTTTATTCTAGAATAATCATCAAACCCGATACGATTAATTGCGGTAGCAAGGGCTTTTTCATACGCACAAGGAGAGCCGTCTGCTCGCACCCCGCTCAATGATAGTTCGGGAGCAACCCGAACGCCGCCCGCGAGCAATCTGAATGCCGCCCACGAGCAATCTGATGGTTGCTCCGCGAACGACGTTCGGATTCCTCGCGGACGATGTTCAGGTTCTTCGCGAACCGCACTCCGGTTGCCCGCGGAGTATCATTAAAAGAGGTATCCCCGCCTCTTATTTAATCATGCAGATTATTCATGCGGATGTTCTTCCCCTCCTTCATGCGAGAGTACGATATTTCGGGCGATATACGCCTCATTTCCCGCCACATCCGTACAGAATACCATCAGATGATATTTGCCTTCGGTCGCATTTTCCGGGATAACGATTTCATGGTGATGAATCAGCGTGTTTTTCTGAGGAGCCAATGTCCAGCTCCGGTTAAAAGAAAAAGCAACCGATGCCGTGGCCGCGCGCGAAGCGGCACCATGCCCATGATCGTCGAAATTGGGATGTATCTCAATCTTATACGCACCCAGCGCCTCGTTATCACTTAACTCCATTTCGAGATGCACTTCGTTACCGATACGAAGCGTATCGCCCTGGGCCGGTTCGATTAAATGAATAACCGGTTTCACGGTATCTGCCATCTCCTTTTCGGTACATGAATTCAACAAAAAAGCGATAACCGCACTTAAAAATAACGACTTGAATAATATAGATTTCCTCATTTTAGTAATTGTTTAAACGGAACTTTTATCATCAGTTGGAAAGCTCTTCCGGGTTCCGGAATCTCCACTTTGCGATAAAAGCTCAGATGATTATAATAACGTGTATTTAAAATATTGCGAACCGTAAGGTTCACTTCGGGCATCAACATGCCCAGACGAAAACGATAGCTCACACCGCCATGCAACAAGTTTGCTCCCGGCGTACGCTCTTCGTTACGCGCCACCCGGTTTTGCGCCCCGATTGCCTGATACTGAAAATAAGCATCGAAGCCACCTCGTTGGTAACGCAGCGTGTGTCGCATAGAAGGGGGCGGCGAAAAGGAAAGGGGCGTGCGCTCCTCCAGATTCTGCGTATAAACATATTCACCGCTTGCTTCATAGCTCAGCGAGAGCGGTAACCCCACGCATACCGATACTTCTCCCCCCGCAAACAATGCTTCGGCGCCTGTATAACGGTATATCTGTCCGGCATGAGGCAATACAGACCACTCGCCGGTAGGCCGCAGATAAATATAATTGTCAAACCAGCTCACAAAAGGGGAAGCGGTAATCTCGAACCCGTCGGTTCTGTAAGTATACGCCCCATCTAGCTGCCAGCCCCGTTCAGAGCCAAGATCGGCACTTCCCTGCTCATGCCGGAACGTGCCATGATGCACTCCGTTCGAAGCAAGCTCATTGGCCGACGGCAAGCGGAAACTACGTCCGAGATTCACCTTCAGCAGATGGCGCGGATGCGGTTCCCACACCATACCGAACGCACCCGAAAAATCTCCCAGCGTACGGTTAAGGGGGGCACTGCGCACCTCATAAGCGGCGATTACCTCTTCCGGATACTGCTGCTTCCGCAAGTATTCCGCCAAATACGGATCGGTAAAAGACTCTAGGTCCAAATGAGCCAGATTATACCGTATGCCACCACTCAACCGCAATGTGGGGCTGACCGGATAAGCCTGCACCCAAAAGAGCCCCGCACTTTCGCGATTGTAACGCGGCAACAGAAAAGAGTAACCGGCAATCCGGTTGCGTTGCATCTGCAAATCGACTCCCGCCGTATGGCTCCAGCCCTTTTCTGTTTCGAATGCGGCTTTGAGCAACAAGGTATAACTGTTCAATCGGAACTGCAACTCCTTATCAGGATCAATCGCCGGTGCCGTTTGGTTGCCGTAATGGCTATGAAAACGGCTCCATTCTTCGCGATGATTCTGCTGCCATCCGATATCCGCGCTTAAGGATACTTGGTCGATGCGGTATTGATGGTTGCCGGTAAGCTTCAGATGATTCACCTTGCTGAAAGGAAATCCGATATTACGCGAATCGCCATCATCCTCCAACCGGGAAGCGTCGGGAATACCGTGCGCACCCGGAAAAAAGCCACTCTTCTGATATACATTGCTCAGGTTTATTTTGCCGCTATAATTTCCGTTACGGTACTGCACCATCCCGTTGAAATCGCGCTCCACCCCCGCCGTATTCTTCAGCTTCCGGTTATAAACCGGCAATCGTTGCGTAAGATAAAGCACCGAATCGGCCGGGATGCGATAATCGCCAAACCGATGTTCGGTATACCGCATGCGGGTATACCAGTTGTTCTGCTTCAAACCCAACAAGAGCGAGCCGCCGAGCGATTCATTGACCGATTTGCCAATCACCACTCCTTCGCCGAAAATCTGGTTTTCGGCAGGAGCCGGCAAATCGCGAATCTCAACCACGCCACCCATCGCGTCGCTTCCATACAAAAGCGATGCGGGGCCTTTGCGTATATTTACCTGTTCCACATGGAGGGCATCCAATTCGAGCCCGTGATCAGCACCCCATTGCTGTCCCTCCTGTTTAATTCCATTTTCCGTCACCGACACCCGGTTGAAACCCATGCCGCGAATCATCGGCTTTGAAAAGCCGCTCCCGATATCCATCGACTGGACT
>JAVVPN010000015.1:0-5655 GCA_036655755.1 Bacteroidales bacterium | reverse complement strand
ATGCAGGTATAACATGCCAGCATACCCGAAATCAATCCGATACGCATTATAAAAGATTTTGTTTTTGAATACTTTAGCTCTATGTGTTCAAGACAGGAGGGGCCCGCAGGCTGATATAGCGGGAAGCCAGGATCGGCTTTCCGACAGAAGGTATGACAAGATCAAAGCAACGACCTACAGGCAGATATACGATCTGCAACGGTGCTGCTTCGATAAAAGGAGAAAGTGTATATTGACACACCTGACAACTGGTAGGTGTATCCTGTTCCGATTGTTGCGGTTGTTCGGGCTGATGATGATTGTCAGAACAACAACTTTGCGAAGTACACGAGCGCACGTTTCCACTATGGCAGTGGAAAGCTTTTACGGCAAGAAACTGCAGGAATACAGTTATCAAAATACCGCTGATCAGTAATCGTATGTTGCGCTCTTTTCTCATCTCTTATTTTGAATGGGTAAAATTAGCAGAAAAATTTTCTGCGCCCTACTACCCGACTCAAAAAAATAAAAGCATTCCATGAACTCTTCAAGGAGCCCGTTGTATCGTCACACCCAGCGTATTTTCAATTAACGAAATCAACTGATCCAGCTCAAGATTCCGGAATCTGCCGGTAAGGCGTAAAGAACGCGTAGCTTCATCTTTCTTCAAAATTACACCATATGCGGCATTAATACTTTCGATCACTTCCCAAAGTGGTGTTTCATCGAATTCCAGCTCGCGGGTAGCCCATGAAAACTGGTTCACCGGCACCGCACAGGCAGCCAAGTTGCCACTACCCGGATCGATAACCGCCCCCTGATTTGCAGTCAGAATCAACTGTTGTCCCGAATAGAGCGATTCATAACGCACCTTCCCGCTTTTGACAAATACGTTATACTGCTTCTTATCCGCCTGCATCTGAAACACCGTGCCCAATACTTCAAGCGTACTTTGGGCACTTTTTATCCGAAAAGGAGCTCCCGCATCCGGTTTCACCTCAAAATACCCCTTCCCGTCGAGATAAACCGAACGGTGATTCCTAGAGAAATGGCGCGGATAGGTCAGCTTCGATCCCGGGGCCAATTTTACAATACTCTGATCCGGTAAAATCAATTCACTGGCTGAATTTCCGGAGGCGACAAACGAAACCGGAGCATGATAATACCTCTCCGCGCCCAATCCGATCAACAATAAAAGCGCGATGGAAGCAGCAATATGGAACGGATATTTTCTGAAAAGAGGATGTCCGGTGAGTCGAGATCGGCTAACAGGATTACGGAAAACCGCTGCGGAGGCTTTTTGCGGATCAAAAGCCCCGTAACGGTAGTTTTGTGTAGCCAGCGAACACTTCTTTTTCAGTTGCTCGAGTTCTTTCCGGTTAGACGCATCTTCCGCCAACCATGCTTCAACCCGAGCACGTTCTCGCTCCGTAGCTTCATTAAAAATATATTTACCCAATAATGCCGAATTCATGCTCCAATATTATTTATCCTATCAATAAGCAGTCCCGTAGCCGGACCGCCGTGTTTATTTAGAATGCCTTCTCCGGCATCGCCGTTACGACAAAAGATTCAGTATATCCGCCCACGACCCCGATGCCCTCCTCTACATTCGAGTAAACCCGGATCCAATCAGAACCTTCATCAATTTTATAGGCTGTTAATGTTTTCAGATGCAAATAGCTATCCTCACTCAACTCCAACACCTTGGCTACAATAAAAGCGCGTGATTCGATCTGCGCGGGAGCTCCCGTCTCCGGATGTACTCCGGCAAATTTACGACTACATACTAAATCCGACTGCATCGTAAGGGTATAATCGCGTCCGATAAACGAACGGTTGGTAAATAGATGATAGTCGTAATAGCGGTATTCCTCTTCCGCATACCCCCACTCCTCCTGCAAAACCGGATCTTTATAATAATCAACCCACAACTGATGTCGCTGAGAAGTTTCATAATAAACGTCATCTATATAGACATCATAATATTGAAATAAAAAGATCCGGTAATAACACAGCTCGTTACGCCCTTCCAGACGCACTCTGTATTCCATCTTATTTTTCCCGATCCGCACCGTATCCATGGTTATCACCGGCCGTTGCTGCGGAATCAAGGTCTTGGCACAGACAGGCTTCATCCCGCGAGCCCCCACTTTTACCATTACCTGGTCGCCATATCCGGGACGCACCTCCGACGTAAACGTATGTGTAGAACGATTCCCCTGATCCGGCTTTTCGGTTAGGGCCCCGGCATAATCGCCATTAATAAAGATCTCTGCGGTCACATCCTGCAAATCATATTCCGGTTGGGCCGGGATAAAGAACGTACGGCCCAATTTCAGGGTTATTGCCGAATCGGGTTGGATATATCCGGTTACTGCAAGCTTCGGATCGGGCGCTGCAAGATCCAACGGTATGTCTGCCTGCATACAAGAGGTCGCCAATATTAAAAAAGAGAAAAGCGGTAATATTATTAATCTGATCATAAAATTCTATTTTCGGAATAAGAAACTTAAAATGTAAACGTATAGGTAAAACTCGGTATCAATGGCAATAACCATGTATAGGATATAAAAGCCCGGTCTTTACCATCGGTCTTCTCATAATAAACGCGTGCCCCGATAGGATTCATCCTACAGTAGGCGTTGTAGATATCGATACTCCAAGTAGAAGTACCTCTTTTTCGTTTCTTATGGAAGTTTGCCCCTAGGTCAAGCCGATGATTGGCCGGCAACTTGTAGTTATTACGTGTTTCTGCATAAGCAATCGGATTTTGCGATCCCACGAATCCGAGATATCCGTCAAAATTGCCGGGAACGATCGTATTGAAATCATAATACTCCGTTGCAAGAGTTGTCCGCACCCCGCCCCGGTAGTTCCAAGAGGCACTGATATCGAACCGGTCGGAAAAACGGTGTGTCAGCACGATATTAACCATATGCGGTGCATGATAGTCGCTCTGATAACGTTTTCCCCTGTTTACCTTTTTATTTTCAAACCAGCGCTCCGAGCGCGAATAGGTATACCCGATCCACCCCTGCGTCTTGCCTAAGGTTTTACGGAATTGAACTTCGACTCCATACGCTTCGCCATCCCCCTGAGTCAGGTTATTACGCCAGTCGGAAGTGTTGAATACCGCGTTATCTTTATATTCGGTCACATGATATGCTCTTTTATAATATCCTTCCAATGAGAAAAGATAATCTGACGTAATGTGATAAAAAATGCCTCCGCTATACTGACGTGACATAGATGGCTTTATTCCTTTTACTGCCGGAAGCCATTGATTGGCAGGTAGCAGCAAACTTGTTTTTTGTACCAGGTGCGCATACTGGCTCATTTCGGTATAACCACCTTGCAACGACAAATTCTTAAACACCTGCCAGTTAATTCCAATGCGCGGTTCGAAATGCGTAAAAAGCGCCTTCCCGCTTTTCAACCACGAAAAGCGACCTCCCAGACTCAATTCCAGGGGCCGGGCAATGCGCCAGATATCTTCCAGATAAACACCCCCTTCAAGTGTTTTTCGGGTTTCCGTGTACTGCAAAAGCTGCACCTGCTCGTTGCTGCTCATCTTTCCCTTATGAATGGCGGGAATATAAGTATGGTGTGTCAAGTCAATACCGCCCGATACGCGATGCCGGTTACCCGGGGTCCACTGTACCTCTCCTTTCCAGAGCCAGTCGGAAACCGAACTCCGCATCTTCATCTCGCCGGTATGGGTATTACCGGTTGAACTCTCACCTTCATACCGGTATTCCTGTTTCTCTGTTACCGAATTATGCGTGTAATTATACGCAGCCAATGCCTTAAACATCAGATCGGGCCGGGGCATAAAGCGATAGCTGATACCGCTAACCGTATTTCCCCACAAATTCGTATTGGAAATGGTCTGCTCACTTTTTTGTGGGATACCGTCGACCGTCAGTTTTTCTTTATCACTCTCCTTATAGCGGAAAAAATCGTTTCCATGATAAGCAAAGAGAGAAACATGATGACGGTCGGAAAAACGATGAGTTATTTTCCCGTTCAGATCATAAAAGTGATAATTATAAAAGCTTGAGCTTTCTCCCCGCTCGGTTTTTGTTCGTGAAAACAGACGATAAAGCGGCATGGCGATCAAATCCAGATACGTAGTACGGCCGTAAAGCATAAAGCTTGTTTTCCCCTGATTAAACGACTGCTCGAAAATAAACTTAGATGATAGCAATCCAATCGAAATCTTACGTTTAGCCTCATCCTCACTGCCATCTTTGATCGACATATCAACCACCGATGAAAGACGACCGCCATATCGCGCCGGAAAAGCTGCCTTATAGAAATCCATGCTGCGAATTAAATCAGCATCGAAAGCGGAGAAAAATCCGAAAAGATGACTCGGATTATACAGGGATACGTTTTCGTATAAGAACAGGTTCTCACCGGCACCACCACCGCGCACCTGTAATTCGGAAAGCCCTTCCCGGGTATTCTGTACACCGGGGATAAGTTGCAATATCTTGATTACGTCTTTTTCACTCCCGGGCGAAGGGAGCGCACTCAAAAGAGCGGGATCCAGAATAAAGCGCCCCACAGATTGAACCGGGTTGCTTCTACCCGCATAATGACCATGTACGTATACATCCTGCAATAGTCGCGTAATGGTTGTATCGCCGGACGCATTCTTTTCGGAGCCGCCCGCAAAGGGGGTCAATAAAACATGATTGCCTACAAGTTTAAAAGCAATGTTGCGCTTACCAAATACCTGTTGTAGCGATTCTATCACAGAAACAGAATCAGCAGGACAAAATATATCCGTTTCTTTATCGATCAGTCCCGATTCGAATACAAAGTCAAGATTATTTTTTTGTGCAAATGCATCCATCCACACGCCCAACTTGCATGAATCTGAAACAGCAGATGTTTGAAACGTTGTGGCCCCGTGTAAAGCCGTCCGGCTGACTCCATCAGCACATATACCGGAGAAAGGAAAGATACCCAGAAGAAGTGAAATTTTTAAAAGCATACTAAAAATTGATGATTCGTTTTCTTTAAAGAGCACGAATAAAGAAAAGCCCTCACTCTGCCAATGAAAAAAAATCAGGAAAAAAGAAACAGATACAAACGAATCGCTTTCTCGCGCAATGATTTCAGCGCCCTCCCAATCTGATTCTCAACTGTTTTAACAGATATATTCAGCTCGCTAGCAATCTCTTTATATTTGCGCCCCTCTTTTTTCGCCATTAAAAAAATCTTTCTTCGTTCGGGGGGAAGATTATCAATCAGTGCCCATAGTTTTTCTTCGGAGACCGCTTCACGGATCTCCTCGTCCAAGTCAGTGCAACCGATATCCTGATCGTTGTTTTTGAAGTCTTCAATAGGAATACGCAGTTCCTGCTCTTTTAACAGCCTGAATGCCCTGTTACGACATACGACAAACAAATATGCTTTTAGGTTATCGATCTGTTCACCGCGTTGTATCTTTTCCCACATTTCCATAAAAACGTGCTGTACGATATCCTCCGCATCTTGCTCTTTCAATTGAAAGCGAAGCAAGAAGAGGCATGCCGTACGATAATGTTCAAAATAAAAATCATGAAATTTTCTGCGTTGAAAAGAAGGCATAGGTATAAAATAAGCAACGGCGCAAAGATAGAGTTTAATCTTGAAAATCGGATAACCACTTTATAATGAAGA
>JAVVPN010000014.1:0-49144 GCA_036655755.1 Bacteroidales bacterium | reverse complement strand
AAGAAGAATCTCTGCTTCTCCTTCTATGCAAATAAATAATGTTGTAAATCCTACATCCACTACCTTATTTAAATAAGAAGCCATATTTGAGCTCCCTATTATCAATTCTGTATTCGAGGAAACGGTTGCATTCATAATTTAGGCACATATTTTTGGTTTAGACTATAAAGTTATATTAAATCACTGATAAAGATGTATATACTTTCGATAAATACCATTATTCGGGGTGTTGTGTACATGCCTGTGATTACCGGTCGTAATACCTTTGTGTTATAGAAAAAGAGAATATTAATTCTACGTATAACATAAACAATAAAGATATGAAAATTGCAATTTTAGGGACAGGCACCATGGGAAGTGGAATGGCTCAAGGGATGTTAAATGCAGGACAGGAAGTAGTGGTTTACAACCGAACAAAGGAAAAGACAGCGGCTTTGGTGGAATTGGGAGCAAAAGTGGTTGATACACCCGAGCAGGCCATTGAAATGTCGGATGCGGCAATTGTTGTTTTGGCAGATGGTGCGGCGCTACGCAATGTGATACTGGATGAGAAAGTCAAATCCGTATTAAATGGAAAAAGAATACTAAATGCATCGACAACAAATTACAAAGAAATTGAAGAGATTGCGAATGAAGTGGCATTGTATGGTGGATCTTTAGCTGAAATATCCATTCTTTGCGGTAGTGAGCAATTGATTACCCAAAATGGTTCTTTTTTGCTGGGATGCAAGAAGGAGGAAGAGGAGTGGTGGAAAGCTCTACTTCAAAATGTAGGAAGTGATATTTTTTATGTGGGAAATATAGCGAATGCTTCGAAAGCTGAAAGTCCGATGCTATTTGGATCGGTATTCATGAATCTTCTGGTCGCATATTCGGGGGCAGTGGCTATAAAACTAAATATACCGCAGCAAATTATTTCACAACAGGTCGCTATGATGGTACCGGGTGCAGAATATTTCATACCTTCAATCCTTGCGCGTGATTTTGATCAGGTAATGGCCTCGGTAGATAGTTTCAAAGTGGTGGCTGAAACTGCAATAACAACACTAAAATCACTGGAAATTCCAACGAAAATACTTGAGGATGCATTGTCTATATATAATCAGGCTGCTATTGACGGACTTGGTGAGAAAGATGGAACTTCTATTGTTCAAGTGTTATTAAATGCATCTGACAAATTATCATAATGTATTAGTAGAACCAGTATGCCCGGATAGTCGATGCAATTAGATTATCCGGGCATACTCTTTTTTCATCCATTAAGTACCCGCCAAGAATATGAGATATCTCTATCGCAACTAACCCGTATCCCTCTTAATGATAGTCCGCGAGCAACTTGAATGTCGCTCGCGAAGAACCTGATGTTCGCTCGCGGAGAATTCAATGGTTGCTCCGTGAGCGACATTCAAGTTGCTCGTGAGCAAACATCGGGTTCTTCGCGAAGGAACCTTGGGTTGCTGGTGAGCAAACAGCCCCTCAATAGGTAGTAATTTTATAATAGGTAGTTAATTAAAAAGAGCGGTAATATTACGGTCCCATTTTTTATATCTTTGTGCCCGAAAAACAGGTTGTTACAAAGTGTGTTATTTTAAGGTAAAAATGGACGATAAAAAAGTGATCAGACGGCGACTGCTTTATCTTACCGTGCCTATATTCATCGATAGCTTGCTGGCGATGATGTTGGGAATGATGGATACGGTGATGTTAAGTAAGTATGCCGATAATGCCGTTGCCGCAGTAGGGGTGGTGAACCAGGTGTTTAATATGGTGATACTGGTGTTCCAGGTCACGACGCTTGGTACGTCGGTGCTTTGTGCGCAGTATTATGGTGCAGGCAAACGTGAAAAACTGGTTCAGATAATCGGTGTGTCGCTTATTTTTAATTTGCTGCTGGGGTTGTTGCTCAGCGTATTGCTTTTCTTTAACGGTGAGTTTCTGCTGCGGATGATGCATCTTGCACCCGAACTGATGGACGACGGGGTGCGCTATCTTCGAATTATTGGCGGGTTTGCGTTTGTTCAGTCGCTTAGTCTTACCATCGCAGCCGTATTAAGGAGTGCGAATCTGGCTAAATTCCCGATGTTTGTAACGCTGGTTGTGAATATATTGAATGCCGTAGGTAATTATGCCTTGATCTTTGGCAATTTCGGTTTGCCCGAAATGGGAGCGGAGGGTGCTGCTTGGGCTACCTCGGTAAGCCGTGTGATTGCGCTGGTGATTCTTATCGTCTTATTGATGCGCACGATTTTGCCCCGTATTCCCCGAAAACTATTATTTCCTTTCCCGTTTGGCGAGTTACGAAAAATGCTGGGTATCGGTATGCCGGCCGCCGGCGAGCAAATCAGCTATTCACTTTCGCAGGTGGTGGTAACGATGTTTACCAATTTGATTGCGGTGGAAGCGGTGGTTACGCGCACGTATGCGATGAATATCGTGATGTTCTCTTATCTTTTCGCCTTGGCGATCTCCTTTGGCAATTCCATTCTGGTAGGGCAGTTGATCGGAGAGGGACGTAAAGAGGACGCGTATCATATTTGTCTTGATTCATTAAAAACCGCCATGGTGATTACCGCGATTATTTCGGGGCTGGTAGCCGCTTTCGGTTCGCTTATTTTCGGCTTATTGACCGATAATGAATCGATCATCCGAGTCGGCGTGGTGATTTTGCTGGTCGATTTTGTACTCGAATTTGGACGTACGGTAAATATGACGATGGTAAATGCGCTCCGTTCGGCGGGGGATGCTAAATTTCCGGTGATGCTGGGGCTATTCTCGATGTGGGTATTCGCCACCGGTTTGAGCTGGGTGTTGGGTATCTCACTGGGATACGGCTTGGTAGGTATGTGGGTTGCGTTTATGATCGACGAGAACTTCCGTGCGGTGATTCTGTTGAAGCGTTGGCGCGGTAAGAAATGGATGGAGCGGAATCTGATTGAGACAGATCAGATTCCGGTGGCCATTTCGTAGGCGAGCCGTTTTGCGCCCGAAGTGAGGGTGATAATTCCGCAATAGCGGAATCCCGCGCGGGCGGCGCATTGCTGCATCGCTTTATTATCTTGGTGGGTATCGATACGGATACTCGGAATGCCGTTGTCGATACACATTTGGCGCGTCCATTCTATAATTTGGCGGGCAATGCCACGCCCTTTCACGGCCCGGTTTACGGCTACGCGGTGAATCACGGCATACGGGTTGTCTGTTATCCATGCCCCTTCTATTGTATTATAGGTGGGTTCTCCGGCAAATGATATCATGGCGGTGGCTACTATCTTATCGTCCGAAAGTATGACATAACTTTCGGACGCTTTTATATCTGAAAGAATGGCGGTTTCATTCGGATATCCATCTTGCCATTGGTCGATTCCGGCCGCTTTAAAGTCGGATTGAGCCTGCCCGATCAGTTCCATGATTGCGGGCAAATCGGCCGCTGCAGCGGGTCGGATATGCAGGGGTGTATGATCAGATAAGTTGTTGTAATGCATGTCTGTTAAGGATATAGACGGTTTTCTTTTCATGACGGATAATCCCCTCTTCTTCGAGTTCTGCAATTGTGCGGGCCAGCGAAGGGCGGGCTACCGCAAAGAGTTCGGCAAGTTCGGTTTGATTGCGGTCGAGTACGCAACTGGTTTCGCCCGAAGCGGTATGATGCAATAGATAATATGCCAGTTTCCCACGGATGGTGCGGATGGTCATCAGCTTTAACTTTTCGCTCAGAAACTGCGTCCGGTTGGCGTTGAATTTGAGGTATCCTTGCATGAAATGGGGATTAACGGCTAATTGCTTCATCACTTCTTCTTTGGGAATCTGTATGATTACCGACGGTTCGAGCGCCGTAACATCTACCGGGAATCGATTGCTCTCTGCGAAAAGAAAAGCGGGAGCCAGCGGGCGGGGTGCTTTCATGTTTTCGATGCCGATTACTTGGCCACCCTCGTTGGTCATTTCAGTTTTTACACTCCCTTTAACCAACAGGTATAAGGCTTTCACGATATCTCCCTGTCGGGCGATAATCTCTCCTTTCTTGACGTGAAGCACCTTGTAATCAAGTTGATCGATAAACGCGTCTTGCATATTTGCCGGAATCCCATTGCAAATAGGACAGTTTTTCAGATCTATCCGGTCTAACTCTGATTTGTCACTCATCTGTTCTGTATTTTATTCTTATTGGTAAAAATACACATTATTCAGTCAGGTGTAACAGTTGTTACACTTATTCTGTCGTGCATCCGCTACTTTTGTCGTATTCAAATAACAAAAAGAACAGATTTGCTATGATAGATTCAATGTTTTGTTTCCAATGCCAGGAAGCGGCCCATGGTACCGGTTGTACTAAAATAGGAATGTGTGGTAAAACACCCGAAGTTTCAGATTTACAGGATCTGATCCTTTATCTGACTAAAGGAATCGCCCAATATACGACACGTCTGAGAGAGCAGCGCCAGATTGAGATGCCCGAAGCAAATGCGTTTATTATGAATGCATTGTTTATGACTATTACGAATGCCAACTTCGACAGCCTTCGTTTTGAAAAAGAGATTTTACGTGCCCAGGAGCTGCGTGATGAAGCGCGGGCATTGGCCGTGCGTGAGGGCATTGATATAAGCGACCTGAATTGCGATTGTAGCAACTGGCATGGAAGCACGCTTGCCGAAATGCATGAAAAAGCAAAAACGGTAGGGGTTTTGGCAACTGAAAACGAAGATATCCGCTCTTTGCGCGAGTTGTTGATGTATGGTTTGAAAGGGATGGCTGCGTATGCCGAGCATGCCTATAATCTGGGCGCGCAGGATGAGTCGATTGTTGCTTTCTTACAGCGTGCGCTTGTTGCGACAACACAAGAGTTGAGTGGCGACGAATTGACTGCGCTGGTACTGGAGTGTGGGCAATATGGCGTAAAGGTGATGGCGTTGCTGGATGAGGCGAATACGTCTCGTTATGGTAACCCGGAGATTACGAAAGTGAGCCTGGACGTACGCGATAATCCGGCTATCTTGATTAGCGGTCACGATTTGCGCGATATGGAAGATTTGCTGAAACAAACGGAAGGAACCGGCGTGGACGTATATACCCACAGTGAAATGTTGCCGGCCCATTATTATCCGGCATTCAAGAAATATAAACACTTTGTTGGAAATTACGGTGGTGCATGGTGGCAGCAGACACGCGATTTTGAGAGTTTCAACGGGCCGGTGTTGTTTACTACCAACTGTATCGTGCCTCCTCGCTCGAATGCTACTTATACCGATCGTATTTATACAACGGGAGCTGCCGGCTTTGACGGATTCCCGCATATCGGAGAACGGAATGCGGAGGGTATGAAAGATTTTTCAGCGATTATAGAACATGCCAAACGTTGTGCCGCTCCTACTTCAATTGAGAAAGGGGAGATTGTGGGGGGATTTGCACATGCACAGGTGTTTGCGCTGGCAGATAAAATCGTAGAGGCCGTAAAAACCGGCGCTATCCACAAATTCTTTGTAATGGCCGGCTGTGACGGACGTATGAAGGGGCGTAGTTATTATACTGATTTCGCAGCGGCGCTTCCTAAAGATACGGTGATCCTGACGGCGGGTTGCGCAAAATACCGTTATAATAAATTGCCTTTGGGTGATATCAACGGCATTCCGCGCGTATTGGATGCGGGACAATGTAACGACAGCTACTCGTTGGCTGTGATTGCGCTGAAACTGAAAGAAGTATTTGAGTTGAACGATATCAATGAATTGCCGATCGCTTATAATATCGCATGGTATGAGCAGAAAGCCGTAATCGTATTGCTTGCGCTACTTTCGTTGGGGGTTAAGAATATCCATTTGGGGCCTACATTGCCTGCGTTCTTATCGCCGAACATCGCAAAAGTATTGGTCGATAATTTCGGATTAGCTCCGATCGGAACTGTAGATGAAGATATGAAACTGTTTTTATAAAAAATTACTCCGGTGTAACAGCCGGAGTTTTGTTTTTAGGTGTACTTTTGCACGATTTTAAATGCAAACGAGATGAACCTGAAAACAAAAGGATTTATTTATGGCATTATTGCCGCAGTAACTTATGGGATGAATCCCTTATTTGCCCTTCCGCTCTATAAAGAGGGTATCGGTACGGATTCCGTTTTATTTTATCGTTACCTACTTGCGATCGCATTGTTGGGTGTATTGATGAAATGGAAGAAGATACCTTTTAAAGTGAATAAATCGGATCTGCTGCCGTTAGGTATTTTGGGATTATTGTTTTCATTTTCATCGTTATTCTTGTTTGAGAGTTACAACTATATGGATGCGGGAATTGCATCTACCATCTTGTTCATATATCCGGTCATGGTGGCCGTAATTATGGGCGTGTTTTTTAAAGAAAAGATCACTTTGCTAACCATAGGATGTATCGCATTGGCATTGTTTGGCATCGGACTGCTTTATGAGGGGCCGGGAGGCAAAACCTTAAGCACTACGGGCATTGTTTTCGTATTGCTTTCTTCTTTAACGTATGCGGTTTATATGGTATCGCTAAATAAATCGAAAGTGCGGGAGATGCCGGTAATCAAACTGACTTTTTATGCGCTGCTTTTCGGTATCTTGATTTATGTGGTGCGTTTGGCACATGGCGATGGTTTACAAATGTTAACCACTTTGCCCCAATGGATCAATGCGGCCTCACTCGGGCTTTTCCCTACGGTGATCTCATTAATCATGATAACACTGGCCATTCAGTATATCGGATCTACTCCGACCGCTATACTCGGAGCACTCGAACCTGTTACTGCCGTATTTTTCGGCGTATTGATTTTTGGCGAGCAGCTAACGCCGCGTATCCTTCTGGGTATCATTTTGATTTTGGTAGCCGTTACATTGATCATAGCAGGTAAGCCAATGGTAAAGCTCATTAAAAAGAAGATTACCAGCTTATCAATCCTAAGCTGAGAATCACGGCCGAAATAGCCGATGCAATGATAATGGCTACTGCAGCCGCAAAACCGGACCGGGAGAATATTTTTTCTTCCGGTTCTTTGTTTTCACGCCTGGCCTCAATATACCACCAAATTCCCAACAGGTAAAAGATAGAGGTGATAAGCAGTAATAATAATCCGCCTGCGTATAATAGCCATAAACAGAATAGGGACGAAAGGATGCCGATTACTTTATAATAATGCAGATGTTTACGTTCGGCTACCGGAATGTCACCCTGAAAAGCAATTTTTGTAAGATAAAGTCCGCAAAAGAAATAAGCGGGCAAAATCATTACCCCCGTGATTTCAATTGCTGCCATATACACCGATTTGGCTGTTGCCACCAAAAAGATAAAGGCTTGCATGAGCAGGCTTGAAATGAGTAATGAGAAAACCGGCGATTCTTTTTTGTTCTCTTTCAGAAACCGCTTTGGTAGAATTTTTGCCTGGGCAGCGGTGAATGGAACCTGTACGCATAGGATGGTCCACGAAATCCATCCTCCGAGAATGGATACTACGATACACCCGATTACATAAATCAATCCCCATTTGCCGACGGCGCTTTCAAGTACATACGCTACCGACGGATTTGGCAAATTGGCCAATTCAGACTGTCGCATAATACCAAACGACAATATATTGATCAGCATATAAAGAATAAGTGCCAGGATAAATCCCATGATCGTAGCCTTTCCGATATCGCTTGCGCTTTTTGCTCTTTCGCCAATGACGACGGCTCCTTCAACACCGATGAAGCACCATAGCGTTACGAGCATTGTGCTACGCAGCTGTTCGCCGAATGAGGCGGAAAGGGTAGCTGATCCCCAGAAATCGGTTTTCATCAAATCGAGTTTGAAGAATGCGATAAGCAGAATGATAATCGCTGTAATAGAGGCAAATTTTACGATAGAGACGATCAGATTGAGTATGGCCGCCTCTTTTACGCCGGCCAAAATAATGGCAAATATTATCCATATCAGCGAAGACATGAACAGAATGCTTATCCATCCGTGTGCCAGCAGTTCGGGAAAGAAGTACCCTAACGAGTCGTTCAGCATAACGGCCAGCGCCACATTTCCCATTGCGGCGCAAAGCCAATATCCCCATGCAATATTAAAACCGATATAATTGCCGAAGCCCACCTGTGCATACTGATAGATACCTGCATTCAGCTCCGGTTTTACCGTGGCCAGAATCTTAAAGGTGAGTACCAGAAACAGAATACCTATGCCCGATAAAATCCACGATAAAATAATGGGACCCAACGCTGCGCCGGCAGCCATGTTTTGTGGAATATTATAGATGCCGGCTCCGATCATTGAGCTAAAAACAATTGCCGTGAGCGAAGGGAGGCTCAGTAAATTTTTAGCATGTAGCATAAGGCATGGGGATTGATGGATTTAATAAATAACTACTTTCGACGTAATCGTTTTATTTTCGGCCAAGACAGAAATCAGATAGATTCCGGGCGTTGCCTGATGTAGTTTTACTTCATATTCCCGGCGAGAATCTGAAAACTGCTGCTCGAGGATATGGCGTCCTGACAAATCTGAGATCTCTATTTTATGAATGGGTTCTTTCGTGCTGATTCTGAAAGATCCTGTGCTCGGATTCGGATAAACAGAAAGTACAGGGTCGGGTTCGGAAACGGGCGACAGGTTCAATGCAATAGCTTCTTGCATGCCAGAGAGAGCATCCAGCTTGCCCCATCCATAAATATTATTTTTGGTCAATGAGCGTGTTGTAGCCGGATCGAATGCATGTTCCGAAAAAATATCTTTGATCTGATCGGAAGTCAATGTAGGGTTCGCTTCTAGCCAAAGTGCAATCGTGCCCGCTACAACCGGACAAGCCATCGATGTGCCCTGATCGATACCCCAATAATAAGTGCGGTTTTTAAATTTGAAAGAAGCTACGGTTTGAAGATTACTATATCCATAAGACGCATTGTAACTGTTAAACCCTGAAACTACCCCAAATCCGGGAGCCGAAATGTCCGGCTTTATTCTATTATCGGCAGTTGGCCCTTTACTAGAAAATGGTGCAATGGTATAGAGTGTTGGGGATCCTTCATATATTTGATCCATGCCCGGATTGGTATAGCTGAGCGGATGCCATCTCAGTTTTGTGGCATAAGCGCCTACACTGATCACTTCTTCACCAACTCCCCCAACTTCACCAACTGTATAATTGGTATCGCCGGCCGTAAAGTTGGCATATCCCGAATTCGAGAATAACCCGTTAGTAGCCCATAGATTAACAACGGACTCCTGATTATTAATCACTTTGATAACGATTTGTTCTGTGCTGTTAAAACCATCTTGTCCGATTATCTGAACCAGCGAGTTGAAACATCCGTTTCCGCTGTATAGCTGGTTTATAAATGTAATTTGATAGGCCGAACTTGCTGTATAGAGCATCATTTGGGCCGACTGGCTGTTTACCGGATAAACACTCGTGCGGGAAGTATAAGCATTTTGTTCGGTATTATAAACCAATACCTGTACGGAGAAAGGTGTATTATTACGGGCCCAGATATCAGAATACATGACATTTATTGATGGAGCAGCCGGAGAAAGCACGGTGATTATACTATCTTTCGTATTTGCAACAAACTGTTTTTGAATATGAATGGGGCTCTCTCCACTATTGCCGGCGGCTCCTACAATAATGGTGCCGGGAGCCGATATTTGGTTTAAGGCGGCATCTGCCAGACTGGTTCCGTCGTGCGGGCCAACTTGCGAGCCGAGACTTAAATTAATCACACATGGTTTGGCTGCACCTTTGGCTTGATCTGCAATGTATTGCACTCCATTTACAATTCCCGTAGTGCTCATATCGGTTGCTACCAGAATGATATCGCTTGCGGGTGCGATTCCGGTAAAGTTTGTTCCGTATCCGCTTCCTGCTGCTATGCCGCTGGTATGTGTGCCATGTGTTTTCTGTACATTATCAGTCTGAACGGCTTGAATAGTTGCCGGAGTAGTGTATTCTGCCCCGCTTGTATAATTAGCCGGAGGTGTGCCTGAGGTAGCTTTTTGTACCCATGCCTTTTTTACACGGTAATTTGTGCCGGATTTGTCATAATAATTGGGATGTGTAAAATCGAATCCTTCATCCACAACTCCGACAATAACACCGTTTCCCTGATAGCTCTTGTTAAGAGGAGCCAATCCCTGTTGGACCGCAGTAATATTCGAGCATCTTCTGACAGAGTCGAGGTTCGCGTATACCGGCTGAGAAACCTCAATGCCCGTTACACTTTCGATCGCTTTTATATCTTCAAGTTGATCAATGGGAATGAGACAAGTTGCGATTCCATCAAGCAATGTTTCAAATATAACACCCTGTTGCTCTAATTTTTCAATAGCAGTTTCCGCATTAAAGCGAACAAAGGCATTGAGATAAGTTGTGGTGCCTTTGGTTACAATGGATTTGGCATGAGATATATGGGGTTGGGCTGATTTGCTCTTTTGCATCTCTTCCCGGTATTCCATAAGGACCAATTGGGTATAGCTGCTTAATTTTGTTTCAGCCTCATTATAAGGAGGTACGATGGCATTGCTTATTTGAAATTGCAACGATAGGAAAAGGGTGATCAGTAAAAAGGTAATTTTTTTCATGTCATGTATGGTTTTAATTCATCATAAAGGTTCGACCGGCATATTGGCTTCGAAATAAGATATATGAGGTTGAGTAAAAAAGAAATCGAGTTGGGAAAGGGGAATACAGACTGTTCGGATATTTCCGATGGGAGGGGCAAGATGGATACCCTGTAGAAGTAAGGGTTGCGGATCAAAGAGAGAATCGGTGCGAATAAATCCGCAAAGGGCATAGTTTTTATCCGGTAATGTCTTAAGATGGTAGGTTTGGGCTAACCGGTTAATATCGGATGAATATGCACTGCTGTTCTTATCCAACAGTGCATATTGTTGCAAAAATATTTCGGTTATACCGGAGATTGGAAACCCCGGAATAAGTATACCGGAAGCATCTGTTTTTTTAAGACTCATACAACTGATGATTCCAGTCAATGTAAATACAGAAACTGTTATCCTTATCGACTTATTCAACATTTTTTTTATTTCGAAACTAATGAATAGTTCTTTAACTGTATCATAACAGATTCTTTAAAAAAAGTGTTTACAGAGATAAAGTCGTTTTCACATAAAATAGCATTTAAAAATCAGCTTTCTTTTCAATATGGATTCGTATCCCGGTAATCGGATGTTGAAATTCGAGCATTTCGGCATGCAGAAACATACGTTGATCTTTTTTTCCATATAATTCGTCGCCGACAATCGGGGCATTCAGTCCGAGCATATGTGCGGCATGTATGCGTAATTGATGGGTACGACCGGTTAATGGATAAAATTCAATCCGGGTTTTCCCATCCACAGTCCCTGTTATGTGATAATGGGTGATTGCCGTTTTTCCGTTTTGTTGCGAAACCATCTGCCGGGGACGGTTCATAATATCGGGCGCAAGCGGGAGATCAATGATTCCATCGGGCTGAGCAATGGAGCCTTTCAGTAATGCTATATAGCGTTTTTTTATGCTACGTTGTTTAAACTGTTCCTGGAGTTGTTTATGGACCTCTTTTGTTTTGGCCAATAACAGGATTCCGGAGGTAGCCATGTCCAGCCGGTGCACGATCATCGGGCCTTCGGCCGCAGGATAACGGGAGCGCAAGATTGAGAAAACTGATTCATGCCCGTTTTTACCCGGCACCGATAGCATTCCGGCAGGTTTATGGATAGCAATCAACCATTCATCCTCAAAAAGTACTTCGAGCGTGGATTGTAGATTGGATTGTGTCGCTAAAGGGTTCTCTTCCACATCCAGTCCGCGGAGCATATGTGTCAGAATGGGTTCACATTTACCTTTACACGCGGGATAATAGTGTCCGTGATGGCGAATCTCGGTGGTAGGCGAATTGCCCCACCAAAACTCGGCCATGGCGATCGGAGTGAGTTGGTTGAGATAGGCATACTGAAGCAGTTTCGGGCCGGCACACTCTCCGGCACCCGCAGGAGGCGTTTTTTGTACAGTTTTTTCGAATATGCTGCACAATTCTTTTTCTTCTCCGCAGGCATTTAAGAACCGGAATGAATTGAATAGCTGTTGTTGTAATTGAGCCGAGCGGGTTTTACGCTCCTGTTTTAATTGCTCAATTTGCTGTTTGTGAGGGCGCAGTTTCTCTTCAGAAACCAAGATATTCTCTTTCCAGCGGCGTTCCAGTCGTTTTAATTCGGCTTTTTGATATTGACTTTCGCGAATCATCTCTTCCAGCTCAACCGAATCGGTCGTTTGAGTACGGCGTAACTCGCGCTTTTTCTTTGCTTCTTTGAAAGCCTCTTTTGTCGCGGTGATTTCTTCTTTTGCTTCGGTTACCGTATTTTCCAATTGTTGTTGCAACAGAATAAAGTCAGGATTATTGATGGCTGCCTCTATTTTGCGGTTGATTTCGGAGATATTTTCTTCTTCTATGCGGAAGAATCCGGTAGGCGAGAGCAAATCGAAAACGGGAGGAACGAAAAAAGAGTGGTCGTTACGATGTGCCAGATTCCCGGAAAAGGAGGCCAGATAGCCGATCCGGTCATCAGCCGTACGGACAATCAATACCCCGAACATCTTCCCTTTGCTAAGTTCTTCAGCCCAGTCACTACGGCTTTCCAAATAACGAAGCACCTCATCCGCTGCGATTTCGCACAACGGATGAGGTTTATAATGAAATGGATAGGTAAACTTTGAGGGAAGCTCAATATGGGAAATGGGTGTATGGAAATAATGTATTCTCATGCTTCCGGCAACGTCATCTTTTCATATTTGTATCCGAGCATTTTCAGCGCAACCGATACGCCGATGCGGAAGAATATTTTTACCGTGCGGGCAAAAATATGGAATGCCTCTACGCTTTGCGGCTCGATATTTTCTTTCCGGATCATGGTAAGAGCCGTTTCGGCCAATTGCTGATAGAAACCAGCAATATCCTTAAACTCCTGCGAGTCGGGTTTGATTCCTAAGTATTTTTCCATGATGTACTCATCCATGTAGTCAAAGCCACGTGGCCCTACGAATTCCTGATAAATATCTTTCTTATCGGCGTAGGTTTTCCAGTCGCCATCCCAAGCCGCAGCCAGTCCCATACCCAGGTAGGCAGCCCACGCAATAGCTACCATCGGGTATTTTGCAATTTCCGGAACGGCATGCACCATGTATTCAGGAGCCATCTCATGCCATTTTTCTTCGAGTTCTTCCACTTCCAGCAGATGATCGCCGATATATCCTTTTTCTTTACATTGTTTGAGCAATGTTTCAGCAACTTTCTGTTCAAACTGATTGTAATATTCGATCTTTTCCATAGCTAATATTTTTTTGTAAAGGTACAATTTTATAGTATAAATGTGAACCAGATAGGGCTCATTCCTGTTTTTAGTGAAGCATAAGAGGAAATAGATTCTTTCTTATAAAAACAAACTAATTGAATTTGAAGTGATGAAAAAGAGACTTTTAACAATGATTATCGCAATTAGCGGCGGATTGACAATGATGACTGCTGCTCCTGTTTTCCAGGCTCCTGTTACTCCACAAACTCCGGATACAGTAATCGGCGTGGTGTTGGTAACCCCTGTTACCATGGAAGTAAGCTCTACCTTGAGCGATCAGATGAAAACTCAGCAGGCTGAACTTGTAAACGGTTGGGAAATTATTGAAGTGGATGCCGATCAGACCGATACTTTGGTATCTGTTGGTTTTATGCCCGCAGATAATGGATTAGATGCTATCCAATTGGGATTGAACGACTCTGTTTTGTTTCAGACCGGATCAGCTATGCTAAGTCCGAAAGCAGACAAAGTGCTGAGTAAACTGGCTGCCAACCTGCAAAATTTCCCGGAAACGGATGTTACAATCGTTGGCTATGCAAGTCATACCGGAAATGCTGAAGATAACCTCGATTTGTCTATGCAACGCGCTCAGAATGTTATGGATTATCTTGTAAAACAGGGTGTTGATGCAACCCGTATGAAAGCGATTGGTAAAGGTTGGACTAATCCTGTTGCAACAAATATGACTGCAGCCGGACGTGCCGATAACCGCAGAGTTGAAATATGGATTACCCCGAATCAGCAAATGATTGATGAGGCTCAATAATAAAACCCGCAATATGAAATAAAAAATCCGTTTAGCACTCCGAAAGCGCTAAACGGATTTTTTTTTAACGTATGGATATCGTACAAAATAATACATTGATTGTTTCTTTTATAACGACCGATAGCTTATTATTAAATAACCAATGTATGAAATCAGTACTGTTTAAGGCGAATCTAGCTATTTTCTTTGCGGAATTATTTAATGCGTTAAATGTAAATGCACAGAAATATCTATTGCCTGAATGGAGTAGTCCGTTTGCCATGTTGCTGATTCGTACCGGATTCGGGGCGCTCTTGTTCTGGGGTTTGTCATTGTTTATTCATGAAAAAAAAGTACAGAAACAGGATCTGTTGCTTATGTTTGGGGGAGGAGCGGTCGCCTTGACGGCTTATATTACATTTTATCTGCTGGGTGTTATGAAATCTTCTCCGGTAGATAGTTCGCTGATTATGTCAACAATGCCATTGGTCGTATTGATGCTGGCTATTTTTTTCTTTCATGAGCATCTGACCAAACTAAAAGGGATTGGTGTGTTTATGGGAATTGCCGGTACGGTGACAATTATTCTTATGCAAACCTCTTCAAGTGGATCTGCCGATACATTGATAGGGAATATTTATTGTTTACTCAGCGCTATTGCCTATGGATTTTATTTGATTGTAAATAAATTGCTTACCGGTAAATATGCCGCCGCTACCATTTTAAAGTGGATGTTTTCGGGTGCATTCATTTTATCAATTCCACTTACTTTCGTTTTTGGCTGGGACTTGCCGGTGTTTCATCATCCGGTTGCCTGGAAACCGGTAGGTGTGATAATCTTTGTATTGCTTTTTCCTACCGGACTCACTTATTTTCTAATCCCCTACGCTTTAAAACATTTGCAGGCAAGTACGGTAGCAATGTATGATTATGAAGTTCCCATTGTGGCTTCATTTGTGGGTGTCATGATCGGTCAGGCCCATTTTGCCTGGTACCAGCCTTTAGCAACTTTGTTGATATTCAGTGGTGTGTATCTGGTTTCTCGAGAAAATAGGCGACTCAAGAAAAAATACCATATTGCTTGATCCATTATGAGGAATAATATATTTTAGTTTCAAATTTGTATTAATTACAATCTTGTTTATATTTGCATTGTGTTTTAATTCCATACAATTTTTTACACAACAAAAACAAAACAAGATAAATATGTATTTATACCTGGTTCGGCAGATAAAGACGGAAGTCGCCAGATATAAGCTGTTTCCATTACCGCTTATTCTATCCTTTATTCTTTTGGGGGCATTGCTGATGCAATGTGTCTTCGGAAACGTAGCGTTACGTTATTTTGCTTTTCCGATGAATCTGATTATTGGTTTCGGCATCCTTTTCTTACTATGGACCGGCCGTGACAAATGGTGGGTGAAAGAATGCAGTTCGCTTTCGGTTTCTTTGGCCGGTATGGGACTAATGGGTATATGTGGTTTGATTTTAGGCCTATTTCCGCAACTGTCGTTACAGGATGCCGGTACAAGAAATTCCTTCGCCAATCTTTTGGGATGTTATCAGTTTACAACCTCTTATCTTTTTATAGCCTCGCTCCTTATATTCTTATGGGTATTGGGAAGCGTAATTGTAGTGCGCCTAAAGGTTCGTTCTATGCCGAATATAGGATTTGCGTTAGCTCACTTTGGCTTATGGCTGGCGGTATTTGCCGGTACGTTTGGCAGTGCTGATACCTATAAGGTAAAATTGGCCGTGTATCGCGACAAGCCTGCACGAATTGCTTTTGAGCAATCGGGTGATTCTTTTCATCTGCCTTACGAGATCCGGATGGATAATTTTGAAGTGATCCGTTCTGGCTCGGATGTTTCGGACACTCCGGGCTACATCCGTAATTACGAAGCCACTATTTCTGTTCTTAAAAATGATGCGGCAACGGTTTATCCGGTGCGTGTAAATCATCCAGTCGTTTTTGAGGGGGATCGGATCTATCTATCCGGGTATGACATGCGTTCGGGCGAAAATACGCGTTATTGCGTTCTGCAGATTGTGCGTCAGCCATGGGAGAAATTTATACTGGCAGGTATTTTGATGATGCTGGCCGGCTTTGTGTTTTTGTTTATCACCGGTTTCCGGGCAAAAAAAATGGGAAATGAATTGGAGTGATTTTTACCTGTATGCGGGCGGCGCATCATTATGCTGGGTAGCCGGGTCATTATTAAGCTGGAGTCGTCCGTCGGCTTACCGTTATGCTATATCTTCATATCTATGCGGGTTGGTTTTATTCTCTTTTTTTATCGGAGGATTATGGATTTCGCTCGAACGGCCCCCTTTGCGAACAATGGGTGAAACGCGCTTATGGTACTCTTTCTTTATGGCTTTGTCCGGGATTCTGACTTATATACGGTGGCGCTATCGCTGGATTCTTTCTTTTACGACGTTGATGAGCATCGTGTTTATTATTATTAATCTGGTTAAACCGGAAATTCATGATAAATCGTTAATGCCGGCATTGCAAAGCGGATGGTTTATACCCCATGTGACAATTTACATGTTCGCATATGCTATTTTAGGATGTGCTTTCTTGTTGGCAGTCTTTGGGTTGGTGAAAGATAAAAATGATTTACTACCTGTTACTGACCGTTTAGTGAGTACAGGGGTCGCCTTTTTAGGAACAGGGATGCTATTGGGTTCTTTATGGGCAAAAGAAGCATGGGGGGACTATTGGAGTTGGGACCCGAAGGAAACGTGGGCCTTTATCACTTGGTTCGGCTATCTTGGTTATATTCATGTACGACTGAAGCGTGGACACCGGCGTAATATGGCCTATGGCCTATTGATATTTTCTTTTATAACCCTGCAAATGTGCTGGTATGGAGTGAACTACCTGCCGGCTGCCAAACAAAGTGTACATGCTTATTCAAGAGAATGATTTGTTTCGGATTCTTACACATCTTAATTTATAATTTAAAGTGAATTGTTTATGAAAAAAATCATCGGAATCTCTTTAGTGGTAGCCGGTGCGGGCGTAGTGCTTTTCCGCTCGATGAACCAGGCCCCGGCCGCTGATCTTACCTCCGATCAACAGGCATTGGCTATTCTTGAAGGTTCAAGTTGTCTGAGTTGTCATGCCGTAGATGCAGAGGCTCCTTTTTATGCTTCTTTTCCTGTGGTTGGTGATTTGGTAAAGAAGGATATGACAGACGGGGTGCAACGTATTGATTTATCCGAAGCACTGAATAATCTGGCAGAAGGTCGCCCGATAGGAAAAGTTGCGCTGGCTAAGATTGAAAAGTCAATTCAGGACGGTACGATGCCTTTGAAGAAATTTACTCTTTTGCATTGGGGTAGCTCAATGACGGATGCTAAAAAAGAGATGATGCTTAATTGGGCACGTCAGCACCGCATGTTGCATTATTCCAATGGTTTGGCTGCGGCAGCATTCAGTAATGAGCCGGTACAGCCAATCGTTGATTCTTTACAGGTTGACTGGCGAAAGGTGATTTTGGGGGAAATGTTGTTTCATGATACCCGCTTATCTGCCGATAACAGCGTATCGTGCGCTAGCTGCCACGGGCTAAATACCGGAGGGGTGGATAATCTGCAGTATTCTACCGGAATTGCCGGGCAAAAGGGAGGTGTAAATGCTCCAACAGTGTATAATGCCGCATTTAACTTTGTGCAGTTCTGGGACGGACGTGCAACCACTCTTGCCGATCAGGCTGCCGGACCACCATTGAATCCGGTAGAAATGGGATGTTTATCGTTTGATGAGATTATTACGAAACTTGAAGCGGATAAGAACTTTGCGACTGCCTTTACGAGTGTTTATCCCGAAGGGCTTACACAGGCAACGATTACGAATGCGATTGAAGAGTTTGAAAAAACATTGATTACACCAAACTCAGATTTCGATCGTTATCTGAAAGGGGATCTTACGGCACTCAACGAGCAGGAGATTCTGGGATATGAACTGTTTAAGAAAAATGATTGTGCAACCTGCCATGTAGGAACCAATCTGGGAGGGCAGTCATATGAATACATGGGATTGACAGCTGACTATTTCGGCGATCGGGGTCTTGAATTAACAGAAGAAGACAACGGCCGTTTTAAGCAGACGCAGCAAGAGTATGATCGTCATCGTTTCAAAGTGCCGGGCTTGCGCAACGTAGCGCTTACCGCTCCTTACTTTCATGATGGTTCTCAGACTACGCTGAGAGAAGCAGTAGAGTATATGGTGAAATACCAGACAAATAAGTCGGTTACGACAGCCGAACTTGATGCGATGGTCGCTTTCCTGAATACCCTGACCGGCGAGTATAAAGGACAGAAACTGACAGTTTCGCTCTAAATCAATTTAATTTTTCCCCTTTTCCTGTGTTCATCCTGATGTGTGAGTTTTAGATGAACCGGAAGAGGGGTATTTTTTAAATTTCTGTTATTTCCTTGAATCGGGGCATTGTAACCCCATCTTTTATTATTGTTTCGAAAAACATCTTTTTGGGGCGTACCCAAATTTTTCCTTCGCCATAAAGCGGCCGATACACTACCATTTCTTCAAGTGTTTCACTGTGGATGGCTTCAAATAAATATTCATATTTTCCACCTTTATAATGCTCAAAATATCGTGGCATATAATTAAAAATTTTGTTTATATGACGAAGATATGCAGATTAAAAAAAATGCAAGAACATATCTTTTAAAAATGTCTCACTAAAAGTTATTTGTTTTATTTTTAAATAAAATATCCGGATATGTTGCACTTTAAAAGGATTACGTTGGCCGATAAAAAGGCGATTCAGCAAATTACATTATCAAGCAAACGACGAAACTGTGATTTGTCATTTGCAAACTTATATAGCTGGAACTTTCTGTATCAGACAGAATATGCCATTGCTTCGGATGTGCTCTTTATGCGGTTTCGGGCAGATGATAAATGGATGTATATGCTTCCGGTTGCAGATCGGATGACAATCGAAATACTCAATTTATTGGCTGAGGATGCACAATGCAATAAGAGTCCGCTGGTTATTGCGGGCGTATGCGAAGATATTATTCCTGAAATAGAGTCGCTGATGCCCGGTTATTTTACTTTTACGGCAGATCGTGATTATGCCGATTATATTTATCGGACGGAAGATTTGTTAATGCTCAGCGGCAAGAAGTACCAGTCAAAACGGAATCATATCAATCAATTTAAAAACAGATATCCGGATTATAAGTATTGCGCGCTGACGCCTGAGCATATATCCGATTGTTTAAGCCTGGAAGAGAAATGGTGTCTGGCGCATGACGCTACCCATCTTCGGGCATTACAAGCCGAGCGGATATCAATGAGCAGATGTCTGAATCATTTGGCTGATCTTGATATTCACGGAGGTGTTTTATTAGTGGATAATAGAATCGTTGCATTTACGTATGGTGTACCGATTAATGATGAGGTTTTCGATGTGTGTATCGAAAAAGCAGATGCATCGTTTGAAGGTGTATATGCGATGATTAATCATGAGTTCATATCTCATTTACCTGCCCAATACCGTTGGATCAACCGGGAGGAAGATTTAGGTATTGAAGGATTACGCCAGTCCAAATTATCTTACCATCCAGCTTTTTTAGTTGAAAAATATATAGCGCAAACAAAATGACCACGAAAGAATCGGTGAAAAATTTATGGAAAAACTGTTTTGACGATGAGGAGGCTTTTATAACGCTTTACTTTGAGAAGCTTTATCGGGATGAGCTCAATTATGTATTGCAAAAAGACGGAAAGATCATTTCCGCATTACAGGCTCTTCCTTATGAATTATCCTATTTGAAGGGAGTCTTATCGCTTTCATATATATCGGGAGCATGTACGACGAGCGAATATCGGCAGCAAGGATATATGAGAGAACTATTGTCCATCACTCATCGAGCTGAATACGATAAAGGAACGGAAGTGTGCGCGCTTATTCCGGCCAATGATTCTTTATGGGAGTATTACCGGAATAAAGGATATGCTACCGCTTTTTTCCAGCAAACAGAAGTTTATTCGGTTGCCTCTTTCTCTAAAAAAACGGATAAAGAATACTATTCTTTTCGGCCTCTTTCTTCTTTTTCGGATACGATTTATGATTTTATAAAAAAGCAGCTGGAAAAACGGAGTTGCACTATTCTATATTCATTGCCTTATCTTGAGGTGGTGATGGAGGATTTGCATCTGGCAGGAGGGGAAGTATTAGCTTGTTATCGGGGCGACCGGTTGGCAGGAGTTGCTTTTTGGATAAATACACAGCAAGAAACAGCGGTAAAAGAGTTGGTGACGGAAGATACAGAAACAAAGCAGATTCTTTTGCAAGAGATTCTTCGTTTGTCCGGACAGTCGAATTTAACGTTAGTCGCTCCGGCAATTACCGACCAGGAACGGAAAGGGATGGCCCGGGTGATTAATGCAGAAAAGATCTTATCACGCTACGCCCGCCATTTTTCAGATCAGACTCATTTTTTACATATCGATTCGGATGAGACAATACCCGAAAATAATGGGTATTACATAATAAAAGAGGGCCAATGCATACGCGGTTATTCTCCTCACTACCACTATACGACATTATCTGTTTCGCAGTTAATCCAATTTTTATTTGCAGATCAGCATCCGTTTATGAGTTTGATGCTTGAATAAAGATTTTGGCATTAAAGGATGTGGCCGATGCGCTTGTGATTTTGATAATAAAATAATAGTAATACGAGTTTATTTGCGATTGTTTTTGCTAAAATCGGTTGTTATTTTTACAAATAAATACTTTTAAGGCTGTATTTGTATTGCAAAATATATACCTTTAATATAATATTTTATTATTTTAAATAATTTATTATTAAAAGTATTTTGTTTATGAAGCGCTATTTATTTGTATTTCTATTAAGTATGCTTGTGAGCTCTTCGTCCATATTCATTTATGGCGAAACTTATCAAGAGCCACAAGGCCAAGAGTATCTGAATAGGCGAAAGAAAAAAGCCGCCGTGTCTCCCCGTATGTATCTGCCAGTCCTATCAGATTCGCCGGATTTTCAGAAGGCATATGGCCTTTTGATATATGATGATGTAGATTATAATCGTGGGCTTGTTTCTTTTAATTTACAGAATGCAACCCATTTTGATCCTTATTACTATTTTGGAGCGGACGATGTCAGTGCGGGAGCTTATGCCGGGGGAAAATATTATATAGCCGGTTCGGGGGTAGATGATTCAAAAGAGTATCCCACCAATCTTCTTGAATTTGACATAAATACTAAAACTAACCGTATCGTAGGAGCTTTGACCGGATTGGAGAATGTCATTAATGATATGAGTTATGATTATTCTACCGGAATAATGTACTGTATCGCAAAACAAGGAAGTGGAGTTTCTGCACTTTATACGATCAATCTTACTTCTGCTACGATAGTTCGGGTTGCCCTCCTTGACCGATACTTCTATACGTTAGCTTGTTCGTATGGCGGTCAGCTTTATGGAATCTCCCGAAACGGTGAGTTTTGTAAGATTAATAAAACCGATGGAGATGTACAAAAAGTAGGTGATACGGGGTTTTCCCCAAGTTATTACCAAACGATGGAATTCGATCATTCCGATAAAACATTGTATTGGGCCACTTATACAATGGCCGAAGAGAGTTTTATCTCGACAATTGATTTGAAAACGGGAATAGCCTCGAAAGTCGGATCGTTGGGTAACAATGGCGAATTGGTCGGTTTGTATATTCCGTTCGAAGCTGCCCCCGATAATGCTCCGGGCAAAATTATCGATCTCGAAGTAACTCCCGATAAACTCGGAGAAGCAAAGGTTACGTTGAAATGGACTCATCCTTGGTATACATTTACAAATGAATTATTAAATGATCTTACCCAAATCGAAATTTACAGAAATGGAGAGCTGATACAAACTATAACCAATCCTATACCGGGGAATACGGCCGAATATATTGATTATCCTGCCACTCTTTTAAATACTGAAGTTTCTTACAAATTGGTACCTGTAAATACTTTTGGCAAAGGAATTGCTAATGAGCAAACTGTATATGTGGGTCCAAATCAACCTGGAGCTCCGGAGAATCCAACAATGGTTCGCCGAAGCCCTAATCAGGTAGAACTAAGTTGGAATACTCCAACATCCGGTTTACATGGGACTCATTATGATAAAACGTCTTTGTCTTATAATATTCTTCGATTGCCGGATAATGTGCTGGTAGCTAATCAGCTAAAGGATTCTGTTTATATTGATACCGTGACGGAAGCGGTAAATACATATCAATACCGGATTACTGCATATAATCAAGTGGGAGAAGGGGGAGCGTATACTACCACGAAATTAGTGTTGGGGCCGTTAAATGAATACCCTTATTTCTGTGATTTTATTGATGAGAGTCCTTTTAAGACATGGACCTTGGTAAATGCAAACGGAGATCAGAATACATGGACTCGTACATTTTTCTCAACTTTGAATAAATACGCCGTCGCATATCCATTTTCAGCTGTTAATGCGGCTGACGAATGGCTCATTTCACATGCAATGAACTTTGAAGCCGGAATGACGTATGAAGTACGATTTAAAATTAATTGCCAAAAGCCAAATAATTTACGGTTTACCATAGGGGAAGATGCTACGGTTGCTACTCAGACAAAAGAGATCGGGGTATTTACGAATATGTCACATACTCCATTTACTCAAAAAAACTTCACTTTTGTAGCCGAATCGACAGGTCCGAAGAGCATTGGTATGCATCTTTATTCAGATGCGAATTCAGGCCACTGTTATTTGACCGACTTTGAAGTTGTTCCGATTGTCCCGATAGATATGGCAATAGTTTCAATGGAGGGAAATCGTACACCGATAGCAGAAAAGCAATATACTTATAAATTTAATGTCAAAAATGCCGGTACAGAAGCTGTTTCGAAATTTACAGTGGGTATCAGTAATGAAGATAATAAACAGGTATTGGTTTCAGAAGAGATAAATCATACTCTCCAACCGGAAGAAACCGGTTCTTTTGATATCAAGTGGAGTCCTGAGCTTGCAGGACAATTTTTGATAAGAGCGTTTGTTCGTTGTGAAGGCGATCCTGTGAGTGGAAATGATAAAACCGCGGCTGAAGAAATGACGGTACAACCAGTAGGATCGGCAGAGCGTATTACGATCGGAACAATCTCAAAATATGAATCCATGCAACCGTATGCCTTCTATTATAAAAATAGTGCGGCTTTAAATATTTATACGGCGGATGAACTCGATGTTAAGGGGGGCGTAATAGAAACTATCATTTATCCGTATAATAATAAAAGCGGTAAGGCTATCAACGACTCTCCGGTAAAAGTGTTTTTAGCTCATACCGATCGTCAAAATACGGTTGCGGGCTGGTTACCAGAGGAAGAACTTATATTGGTTTATGAAGGAAATGTGACCATTCCGCAAGGTTTGGGTGAATTGACGATTCCTCTTGATCGTTATTTCCAATACGAAGGCGGAAACCTGGCTGTAATGACCACGCGGTCTGTAACTTCCGGGTATTACAGCAATATGACATTTGCTTGTTATACAGGTAGTGACTCAAGCAATAAAGGATATATATACGGTAGTGACAGCCAACCATATACGCCACAAGTATCGGGCGCTCAAAGTTCGGCTAAAAGCAATATTATCATTAAAATTCTAGGGGATGGAGCCTCTGTTTCCGGAAAAGTAACTGATAACAATTCGAAACCTGTTGCAAATGCCCAAGTGACTCTTACAGAGCGTAAGATGATTGTATTAACCGATGCGGAGGGTAATTATAAATTCGATTATATTCCGAACGGAACTTACTCTATCGTGTGTGAATCGGAGAATTACAAAATGACACGTGTAGAGAATATAACAGTGGCGGATAAGAAAAACGTAGAATGTAACATAACGGTAGTCAAGATTGGCGAATTTACGATTACCGGGCAATTGGTGAATTATCTTGATTTGCCGGTAGCTGATGTTGAACTGATGATCACGGGAGTAGAACAGGATGATATCGTAATGCAACAAACCGGAGTCTTTACGGTTACGGTAAAGGAGGGTGAATATAACCTTGCATTCAATAAAACCGGGTATAAATCGGTATCCCGAAATTGCATCATTCAGGATCGTAATATTTACCTTGGAAAAATCCGTTTGGATTATTTAATCGGAAGAGCTGCTAATCCCGATTGCGTCTTAACGGACGAAGCGGTAGTCCGTATAAATTGGGATAAACCGGCAACTGCCCATTTATTCCGCAGAGATAACGGCGAACAAGCGGCTCATATTGGTATTAATCATCCGAAAGGGCAAGCTATAATCGGTGTAGTAAACCGTACCCCTGCTTTTGTAACTGAAGCAACCTGGAAAACATCTTGGGAAAGTGGTCCGCATTTTTTACTTAAACTTTTCTTGTTTGATCTGGACGAGTCGGGTAATCCAACGAATACAATCCTTTATCAGGCAGACGTAAGTAACAGAGACCAGGAATGGTCTACGCATGTGCTTTCAACACCTGTGCTTGCTCCTCGTGGTTATCTGGTAGCTTTAAGTTATCCGGGATATATCGCATTAGCGTTGGATAATGCTGCGGATCCTGTTTATCCGTTCGAAAACAAACAGGTAGTAACGGGTGTGGATTATGAAGTAAATGAATTTGAATATCTGGAAGATTTGGATATTATAAAGGGTAATCCTTTGATTCGTACCAAGGCATTGCTCATGCCGGATAATGGACAGCAGTATCCGGGTGTAAATGAGGAAGAAATATCGCTCTCTTATAAAGTTTGGCGTGTTATGGCTTCAGATAGCGATAATCAAGATAATTGGACGCTCTTAACTTCTACTCCAATTAAAAACATGATGTTTGACGATCTATCCTCTGACGAGCTATCGTCCGGTGTTTACAGATATGCGGTAAGTACGGTTTATCCGGACGGATCAGAATCGACACCAACATTGACAAAACGTTATGTTGTAACAATCGGTAATGGAGCGGAAGCTATACTTGCAGAAGAAGATGTTTTAATTTATCCAAATCCGGCTACCGATTATATAAAGGTTAAAGGCGATTATTCGTCATTGAAAATAATGGATATGAACGGTCGTTTGGTAAGACAAATAGATAATAAGAGCGATCAAATTGATGTGCGCGGTTTATCGGAAGGCATTTATATGATTGTCATAACGAATGCAACCTCTCAAACCGTAAAAATTGAAAAGCTAACTATCCGGCGTTAATTTGTTACTTCGCATAGCTTTATCAAACGTATATTCTATTCTTAGTTCAGCAGGGTTTGCCAAAAAGCGAAGGCACTGAAAAAGTGCCTTCGCTTTTGGTAAACCCTCCTTTATTTTATCTGTTTTTCCTCTTTTCCTGTATATAAAATTCCGAATACTATCATTAGAAAGCCGATTAATACTATAATCGGGGCCACGCAAATACGTCGTGCACTGAAAATATCAGGATTAAAATACGTTTCTGTCGAACCGGGCCCTGTCATCAAGATAAAGCCTGCAATGACAATCAGATAACTGATGCCTATCCATATGTAATTTATTTTTGAAAAAGCTGTTTTTTTCATATTCAGGGTGTTGTGTCGGTTTCTAATAATCGATATAGTTGCTCTTGATAATCAAGATTTGAATAAGGTATTTGTTTTAAAATGGACGGTGATATCTCTTCACGGCATTTGTTAAGAACATTGAGCGCTTTGATTGTATCTCCTTTGCGATATAAGGCATCCGAAAGTGTCAGCATCGTCAGATGGAGTGTATGCGTAATCCCTTTGTTCGCATCATCCAGATAAAGGTCTGTCTGTTTTAGATTTCCATATTCGAATTGATTCATTACACGATCGTACATCCGACCGAGATCAAATCGGGCATCCGGATTTTTTATTGTATACGGTACAATCCGGTAAGCTAATCCTTCTAAAACCAAGTGATCGGACAAATCAACGTATTCCGCTTGTGGGGCAGTAATTGCAACATAAAGCGGTCTTTCCCAATTGCATTGTTTTATCATATCAATCTGCACAATACCGGGCCGGAGTAAATAAGATCGCTCTTTCAGATCGATAACCATTACTTCTGGTATCTCCTTATTTTCAGGAATCTGCATTCCTGATGCCAGTACCGCATTACGATCTATCCGTATATGGATTTTATCTGTCGGGATGCAGCGTAGAGATTCGTCCGGATTGTTTAACCAATATTTTACAATGTTACTCCATTCGAACGGATCTTCGCCATAACGGGTGGTGCCCGGATTCTGTTGATAGAAATCAAGAATCAGATCTTTTATGCGTACTTCTTTTACAGAGCCATCGGGAAGATAGGAGTGGCGAATTGCCGGATTTACCGCAACGGCTATATTTTTATCGTCCATAAAATAAGAGCGAGGAAGCGAAAGCGGGAAAGCGGGAGAGTCGTGTGCCGGCATCATCATTTGTGATACATACCATCCTCCTGTCAGATACATAATGTTACAGGCACGTACATCTTTCCGAAATCCTTCTACTTCAATTGCATACCAAAGCGGAAAAGTGTCATTATCGCCATTGACGAAAATAACAGGATTACCCTTTTCCGGTAATGATTTCAGATAATTGAGAGCGATGTCATGGCAGATATGGCGATTCGTCCGGTTATGATCATCCCAGGTTTGACTTGCCATTTGCAAGGGGATGCAAAGCGTTAATAAGCCAGCGGAGAGGGCTATGACCATGGGAGACCACGAAGTTTTTATTTTCTTTATAAATTCTGTTATGGCTGCTACCCCTAATCCTATCCAGATACTAAATGCATAGAAGGAGCCTGCATAGGCATAATCGCGTTCGCGAGGTTGGAGAGGTGATTGGTTGAGGTAAATTACGATTGCAAGACCAGTCATAAAAAACAGTAGAAAAAGTATCAGAAATTGCTGTTTTCCCTGCTTCCGTTTACTCCATTGCCATCCGATACCTAAAAGGCCCAATAAAAGAGGAAGTCCATAAAATACATTTTTTCCTTTGTTCTGATCCGTTGTATTCGCCGTTATCCCTAATACATAGCGGTCGAATAATGAAATTCCTGTTATCCAATTGCCATGCTCTTTATCCCCGTATCCCTGTATATCATTTTGCCGACCAACAAAATTCCACATAAAATAGCGCCAATACATAAAATTCAGCTGATAACTGAAAAAGAACTGAAGATTGTCGCGTGTTGAGGGGACGGCTATCTTTTTCCCGATCCATGCCTGATAGGCATTTGCGTGAGTATTACTATACATACGCGGAAACCACATGCAGGTGTTAGGGTCATATTTTTCAATCAGTTTATGTCCGGTTTTTACGTATTCATCCGAGCTTCCGTTCACTCCGGGGGTGCGTCTGTATTGAGCAATCCCCTTATCATAATCGTAAGCCCACTTTCCGTTTTGATCTTGCCGAACGGCTGGAGTCGAAGCAAATGTCCTTCCATAAAGCAGTGGAGCCTGCCCATATTGTTCGCGCCCCAGGTAATCCCGTAGGGAAAACGGATCTTTTACCGATTGTTGGTTCATTGGTGTTTCTGCACAAGCCCTTATCATAATTAATGCGTATGACGAATAGCCTAACACCAAAACCAGTAACCCCATGAAAACAGTATTCCATATATGATTGGCCTTACGGTGTGAAATATAAACGGCAAATACCAGGCCGGATAGAATAATGGAAAACGCAAGAATCGCGCCGGTATGAAAAGGTAGTTTAAAATGATTCACAGCAAGCAGTTCGCCGTAGCCTGCTATTTGCACGATACCCGGAATAATAAGATAAAGTACACCGGCAATCAGTAAAAACGAACAACTTAATGAGATAAGGCTCCCTTTTACGCTGGGATGTTTGCTTACTTTGAAATAGATAACCATTGCTATTGCGGGGATACAGAGTAAATTTAGTAAATGCACTCCGATAGAAATACCTATGATATAGGCCAAAAAGACAAGCCATCTGTCTCCCGCTATCAGACTCGGTTCGCTTTCCCATTTCAGAATGGTCCAAAAGGCCAACGCAGTAAGAAATGAAGAGAATGCATATACTTCTCCTTCTACAGCCGAATACCAGAATGTGTCACTAAAAGTATAGGTTAGGGCACCCACAAAGCCACAAGCCATGATGGTGATTGTTTGGGCCATAGAAGGTTTCTCATTCCCCTTTAACAGGAGTTTCCCGGAGAGATAGGTGACAGACCGGAATAAGAATAAAATAGTACCTGCGCTTAACAGCGCATTCATCAGGTTTATCATAAAGGGAATGTCTCTTGCCTCTGTTGCAAAATGCGAAAATAAATTTCCCACAAGCATAAAAATAGGAGCTCCGGGAGGATGTCCCACTTCGAGCTTCGAGGCAGAGGTAATGAATTCGGGACAATCCCAGAAACTGACCGACGGTTCAACCGTCATTCCATAAACGACTGCGGCAATAGCAAAAACCAGCCATCCGCCAATAAGATCAATACATTTGTAATTCGACATAACTTTGCGCTTTTAACAGGAGCAAAGTTAGAGTAGAATGCAGAGTTCCGTTAGAAATGGATACGGACATTTAAAGAGATTGGTTTGGTTGCTATTGTATTGTAAGTTAGTTGTTTATTTGTTTTATTGTGGGTTTTGTATCTGGACATTTGTCTAAGTTAAGCTGAACAGGTATCTGATGTTTTGTTTATGTTTCCCCCATCCAGCTTCTTCCGGATTCTGAATTTTGCTTTTGTTAGAGAGCCGGGAGAGATTCCGTAAAAGATTGCCAGTTGCCCGGTGGAAAATCCGAGTTTAATTAGAAAACAGATTTCTCGGTCGCGATCTGTCAATCCCTCCAGGTTTAAAACGATTTGCGAATAATTATCGTAAAGCACATTTATGAAATCAATCAGTATTTGCCATTCTTTTGGGCTTTTAATCGGATTATACGTTGGTTTCTGTTTCATCCGATTGATAATTAATACAGCCTGTGTACTTTCTGCCGATAATAGCAATTCGTCGCGCAATCGAAGGGTTCTTTCTTCTGTCTGAATTTTCTCCTGTTGAAGAATATAAAAACGCAACTCCTCTTTCAACCGGTTCGTCTCCTCTAAAGATATATTCGCCTGAGCAAGTTGATGGCGCAGTTCATTAATCTGGGTGTTGCTACCGAACAGCTCCCGTTGATATTCCTTTATTTGCTCTTTATTTGTATTGACAAGGGTATTAAACCATGCGAATTGTTGCGCCCGTAATTGTTCTGCCTGTTTCTTCTTACGATAAAAGATAAAGAGAAGTAATAAAAAGATGCCTGTTGTAATGATGAAGGCAAGAAGTACGATTAACTGCCTGTTACGGGCTTTTTCCCGAAGATATTGCTCTTTTTCACGTTTGTATTTTGTTTCCAGATTAAGCAGTTGTTCCCGATCATAGACAGAACTGATAGAATCGCTTTGTATTTTATCACGGATTTGATCTGACGAGAGTGTCAAGAGCGAAGGTGCCTCAGGGAGAGCCATTTGAATGGCCAACTGATTGGTTAAATCAAGAAAATAAGATGCCGTGTCCGGTTGATTTAAAAGAGTGTAATCAATACTTAGCCGCTGAGTTATCTGCACCAGTTGTTCTTTTTGATCAAGATCTTTCATCAGCGTGTAGCTTTCACGATGATGTTCAACCGCCTTTTCATACAGCCCGTATTTAAAGAGCAGATCGCCCAATTGTATATAAACCTCTGCCTTCTGAATAGTATCCTGGCGGGTATCCAACAGATCGAGGGCAGCCCAATAACTTATCAATGCATTTCGCACATCTTTATCAAACTCATATTGTTTTCCTTTTTCAAACAGAATCAGTGCTTCTGCCTGTGAATTATCTTGCCGTAGTTGGGTGGGATGACAGGAGGCACAAAGAAAAAGAATAAAAAAATGAGTAAACAGAATAAGCGGTAACTTCATGATATACAAAAATAATTCAGGGTTTTAAGAGAACGTAAAATTAATAAATAGCATTGGTATTTAAACATATTTGCGATTTTATGTTTAATCCACTATTTTTGAGAACACAAGAAAAACAGATTACCATGAAAAACCTTAAATTCAGAAGATGGATTTTACCGGCAGTTTTAAATTTGGCCGTAATCCCTGCATCTGCCCAAATATCATTAGTCAAAAAAGGAAAGCCACAGGCCCGTATTATTGTTTCGGAACAATCGGCCGATAAAGAGGCTGCCAGTATGTTGCAGTATTTTGTTCGCCAAATAAGCGGAGCCGAACTGCCTGTTGTATCGGTTACACAAAACCCGAAGCTACAGAAGAACGATATATACATTGACTCTTCTCAAAAACTACCTTCCAACCTAGCTGCTTCACAGGCAAAAATTACAGAAGACGGATTTTTAATGAGTACCGAAGGGAATCTATTACGAATTGTTGGAAGCGATAAAGGGTCGGTTTATGGAGTCGTAACTTTACTGGAAAACTATTTTGATGTTGATTATTGGGGTGAAAACGAATATGATTACTCTGCTTCGCAGGCATTGGAGTTGCCTCTTTTTACCCTTTCTGAAAATCCGGCTTTTCGTTATCGGCAAAGTCAGTTTTATGGAATGAAAGCCGATACCCTTTACCGGCAATGGCATCGACTGGAAGAACCGCGAGAGATGTTTGCCGCAAGCTATTGGGTACACACTTTCGATCGGTTATTACCTTCGGATGTATATGGTAAGGAGCATCCCGAATATTACTCCTGGTTTGGAGGGAAACGTCATCCCGGCAAAGCGAGCCAGTGGTGTCTGACAAATCCCGATGTGCTGGAAATCGTAAGTGGGAGAGTGGATTCGATTTTTAAGGCGAATCCCGGAATGAATATGATCAGTGTCAGTCAGAACGACGGTAATTATACGAATTGTACATGTGAAAATTGCAAGAAGATAGATGAGGCAGAAGGTGCTTTTTCAGGCAGCCTGATCTACTTTATGAATAAGCTTGCCGCCCGTTTCCCGGATAAAGAGTTCTCTACGTTGGCCTATCTCTATACGATGAAAGCGCCGGCCAACATAAAGCCGTTGCCAAACGTGTCGGTAATGCTCTGCGATATTGATTGTAACCGCGAGGTTTCGCTCACGGAAAATGAGTCGGGGCGCGAATTTACGGCTGCGCTCGAAGCGTGGGGTAAAATAACGAAAAATCTTTTTGTATGGGATTATGGTATCAACTTCGATAACTACCTCGCGCCATTCCCGAATTTTCATATTTTGCAGGATAATATCCGTTTGTTTAAGAAGAACAATACCTCCATGCATTTTTCGCAGATAGCCGGAAGCCGTGGTGGCGATTTTGCCGAGTTGCGCACTTACATGGTGGCCAAATTAATGTGGAATCCGGAATTGAACGCCGACTCGCTGATGAAGCATTTCCTGAATGGTTATTATGGTGAAGCGGGCCCAACCATGTATCGTTATTTAAGAACAATGGAAGGGGCGCTCATTGGTAGCGGGCAACGCCTATGGATTTATGATTCGCCTGTTTCGCATAAAAAAGGAATGTTGAAACCGGAACTGATGAAACGCTATAACGCGCTGTTTGATGAAGCCGAAAATCTGGTCAGCGATGATAATATCCGTTTACAACGTGTGCGCAAAGCTCGCTTGCCACTTCAATATTCGGAGTTGGAGATTGCTCGTACCGAAAATGAAAAGGATATTGACGATCTTAACAATAAATTGAATTTGTTTGAAGAGAGAGTCCGTGCCTTTAACGTGCCTACCTTGAATGAGCGAAATAATTCGCCGGTAGAGTATTGCGAGTTGTATCGAAGCCGTTATATGCCTTCTGCTCAGAAAAGTATTGCGGAGGGTGCGGCAATTACTTATCTGAATGAGCCGACCGGAAAATATAAAACATTGGGCGAAACAGCTATTACAGATGGTTTATTTGGTGGTTCTACTTTTGTAGAGAGCTGGACCGGCTGGGAAGGTAAAGACGGAGCTTTTGTAATTGATTTGGGTGAGGAGAAAACATTTCATAGCATTGAAACCGACTTCCTTCATCAACTGGGACAATGGATCTTACTTCCGCGCCAGGTTACTTATTCGTTATCTGCCGATGGTACGAACTTTACTTTGCTCGAAAACCATCAACTGCCCGAAGATAAATCGGTACAGGTAAAATTCAAAGGGGTAAAAACCGAGTCTGCCACTCCGCTGCGCGCCCGTTATATAAAGGTTGACGTAATCGGCACAAAAGAGTGCCCGACATGGCATTACGGGGTAGGACACCCTTCATGGTTCTTTATAGATGAGGTTACCGTATTATAACTGAAAAGAAAAAATCTGATTCCGAAATTATCCGGAATCAGATTTTTTTGTCAATTTTGCATCCATCAGTTTAAATAATAAAGAAGATGGATCAATTACCGAAAGATATAAATATGCTATTCAGCTTTATCAATATGAAACTGCGCGATGAATATTCTTCGCTCGATGAATTATGCCGCGCGATGGATATTGATAAAGAATGGCTTGTCAAACAGTTGGCAACAGGAGGATTCGAATATAATCCGCAGCAAAATAAATTCTGGTAAATTATTTAAAAGGTCCGTTTAGGGCCTTTTTTCACTTTTATTTCATACAAATCGGTTCGTCGGTTTCGTAAATTCCGTACACTTCCATAAGTATGCAACTCATTGAGCAAATCGAGGTTTACGTCCGATACGAGAATCATTTCTGTATTCGGAGTAGCTTCCGCACGCTTCCCATCTGTCGGGAAGGCAAAATCGCATGGAGTGAATACTCCCGATTGAGCATATTGAATATCCATATTATGCACCCTTGGCAAATTGCCTACGCATCCGGCAATCACAACGAAACATTCATTCTCGATAGCACGTGCTTGCGCACAAACCCTTACACGCGAATAGGCGTTTTGTGTATCGGTCAGGAACGGCACAAACAGAATCTGCATCCCCTGATCGGCAAGGATACGTGATAACTCGGGAAACTCAACGTCATAACAAATCAATACTCCGATCTTGGCGCAATCCGTTTCGAAGGTTTGCACCATGCTGCCTCCTGACAATCCCCAGCTTTTGGTTTCGTCGGGTGTAATGTGTACTTTTTCGTACGTTTCGAAAGAGCCGTCTCGGCGCACAAGATATCCGACATTATATAATCTACCATCCTCTTTTACCAACGGGACGCTTCCGGTTATAATATTGATATTGTAACTGATGGCCAGATTAATGAACCGATCGAGCACTTCACTTGTATATTGAGCTAATCCACGGATACTCTGAGCTTCTCCCAAATGATTGAACTTCGCCATCAATGGCGCATTAAAATATTCAGGGAAGAGTACAAAATCACTTTTATAATCAGAAACGGCATCCACAAAAAACTCCACCTGTTCGAATACGTCGTCGAGCGTTTTGTAAGGGCGCATCTGCCATTGTACCAGCCCGACGCGTACCATTGTTTTCTTATCTACGTAATCTTGAGTAGGGGGTTGATAATAAATATTATCCCATTGCAGAAGTGTGGCGCAATGTTTTGATTCTTCATCATTCGGCAGATAATTCATCATCACTTTGCGCACATGAAAATCATTGGAAAGCTGAAATGTGAGAACCGGATCATAAATATCGCGTGTGCGTACTTTGTCGATATACTCCTTGGGCCGCATCGTATCGGCATATTGGTAATAGTTGGGGATACGGCCTCCAAACATGATTGCCTTCAGATTGAGTTTCTCACAAAGTTCTTTCCGGTAATCGTACATACGCCTGGCCAGGCGGAGTCCCCGATATTCAGGATGGATAAATACCTCGATGCCATACAAAATATTACCATTCGGATTATGGGTATTAAAACTTTCATTACCCGTTACCATTGCATAGGTATGATCTCCTTTTACCATATTGTAATCCACAATAATAGAAAAAGCACATCCTACGATCCGGTCATCTACGATGGTTACGATTTGGCCTTCCGGAAATATAGAAATCAATGTTTCAATATTCTCATGCGTCCAAAAAGCATCTTTATCTGCATATACTCGTTTAAAAGACTGAGAAAGCTGTGCATAATCTTCAATCTGGAGGTTTCTAACTTCTACCTTATTGATTTTATGTGAGGAATCCATAAACAATTATTTATATATTACTTAGCATAACACATCTGTGTAAACAATATATAAACAAAGTTTAATAGATAATGTTTTGGTTAATATGCTCAAGAAAGCGCTTTTTTAAGCGGGCATAAAGCCGGGATAGGCTCTCCTTTACGATAAGCCTCAAGTAATTTTACAGACCTTTCGGCAAGCAGTCGTCTGATTCGGCGTCGTTCACCTTTTATCCGGGCAATTTCCATATCGTCATAAGCGGTAGTTTGATGGCGCATCCATGCTATTACAGCTTTGGCTGCCCGTTCTTCAATCGGAATGCGTGTGGTTCGGGCAACCGTGCCGCTCCCGACAGGGGTAGCATGGGTGCATATCAGGCGGGCCATCTTATTGGCTTCAGCTTCATAACAAGGATGAAAATTGAGAAAATGCTTTATTTGACTAAAAAAATCGTCTACATATTCTGCTTGCATTTGATCTCGCCGCCGTTTAGCCGACTCCATCTTTTTTTGATAACCTTCCGTTTGCCGCATCGCTTCCATTTGTAGCGAAGCTTGCTCGATGTGTTCTTTGGGAGCCCAAAGCCCTTTTGAAATTGTGCGTCGTCCCATTTTAACCTGTACGCGCCAACAACAGCCTGCGCCCGTTACTTTTCTGGTGATTCCGGCATCGCCGGCCGGTAGAAAGCTCCATCCGAGTGGAGGCGTGACCTGTACACCTTGTTCATCCAACAGTGTATTATTCGGGCCAACTGTTACTATTTTAGGTTTTTGCATTAAGTGGAAAATAGGAATAAAAAGAATTCTTCATTCTATGATTAAACAATGATTACTGATTATAACCTGACCGGAAACGTTAATTTAATGTTTAAGTGGCGATGGAAATAATCTTCATGGTAACAAAATTAAAATTAGCTTGTTATTTATAAAATAAAACAGCTTTAAAAATGACTCTTTGGAAGAAAATGCGTAGCCATATGGCGTCCCCATTTCAGGGTAAAACCTTTAAAGAGGCGCTTTATATTATAATATTTCAGTCTGATACAAAATTAGGAGAGGGGTTTAATGTAATTTTGATACTCTTTATTCTGGCAAGTATCACCAATGTGATGTTGGAAAGCCTGTCCTCTTTTTCAACGATACATTACAAACTGCTTCATAATTGCGAGTATGGGTTTACATTATTTTTTACCATCGAATATCTATTGCGTATCTATTGTTCTCCAAATCCAAAGAAATATATCTTTAGCTTTTTGGGTATCATCGACTTATTGGCTATCCTGCCGGTTTATCTGAGTTTTATTATACCCGGTACCCATTATCTGGTCGTGATGCGGGTATTTCGATTGCTTCGAACATTTCGTGTTTTTAAATTATTCCAGTTTCTTAAGCAGGGCGACCTATTACTTTATTCCATCAAAGAAAGTTTGCCGAAAATTATTGTTTTCTTCTTTTTTATACTGATTCTTGTTACCTCAATCGGTACGATTATGTATGTAGTGGAGGGATCAGAGCCTCATAGCGGATTTACAAGTATCCCGGCCGGTATTTATTGGGCTATCGTAACAATGACTACGGTAGGATATGGCGATATAACGCCGGTTACTCCGGTTGGGCGTTTTTTAGCAGCAATGGTAATGCTGATAGGATATACCATTGTAGCTGTACCTACGGGCATTGTTACCGCCTCAATGGTAAAACATAATGCGATGGGAAAATCGCGGCAACCGGAAGATATTAATAAGCCTTGTCATGCATGTGGTCGCATAACGCAGGATCAAGGCGCCTTTTATTGTAAATATTGTGGTACTCAGTTAAATCCCGACCAAAAGGTAATGATTGGAAAAGACTGACCCGCTCTTTTTTTCCATATGCTTCATCTCGTCATGGGCGTGATGAGAATTATTCCCGGGCGAGGTGTTTTCTGTTCACGGGCAAGAAGAGTAAACTTCATGCCCGTGGTGAGATCAACAATATAGTTTATTTTGACTTATTATCCATGTGTTTTTTCTGGATGTACTCTTTCATCTGGATGTTTGTAAGCTCTTTAAAGAAATCGGGATTTTGTTCAAGTTCTTCACGTAGGGAAGTAGCGATAGCCTCATGCAGCTCAAGCTCTTCTGCATTAATTTCCTCCTTGAATCTCGGATAATCATTTGTTTTTGAATAATCCTGATATTCTTTTATCAATTTCAATACTTCCTCCTTTTTCATAAAACAGATGTTTTTGTAAGTGTTATCTAACTATATTATAAACAGATATGCGATACTACAGTTGTAACTGTAAGCTGCTATTTGTGGTTTTTTAATAAGAAAACCGGAATATCGATTACTCCTCTTTTTTCTTTATCTTAGCGGGCAACATACGAAAAAGACTTATGAAAAAAACAAAATATCTGAATGGTCTGGTCGCGCTATCCGTTGGGTCAATCCTTGTATCGGGTTGTGGCGGTGCGCAACAAACCAAAGAGGCAGATGCAAATTGGATGAATACCGATACGGTGCCCGGAAAGGTTGTCCATGATAATAATGGAAATGAATGGATCTATCATGGCGGCGGATATCATGGCGGTGGCTTTACGAATATGTTGATGGGATATTGGCTGATCAACAGTCTGACCGGCGGACAGACGCGCTATTATCCATCGAGCCGTAGTTATACCGGGGATATGGATCGCAATGCAACACCGATGGGCAGACCATCTTATGTATCCCCAACACCCGGAAAAGCGAGTGAGGGGATGATGAGTAACCCTCCGACGGCAGCAAAACCATTGAATCGGGCGGCTTTGAAATCGGGATATGTGATGCCGGCCAGCTCGATGCGCACGGTAAGTAAAACTTCTACCCGTAGCGGATTCGGCAAAACCGGTTCCGGATCACGTAGTGTAGGTGCCTGAATTTTGTTTTTATGAAGAGATATACGATTGCCCCCAGAGCAGATTACGAAAAGAAACTTGCCGATCTTTCGTTTAATTTTCATCAGGATTACTGGCTCGAAAAAAGTTATTATGCTTTTACTCCGGATGATATAGAGCGCATTGAGCGCGATACGAACGAACTTTATGAGATGTGTATTCATGCCGTTCAGCATGTGATTGACCATAACCTGTTTCACCTGTTCGATATTCCGCAATCTTTTGCAGAATTGATCCGCGAGTCGTGGGATGCCGATGAACCATCTATTTACGGAAGGTTTGATTTTGTGTATAAAGACGGGCGTTGTCATTTGCTCGAATTTAATGCCGATACTCCTACTTCGCTTTATGAAGCGGCCGTCGTGCAATGGCAATGGAAAGAGGATTGTTTCCCCCAAGCAGATCAGTTTAATTCAATTCATGAGCGATTAGGCGATCTGTTTCGTGAGTTGAAATCTGATTATGACGTTTCAGCAATGCATTTTGCGTGTAGTTATGAAAGTCTGGAAGATTTTACTACGACCTCTTATCTTCAAGACCGGGCTGCCCAAAGCGGAATCCAAACCTCTTTGATCGATATTGCCGATATTGGTTGGAACGGGATGTGTTTTACAGATCCGGCAGAACTTTTTATTCGGGATATTTTTAAATTGTATCCGTGGGAATGGATTGTGCGCGAAGAGTTTGGCGAATGTCTGTTTGAGCGGTCGACCAACTGGTTTGAGCCGATCTGGAAGATGTTGATGTCGAATAAAGCCATCCTTCCTATTCTTCACCAGCTTTATCCTAACGACCCGCGCATATTGCCTGCCTTTTTTCAAAAACCGGCTGATATGCGGAGTTATGCCTGCAAACCGATTCTTTCGCGCGAGGGCGCAAATGTAGAATTGGTAAGCGATCGCAAAGTGATTGCTTCGACGGGGGGAGAATATGGTGACGGAGCTTTTATATGGCAAGACCTTTGCCTGGACTCTCATTCGGGATATTATCCGATTATTGGTTCGTGGGTGATTGGGGGTGAGGCTGCAGGAATCGGAATACGTGAAAATTCAAAAATAATTACAGATAATTTGTCGCATTTTGTACCACATATCATTACAGATAAATAATTAAAATTTTTATGCCAACATTACGCTTTCATGCAGTTGAAACGGCTGATCTTTTGCCTGTTTCAGAAAAGATGCTACACGAACTGATGGATATTTACCAAGTACCAGCCGATTATATAAATATAGAGATAGTGCGCTCCGAGTTTATTGTAGAAGGAAAGGTTCGGGCCGGATTTCCGATGGTTGAAGTTTGCGCTTTCAAAAGAGGCGACGAGGTGCAGGATGCAGTAGCCCGTTGTGTCTGCGAATATTTGAAAAAAGCCGGTTATCCTGAATCAGAACTATATTTCTCTTATCCCGAACCGCGCAGCTATTATGGCAACGGCGAACATTATTGAGTAATATCGTTTTTATGAAAAAAATATCTACACGTTTATTCGCTCTCTTTTTTCTGTGCATTCTATTTGCCGGGTTTCATGTTCAGGCAGAGGTTATTCATGTTATCTATTCATCCGATTCGCATTATGGGGTGAAATGTGATTTCCGGGGAAATAAAGCAGTATCCGGTTTTCGTGTCAATCAGGCAATGCTTGAGCGTATGAATCGTTTACCGGAGCTTTCGCTGCCTGTTGGCGCCGGAGTTGGCGCAGGTACCCGGATCGGCTCAGTCGAAATGGTTATTAATACGGGCGATATTACCAACCGGATGCAATCGGGGATACAGCGTGCTGCAAAATCATGGCGTGAATTTGAACGTGATTGGTTCGGTACATTGAATTTAAAACGAACCGATGGGCAAAAAGCTCCCGTGTATGTTGTTCCGGGCAATCATGATGTGTCGAATGCAATCGGGCATTATGCCATACAAAAGAAAGATGCAACAGCGATGGCCGGAATGTATAACCGGATGATTCGCCCCGGCGAATTACGAACTGCGGCAAATTATAACCATCAGACAGATAAAATCCATTTTTCGGTGATGACGCATGGCATTCGTTTTTTATTTGTCCACATGTGGCCCGATAGTAATGAACGATCATGGATAACCAACGAGCTGGCGAATGGCGAACAAACGCCTGTTTTAATGTTTGTGCACGATGAACCAAATGTAGTGGCCCGGCATTTTATGAATCCGAATCCGCCATACGATATTAATTCGACCGACCGTTTTGAAAATTTATTGGCTGATACCAGCAACGTAAACTATTTTAAAGGGGAAGAGAAGGTGGCCCACCGTGCGTTGGCCGATTTTTTTCGGAATATGCCGATGATTAAAGGTTATTTTCACGGACATTATAACTTCAGCGAATTTTATGATTTTAAAGACGAATACGGAAATCCGGTTATTCCTTGTTTTCGGGTAGATTCGCCAACTACAGGGGCCCGGTCGCGAAAAGATGAATCGTTGCTTTCCTTTATGTTGATTAGTATTGATACCGAAAAGCAGTTACTCACCGCCCGCGAGTGCCTGTGGAATATTCCGGGAGAAGATATTGTGTTTGGAGACAGTCGAACAATCCATATAGCGCTTTAAATGCTATAAAACTACTATGAAAATGTATATTCCGATAGGATGAATTAGAGATTATTCCTATCGGATTTATTTTGATTTTGTAGTGAGCGCTAACTTTTTTGCATAATAAGAATTAGCCGTATAAAGCGCGGCAGCCGGATTATTCCCCGTAATCCTGTCTTTCGTTACCAGTGTTGTGGCGTACGCTTCCGAATATTTATAGAAAAGACTGTCGTGGCCTACGCAAAGTCCTATCACTACGTTTAAATCTGTTTTTATCTCGTTTAATAAACGTGCTTGCAGAATCGGATTACACATCGCTGCCCCGATTGTTTCACATTCGCAGGGTATGCCGATTGATGATTTCTCTTTACCTGCTACTTTGCAAATAACCGCATAGGGCTCGAAGTTGTTGGCACGCAATATCTTTGCAAAAATCCGTGCTTCATTTATGAGGCCGATACAATTTGCTATTCCGATTTTCACTGCACCGATTTTCCGTGCGAACTGCATGATCTCTTCAACTCGCGTCCACTGACAATATCCTTCAAATTCAACTTCAGCACTGGCGACCATTACTTCATGATTGCGATCATCTTGATAGCGTTCTAATGCCCATGACGCATCTTCTTCTTTCAGATTTGTTGTCGGACAGAATTCGGGATAAGACCGATCTTTGAATTTGCAGTTTTGCGTACCGCAATCTACGCAACTGGGAGTTGTAACTTTTGACATATAATGGAGGATTCTTCTTATTTAGTGCAAAAATAATGAAGAACGCGTAGTTATAAAGACTCTTCAAAAGATCTTATTTTTTTATTTTATTTGGGATGGATATAAAGGCTTTCCTGTTTCGTCGACCGGAATCCAGTCAATAATATTCACATTCGAATATATTATTGAATCAGGATTAATAATAAATTTTACAAACGACATTGTAATCGTATTTTCGCTATGCCGTTATAAATAGAAACAAGCAGATAATAAACTTTATTTATTACCTGCTTGTTTCGTATAATATAATAGAAGTGTATTTTATAAATGTTCAAGAAATCAATTATGAAGCATCTTACTATTTTCTATTTGCAAAATTGCCCCTTTTGTAAAAAGGCATTCAAGTATATTGAAGAGTTGAAAGAGGAGCATCCGGAATTTGCCGGTATAGAGATTGAAACCATCGAGGAGTCCCGTGAACCAGAAGTAGCTGATAAGTATGATTATTATTATGTTCCTACTTTTTATGTGGATGGGAAGAAGGTACATGAAGGCGGAATTTATAAGCCGGAGGTTGAAAAAATCTTACGGGATGTATTGAAATAAATACTCCCCCTATTCCAAGGCCTTCAGCGGAATAGGGGGAGTATAAGCTAAATTATTTGCGTTTTCCTGTTACTTTAATAACGGTCGCACCCTTTTGTAATGTTATATCGGCAATATTAAATGATGATTTTTTATTTATATTATCCTGTGTAACTTTAATTTTATCTCCTCCATCCAGCAAAGATGCTTCCATATTGTTGTCAAACAGGCAAGGAATCGATAATGTATTATTTTCGGGTTTGTCATAAACAAACAGATACGTCAAATCATCGCCTTTACGAGTAACACGTCCCCACTCAAATTCAACATCAAACGGATTCGCTCTTGTTCCATAAATTGCTTCATTATTTTTATCCATCCAGCTTCCGATCTCTTTGAAAATACGAACACTTTCCGCAGGAATCGATCCATCTGGTTCAGGACCTATATTTAACAGGAAATTACCTCCCCGACTGACAACATCAATTAATTCATGGATAAGATCTTCAGACGATTTCCATTTTTGATTATCAGCGGAGTATCCCCATGTTCCATTCAATGTCTGACAGGTTTCCCAATCACCATCGATTCCGGTTGCCGGAACATGATGTTCGGCTGTAGAATAGTCGCCTTTCCATGTAGGGGTAACTTTGATTCCACCTTCACTTAGATGATTGTCTGAATGATAAAGACGATTGTTTTGAATGGCATTCGGATTTTTATTAAACAACGTATGCATCAGTTTTGTAGCTCCCCACGCATGATCTCCCTGGAAATTAGGTTGGCTAAAATCCCACCATACTAAATCGACCGGATAGTTGGTCGTCAATTCATCAAAGATATTTAAAAGATACTCTTTGTATTTTTTATGATTCCCGAATTGGCGTTTACCTTGTGTCTGGGCGTCGTAATTTCCTTTAGGATAGGAGATTCCTGAATTAGAAGGGTCGTAATCCGGATGTGACCAATCTAAAAGAGAAACATAATAGCCCGCTTTTATCCCCTCCTCTTTGCATGCATGTGAATATTCCTCAACGATGTCGATACCTTTTGTTTTCTTTACATTGAAATCCGTGAATTTGGTATCAAACATATTATAACCTTCATGATGTCTGGTTGTTAATACTGTATACGTGCAACCAGCTTCTTTTGCTAATTTAACCCACTCGGCAGCTTTACCCGATTTTGGTGTAAATTTATCAATTGCTTCTGCGGCATAAGATTCACTGTCTAAGCCCGATTGCATCTGAATCCATTCGACGCAACCTTCATATTTCTTGCCTTTTACTTCTCCTCCTAATCCGGAATATAGACCATAATGGATAAACATTCCAAACTTACCGTCGCGCCACCATTTCATGCGTTTATCTCTATCCTCTTTACTTTCATAGGGAGCGCCTTCCAATAAAGGCTGTTCTTGTATGGAATCATCGCTTAACTTTATCTTATTCATAAAGTTATTAAAATCAACTCCATATTGATCACTTTGTAAGATACCGCCCATTGCAAGTCGTTTGGCTGCATCTTTCAAATCTGATTGTAGTTTTAAAGATTGTAGGTAAGTCGGTTTTAATTTTTCGGGGCAGCTTTGAAGATCTGATTTCAGAACTGCAATAATGGATGGATCATTTTCGCATTTTTTTTCAAGCTTCTTTAACTGGGTCATGGCTTTAGGTAATTGGGCGTGCGAAGTCACCTCATTTAATGATTTTATAGCATCGCTATAAATGAGATTTAGCTTTTTAAAGCCTTTTGTGGTAGGAATAGCACCTTGTACAATAAAAATTGAAAATAGTACCATAAGGAGATTCAGGAATACCTTCTTGTGTCTCATAATTATAGATTTAGAATTGATGAATGAGCATAATTCATAACTCTTTATATGCCTTATAGAAGGTATATAAAGGGTGTATCTTTGATTCTAATATTGAAAAATGAATTGTTATAAGGAGTAGGCTGTATATATAAAAAGCCTTCCTGAAGTAGTGTCAGGATTTCTTATTCGGTAAAAATAGATTAAATAATTTTTTAAGCAAAAAAAATGTGATATATATGATTTTTTTAATTTTTGAATTTGATGAATGATAACGATCGATTCATTCTCAATGACCCTACAACGCTTTGTTATGTGCTATCCGGATTTGGTAAGATCTTTCGGAAACCGATTTCCGGCAGGGAGTTATCAGCTTACATGTGACTAATTCGAATCTTTCTCATTTTTCATACAAACGATAAATACGAAGCATGACCACGCCGAATCCTACAGCAAGTAACACCATGGCGGTAAATGCAATGCCTGTTTGTGAAAAAGACATTTTTAATAAGGTCGTGGAGATGATAAAGGCTGAATTTCGGATGATGATACTGAAAAGATCAATATAAAACATAATGATTAGCAGCAGAAATACCTCCGTCAAAATCAGTGTGGTAAAGAACAACGAATAGAACGTGTAATTTACTTCTTTGAGTATTACAAAAAGATCCTCAATCGAACGCATATTTCCAAAAGAATCGATGGAGCTATATATCAGTATCCCCACGAATACCAGGATAAGTATTAGGCTGAGAATTTTCTTAATGTTGAGATATTGCAAGGAATATTGTTTCTTACATTCGGCCAATGGATTTTTCCTTTTGATGCGAGCTGCGATACGATAAAAAACATGTACCAAATAGAAAAGGAGTATGATCGCGCATAGTTTAACGACAAATGCGATTCCTGCTTCGCTCAATGCGGTAAAGTCGAATTTTCGGTACGATATTTCTTCAAAAACACCTCGTATAAGAATCAGCGTAATGATTTCGTACTGCTTACCAATATATTCGATTGTAGATTTTCGCAAATAATACACCAGTAAATAAACCTCATAAAGCAATATGATGGTAAAAGGAGTATAAAGTGCTTCGATAAGGTTTACACCGAATTGGCGTTTACTCATTAAAACAGCCAAGTGCAACACAAAACTGCAAAGCGAAAGAATGATGATAAAATGTTCGAATCTTTCTTTTGCGCGTTTAGATAAAAATAATTCGTAGATCTTTTTTATTCTTGCATTTAGGTGTTGCATCCGTATTTTAGCTTTGTTGATTTAAAAATTACCTTCTAACCTTCGTTGTTTGAACGGTTCAATTCTAAAATATATTTATCGATGTAGGTTTGTTTTTCTTTCAATTTATATTGTTGAATATATCTGGGGTGCTCGAGTACTACGAGCTTATCAAAAAGGGCTACCCGTTTGTTTAGTTTTTCAATATAACTTGCATTTTTCTTCCCCAATACAAATATGCGCGAAGTATCCAATCCAAAGTCGATCTGTTTCTTTAAAGAAGAGATCATAAAATCTTCTGTCATTTTAAAAAGAGTCGCATCATCATAATAGTTGGCATTTACCCATTTCCCATCTTTGGTTTCCCGGACAATAGCCAGTGGAAAAAGCGAATTGATATAAAACTCCTGAAAGAATTTGGTTGCCCCACCATCCGCTTTAATCATTTCATGTACGAATACGGCCGACGGTTCATGGGTATAAGCCGATTTCATTTTTATACCGCAAACACTTTCCAGATGTTTTGTGTCGGTAAACGGAACGCCCGTCACAGCCGCTCCGTATCGACCGGGGTTGATGCCTAAGATAAATTTTCGGGGATTCGAATCATTATAATATTTATGATAAAACCGGGCCATCACCTCAAGCGTTTCGGGGTTATCCAAATAAGGATTAATCACCCGAAAGCCCGGCGGTAAACTCCCCGTATAATCCAACTCCCGATTGAATTGTATTATTTGGTCTGAAAGTTTTTTGTCATCCATTTTTAGACTGGCAGGTTAAAAAATTAGGTTGTCAGGGTTACATTATCTCTTTCAGAACAATCGGGCCGGTATAATTATTATCTACAATAATCAGGAGGGCCGGAGTGAAGGAGTAAGTTTGTTTTTCACCTTTCTCAACTTTGTATGAAAATATAATATCCCCTTTTGAGTCTTTCTGTAAACTAACCGGAGTTAAAGTCGTCTTGTAATCGGTAGTAGGTTTCATGACGGCAATTACGTATTGTTTCCCAAAATCGATAGGGGTAGGACGCCCGTTGGGTCCCATTACCGTGGCCATTCCGAAAATCTGATTAAACGCCTCTTGAGTGGTGATCTTGGGCTCATCGATACTTTTTACCGTATTTTTGACAAAATATTTTTCGGCAACCGTAAAGGGAATCTCTTGCTTATTTGTTTTCATCTGGCATCCGATTCCTACGAACAGGAAGGTAATCATCATTAGCAATAAGCTGCATTTTGTTTTTTTATTCATATCGTTTGTCTTATAAATATCAGATTATACAATTTAGATAGAGATTTAGTTTAAATGCAAGAGAGCCATTAACTTATCAACGATCATCTTTTTCTCATTATTACCTGTCGTTGATAACCTTACAAGCGCAATCCCGTATAGATCTAATATCCTATCTTTCTTTTTATCCCTTGCAAACTGAGCAGAATCAGCCTTGTGGTAGGCGTATCCGTCGGTTTCAACGGCCAACACCGGCATTTTACTAACCCTGTTATAAATCAGGAAATCGATATGCGTAGCATGATGCATCGCATATTTACACTCTTCCTTATTCAGTAGAGAATAGTCGCGAATCAGCATGTTGAGTGGCTGATGACAGATTACGTCCAAATGATGTAACAGTATATTTTCCTGTAAAATCTCTTTAATAAGGGCATATGTAAGATTTTCCGAATCATATTGAGAAATTCGTTTGTGTTTTCTCAAATAAGCGATTCTTACTTCCGTGTATTGTTGATAAAGGTAATCGAAAATCGAGTGAATCTTACTCTCACTGACCGAACAATTATTGTATTCGATGTAAGCAATCAGATCGCAAATATTACCATCGCGAGGTTGCTCATTGCCCGAAACTACAAGGTAGAATTTTTGTTTCGCCCGCGATACCGCTACATTCAGAAGATTCGGATCGTCTGAGAACGGGGTAATAATATCATCGACCGTTGTCATGATAACGGCATTTTTCTCTCTTCCCTGAAATTTATGGACTGTTGCAACATCAATTCTACTTGTGCCAAGATCATTCTTTATGCTGTTTACCTGATTGTTATAGGGCGCAATAATGCCAATTTCCTCTGGCTCATAGGATAGTTGAGGGAGCACTTCCCCCTTAATGACATCAATTTCCCGCCGATTCATCTGTTCTCTTGAATGATTTCCGACAACCGTTTTAACGGCGCAAATCACATCCGCTTCTTGCTTATCGTGCGTCATGATTATCAGGTTTCCTCCATAAAACTTCTGATTACAAAAGTTGATTATTTTGGGATGGCAGCGATAGTGTTCGCGTAACAACGTTTGCGGCACGTCCGGAAGGATTTTACAGACAGATTGTAAAAAGCTATTGTCTGCACAGTCGTAGCCCGGAAGAATATCGAATCTGCGGGCAATATTCCTGAGAATCTTTCTGTCGTCGTCCGTTACAACATTCGGTAGCTGCATCGAGTCGCCTACAATAATTGCATTTTCCGCACACGATAAAGCCAAAGCTCCTGTTTCGATAGAAACCTGTGAAGCCTCGTCCATTATCACATAATCATATACGGCATTGGGGTTTAAGCCCGAACGCGACGAAAAGGTAGTGCTTAATATAACCGGGTACTCCTTCAATATTTTCCGCCAATCGTTTTTAAAATCGTCAGAAACAAAGATTGGCCGTTCTCGATTATTTCCGTATATATTGTAAAGTGCGTTTTTCAGATGGCGCATCGACATTTCGCACAAGCGGCCCGTAAGTTTACCGGCATCTTCCGTTTTAAGATACTCTTCCAGTTCGCCGATTTCACTGCGCAGTTCCTTTATTCTGAATTTATACCATAACACATGAAATGCCGCTATCATCGTAGCATTCTCCTGATCGTAAAAAGTTTTGTCGGTGATTTTACAAATCCGGAAAACTTTCAATTTGAAAAGAAACCATCTTAACTTTTGTAACACGTTCGCCAGTGCCGGAATTTTGCGAAAACCGGTATCTTCGGCAATGCGCTGACACTCGTTCCATAGCATCAACAGTTGCGTCGGGTTTACATGTGCAGGCAGTTCAATCTCCGGCAGACCGGGCAGAATACCTTTTTTATAATGCACCCATTCAAGATCGAGTGCTTCAACCTCTTGTTTTGCGCGTGCAAGTCGCTCCTGGCGAGCAAATATGGTATTCAACCGCTCTGTCAGACGCAAAATTTCGGTCTTAAATTCCTGCTTTTCACTTTCCGCATCTTCCCATGACCCGATTGTAGAAGGATAGTTTCTCTCTGTTTGTGTAGAGATGAAAATCTCTTTGTTTTCAGATTTACCAAGCGACGCCACCATAAAAGCCAGCTCGTATTCTGCTAATTTGTCGAAGATATTCGTTATCGCCGAGTTATTGTTTGATACGACCAGAACCGTTTTACCGAGCGTTAAGATATTGGCGACGATATTAAGGATGGTTTGGGTTTTGCCGGTACCGGGAGGACCTTGTATCACGCTGATCTGACTCTCAAAAGCATTCTTGACCGCTTTGCATTGGCTTGCGTTACACCCGAAAGGGAAGATTAAATCAGGAGCCTGCTGTTTACGCGGCTGGATGTCCGCCGGATTGAGGTAGGGTGCAATCGCTTTATTCTTATCAATAAACCGGATGTTGTCGTATTGTTTTGACAACAACGAAACACCCTCTTCGGTAGAGATGCCGTTTATAGCGGCCACTTGCTTCAGATATTCAAATACATTTTTCGATGGAGAGGTTGCTAAGCATGATTTTGATATCTCTAATTGCTCTTCAGAATAAGTATACTCCTTGTTATTGCAAAAACGGAGATGCCAGTATTTCTGGGTTCCGGTATTAAATAGGGAGATCGATTTAATATTCGACAATACGCGGCCCTCTTTAATAATCTGATAATCGTTCGGGTCAAGCTGTTGGGGTTCTTTGATCCATACCACTCTTTCCTTTCGATAGGAATACATGGTTGGATTTCCGGCAAATAGTACGTTGTAACGATCGGTAGTTTGGTCAAACCAGCAACGTTCTATTTGAAACGTTTTTATTTTATTATCGATAAGTATAAAGTTTTCGGTCGCATTAATCATCTCGCGTCTGTTTTATAGAGCGGCAAAGATAATTTATTTGATTAGAATAAGTTAAAGAGGCGGTTGTAAGACTGGAATTATTGTGGCACAAAGATAAGATTATCCGTATCATACCCTCGTTTTCGTGCTTTTTCGAGCAACCTGTTCAGCGTATTTTCCGGAAGTATGGGCGTGCGCGAGAGAATCCACAGGTATTTATCGCTCGAAGAGCCGATCAGTGCATACGAATAATTCTCCTCGTCGAGTTCCAGAATATAATAATCGGCATAAAACCACAGGAAGAAGGATACTTTCAACTTCCCCGGCTCATTCGGATCAGGTACTTTCGCTTTTCCTTTGGCTACACTTTCTTTTCCTGAAAGCGTGTTTTTATATCCTTTGTTGATTACTCGAATTTTGTTGTCCGGTAATAGGGTATAAGTGGCCGTAACGCCTACCAAGCCTCTTTCGAACGAGTGGTCGAATCGTGCGATTTCATACCAGGTACCCATATAACGATTCAGATCCACCTGCTTAACAGTGGTCAAATCTATTTTATTGGAGCTTTGCATGCCGATACAAGTTAAAAACAGAAGAATGGTTAGAACGAAGGCTCTTTTCATATATACCTTTTGTTGGGTATCTCAGCTTTATGTGAATTATGGCGATTTTATTTTTATAACATGGAAGAAAGGGTTTAGTTTAAAAGAGGTCTCATTGACAATATATTTAATTATTTTTATTATGGTGGAAACGGGAAAAAACAAACATTTTTAGGCATAAATAGGTTTTTAATTAAAAGCTTAAAAATATGAACGTGTTTGATCCATTATCTCTTAGAGGGGAATATTATGATGAAGAGGTGTTTAATCTTCTAAAAGAAAACGGTTATAAGCAGATTGACCAAACAAGTTGGTTATCACCCACTCAATTCACCTATATTTTTAATTTGATAAAAAGTGTTGGAGAGCACCATTATCAATCTAATAGTATATTTAAACTATCTATTAAAAATATTATTATTTATGATGAAAATAATCAGTTGATAGAGCTAGATT